>JAEYQV010000022.1 GCA_023409835.1 Bacillota bacterium
TTTGCAGTTCATTCCGGACCGGAGGATATCAGACACAGCTTCAATGCCGAGGTATCCAAACAGGATCTCTATGAGACCTACTTGCCTGCATTTAAGGCCTGCGTTCAGGAAGCAGGTGTAGAGGCTGTCATGGGTGCATACAATCGTACCAACGGCGAGCCCTGCTGTGGCAGTAAAACCTTATTGAACGATATCCTTCGTGAAGAATGGGGCTTTCAAGGTCATGTAACCTCTGATTGTTGGGCAATTAAGGATTTCCATGAGTATCATATGGTTACTTCAACGCCGGTAGAGTCCGTTGCATTGGCAATGAATAGCGGCTGTGACTTAAACTGTGGGAATCTGTACGGTAATCTCCTTCTGGCAGTAAGAGACGGACTTGTGAAGGAAGAGACAATTGACCGGGCAGTAACCAGACTGGTTACGACAAGGATGAAGCTTGGATTATTTGACAGCCCGGAGAAGGTTCCGTTTCATGCCATTGGCTATGACCAGGTAGATAATAAGGCACATAAGAAGCTTAACCTGAAGGCTTCCAGAAAATCCATTGTTCTGTTAAAGAACGAGAACAACCTTCTTCCACTGGATAGAAGTAAGATAAGGACGGTCGGAGTCATCGGACCGAATGCGGATAACCGCAAGGCACTTGTAGGCAACTATGAAGGTACAGCGTCCGAATATGTCACCATACTGGAGGGGATTAAGGAGTATCTGGGTGACTATACCCGTGTATATTACTCAGAGGGCTGCCATCTGTTTAAGAATAAGGTACAGGGTCTTGGGATTGAAAACGATAGAATTGCAGAAGCCCGTGCAGTATGTGAAATGAGTGACGTTGTAATTGCCTGCTTCGGACTTGATCCCGGACTGGAAGGGGAAGAAGGAGATCAGGGGAATGAATTTGCCAGCGGTGATAAGCCGAATCTAAAGCTTCCGGGTATTCAGGAGGAGGTCCTTGCCGAATTGTATAAGAGCGGTAAACCGATTGTTCTGGTACTTTTATCCGGTAGTGCGCTCAGTATTCCATGGGCGGATGAACACATTCCTGCAATTGTACAGGGCTGGTATCCCGGTGCACAGGGAGGAAGAGCGATTACTCAGATATTATTTGGTGACGCTTCTCCTGAGGGCAAGCTTCCGGTTACCTTCTACCGCACCACGGAAGAATTACCTGACTTCACCGATTATAGTATGAAGAACAGGACTTACCGCTATATGGAGAATGAAGCTCTGTACCCGTTTGGCTATGGTCTCTCCTATACGAATTTTGAACTATCCAATATAACCGTAGATGCGGAGGAAATAGAACCGGGCAAGGTAATTAACTGTTCTGTTGATGTGTCTAATACCGGTGATATGTCAGGAGCGGAAACCATCCAGGTATATGTTAAGGTAAAGGTGGAGGGAGCTCCCAACTGGCAGCTGAAGGGGTTAAAGAAGCTTCATCTAAATCCCGGCGAAACAAAGACAATACAAATAACATTAAATGATGAGGCTTTTGGACTTTACGACAATCAGGGACAGCTCATGCTCCATGAAGGTGAATATGAGGTATTTATCGGTACCAATCAACCGGACACAAGAAGCATCAAACTGACAGGGAAGAAACCCTATTGCAAGATTATGCGTTCCACAAAGACTTCAATTCTGTAATACTATGAAAAGGAGCAGGGCGGGCGCAGAGCAGGTCCGCCTTGCTTTATCATAAGGTATTACTCCCTATAAGATAAAAAATAAAAGCACCTCAGCTACTTAGAGACACACCTCATTAAGCTTGCAACAAGGAGAAATAAAATGGAATACAGCCAATGCTGGTTAAGCTATAACCCGGTTAAGAACGATCCCGGTTCAGATCTATTTAAAAAAATTTACATGATTAGCTCAGATAACCAATTCGGAATAATTGCACAGAATGCGGTAAAGGAAATAACAACTGCACTGAAACACATTCTTGATATAAAAGCTACAGTGATTGAGAATGGCAATCCGGATGGAAATGAAGAAGGAATACATCTCGTTATTGACCCTTCGGAGCAATCACTTGGAGAGGAAGGCTTCCGGATTGAGCAGGATGAGAGAGTGCTCCGGATTACAGGTAAAACTGAGAAGGGCCTTTTATACGGTACTTTTGCACTGATTCGAAGGATAGCTGCCGGAGAAATAGTAAATAACCTTAATATTACTGAGAAGCCTATGAATCCCCTGCGAATGCTGAACCACTGGGACAATATGGAGGGTGATATTGAAAGAGGTTATTCCGGGCAATCTTTTTTCTTTCAATCCGAAGAAATAATTGTAAATAATAGGAACTTGGATTTTGCTAGACTTGCAGCATCGATTGGGATCAACGGAGTAGTTATTAATAATGTGAATGTTCGTGGAGCGGCTGCTACCGGATTGATTACCGACCGTTATCTGGGTAAATTAAAGGAACTGGCAGATATTTTTGCAGGCTATGGTATTAAGCTGTTCTTAAGTGTAAACTTTGCGGCACCGATCGAGATCGGAGGCCTCACAACGGCTGACCCGCTGGATGCAGGAGTTGCTGATTGGTGGAAGGACTGTGTAAAAAATATATATCAAAAAATTCCTGAGTTTGGTGGATTCCTGGTGAAAGCCGATTCTGAGGGCAGACCGGGTCCCTTCACTTATAACAGAACTCATGCAGATGGTGCCAATGTCCTCGCAAGAGCGTTGCATCCATATGGCGGACTGTTAATCTGGCGTTGCTTTGTATATAACTGTCAGCAGGACTGGAGAGATTATAAGACGGATCGAGCCAAGGCAGCTTATGATAATTTTATAGGACTGGATGGAGATTTTGATGAAAATGTTATCCTCCAGATTAAAAACGGACCGATGGATTTTCAGGTAAGAGAACCGGTATCGCCGTTGTTTGGAGGATTAAAGAAGACTAACATGATTCTGGAGATTCAGATTGCACAGGAATATACCGGTCAGCAGAAGCACGTATGTTATCTGCTCCCCATGTGGAAGGAAGTCCTGAATTTTGAAACCTATGCAGAGAATGAAGCTGCCACCATAGCGGATATCGTAGCCGGTAGAACGTATCGGCAGTCCTATTGTGGTATGGCGGCAGTCTCCAACACCGGTGATGATTATAACTGGACCGGCCATGATCTGGCTGCAGCAAATCTATATGGATACGGAAGATTAAGCTGGGATACGGGATTGACAGCAGAGAGGATTGCTGAGGAATGGATCAGACAGACATTTCCGCATAATGAAAAGGTTTTCACAGTGACGATGGATATTCTGATGAACTCCTGGTCTACCTATGAGAAATACACCTCCCCTCTCGGTATTGGCTGGATGGTAAATCCAAACCACCATTATGGTCCGAACGTGGATGGCTACGAATATGACAAATGGGGGACTTACCATAGAGCTGACAGAAACGGGTTGGGCGTTGACCGAACGATGAAGGGAACCGGATATACCGCTCAGTACAATGAACCGAATGCATCCATGTATGAGAAGATAGAAACCTGCCCGGAAGAGCTTCTGCTTTTCTTTCATTATGTAACCTATGATTACAGGCTTAAAACGGGCAAAACCCTGATCCAGCATATCTATGATACTCATTTTGAAGGGGCGTCAGAAGCGGCAGGAATGCTTGAGAGCTGGAAGAGCCTGAACGGACTGCTTCCTGAGGATATCTATACCAGAGTACTGGAACGATTTATGCTACAGAAAGAGAGTGCGAACGAATGGTGTGACCGGATTAATACGTATTTTTATCGTAAATCCGGTGTGGATGATAGATACCATAGAAAGATCTATTACTAAAGAACTAAATAGTTTATTAGAAGGAGGTGTAGTTAGGAAGCAAGATATGCAGCTATGTATACAGCAGCTTACCGGTAGGGGTTATGGCTTATGGCCTGTGGGGAGGCATAAACTGGAGATAAATAGGAAACCGGTAAGAGGGATGGCAAAAGTTACATTGTTGAATATTAAGAGGAGGTAAAAGAAAATGAATAGGCTTTACACAAGAACATTTAAAATGGTGGCTACCTTCATCCTGACGGTTGCGATGGTATTATCCACTATTACACCGGCATTCGCAGCGAAGGAAGCAAAGAAAGCTTTCGAATTAAACTCCGATGAGCAGACAATCTGCGTCGGTAAAACCTTTGACTTCAATCTGGAGACTGAAGCGAAGGGTGCTAAGGTTAAGTGGAGCAGTGCTAACACCAAGATCGCAACAGTTGACGCTGCAAGCGGTGTAGTAAAGGGTGTTGCTAAGGGTAAAGTCAATATCCACTGTGTAATTACAACAGCGGATAAGACTACTTACCGATTGTATGCGAAAGTTACTGTTGTTAAACCGGCGGTAAAGGTTGAGATTAATAATAAGATTACCAGTCTGAAGGTTGGTGAGACCTATAATCTTAACGTTACAATTACACCGAAGACAGCAAATGATACGGTTACCTGGTCATCCAGTGACAAGGCTATTGCTGACCCTGCCAGTAATGGTGTTTTCAAAGCGAAGAAGGCAGGAAAGGTTACCATTACGGCAACCAGCTTCAGCGGGAGAAAGGATAGCGTTACCATTAAGGTTATTTCTGATGGGGAGGAATATGTTGAAGAAAAACCTACTGTAACGGTAACTCCGACGCCGGTTGTTAGCAAAGCACTTGTAGAAGAGCATTTTACATCAGATGCCGGTAATTTCCTCAGCAGAGGCGGTGCACTCATTGAAGTAGTAAAAGAGACCGGTGCAGACGGCAAGAAGGGCTGTCTGTCTATCACGAATCGTACCGACGTATGGCATGGAGCCTCCATGGATGTAACCAGCCTCGTTAAGAAGGGTAAGACCTATGAGGTTACCGGTTGGGTTAAGTATACCGAGGGCAATGATACTGAGATGTTCAAAATTACCGAACAGAAAAATGGTAACACCTGGCCGCAGATTACCGGCGATGTCGAGGTTAAGAAGGGAGTATGGACAGAATTAAAAGGGACCTTTACTGTCGATGCGGATACGGATACCTGTGAAGTATACTTTGAAACCTCTAGTAATGCGACCTTAAGCTTCCTTGCGGACGAATTTGTAATCACTGAAGTAGCAGGAGGGAAATAATATGAGATCATTTAAGAAATTATTGGCAGTTATCCTCACAGTTGCATTGGTGTTAAATGTCAACCTTATTACCGCTTCCGCTTCAGAGAGTATTAAAGTAAGCAATATCTATACTAATTTCCAGAAGGCTACGATGTCTGTAGGAACGACGAAGCAGATAAAAATAACTATGGAGCCGGAAAATGCAACCTATAAAGGGGTAAGCTATGTCTCCTCCGATCACGGTGTTGTTACTGTTTCCGGAACCGGCCTAATCACAGCGGTAGCTCCGGGCAGTGCAGTGATTACGGTTAGCGCTAAGAACAATAGTAAGGCCAGTGAAAAGATAACGATTAAGGTATTAGAGGACCTTGTTATTGATAAGAAGCTGGTAGACGCCGATAACGAAGTTCTTGTGTTGGATGGAGTATATGGTAATGTATATATTCAAAATACAGTTGGAGATGCACAGATCTATCTCTCTGAAATGGATATCAAGAATAAGCTGGTTCTTGAACAGGGCGATTACCAAGTGTTCCTATATGATACCTCTGCTAAATCAGTAGAAGTGAAAGAAACACTGGATGATATTGTATCTCTTACAACTGCTATAGTTCCCCTGACGCCTTTCATCCATGTAGTGAGTAATTCCCATATCGATAGTGTTTCCGGCGGAACAGGCCTGAATCTCAGCCAGGATCCTACTTCTTTCGTTGGTTCATTGGCCTATAATTTTATCGCTCCGCCTAGTGCGCCAGTGCTTGTGACAGGCTTCCAGGGTAGCTTAATGATTAATAACTCCTGCAGTGACAGCATCACTTTGGGATTCCAAAGCTGCTTAATACCTACAGCAAGTATAATGGCCGCACCCGGATCCGGTCCGATCCAAATGAATAATATGCAGGAATCTACGATCGGAAGTATGACACTTGGCGGCAGTCCAAACCTTAATCTTCAGGTTCCTACGGATATGCTTAGTATTCTACCCACTTCATCGGGAGCTCATGTCAATGTGAGTGCTCCGGTAGGAAACCTGAGCAATAACGGTTCTAATACCAACCTGCTACTGGGTGCAGTAATAAATTTCTTATCTTCCACCGGCAGTGGTGCAAGCATTCAATTAATGTTAGGCGGAATGATTAGTGAAAATACAACAAATACGCCTGTAACTCATATTAATGAATCGGGTACAATTGTAATGGTTCCCGGTGTGAATGCACCTGTAGAGGTTAGTGCGCCTATATCCTATAATGTAGGTGATGTGATTCTTGAGAATAACTTTGACGACGGAAGGATTTCTCTGATAAAGAACAATTCACCGGTATTTATTATGGCTGATACAGGGAACAACAGCAGTAAATCACTATTGATAATCAATAGAACACAGCCTTGGTATACACCGGCAATCAGTCTTGCAGCTTATGTGCCAAGCATAGCAGGAAAGCATATTACCGTAAGAGTTACTGCGGATGTAATGTACAACAGCGGAGAATATAGTACTCAGCAGTTTAAGTGCACAGTAAATGGTTCTTATGACCAGGTGGCTGCTACCACTGTGAATAAGGGACAGTGGGGGACTCTCACAGGTACATTCGAAGTATCAGATGCATATTCCCTGATCTATTTTGAAACTGTTGGTGACGGAAGCAATACGATGGATAATTTTTACCTTGATAATGTTAAGGTGGAGATTGCAGCTGTGAGAGACATAGTGAAGGTAAGCGGAGTCTCAATCCAGCCGGCCGCCGCTACTCTCGGTATCGGTCAGAGCCAGCAGCTTACAGCTAATATAACACCTGCAGGGGCAGAGAATACAGCTGTTACCTGGATATCCGATAACCCTCTTGTTGCATGGGTAAGCAGCTCGGGTGTCGTAACAGCAGTTGGTGGTGGAACAGCAAATATCTATGTCACTACAGCAGATGGAGGCTTTAAGGCCACCGGTGTCATTACCGTAGATCCTACCAAACGTGTTTTTGGTTTCTCGCTAGATAAAGGGAATAAAACATTAACTACCTTAGGTGAGACAGTTCAACTGACAGCAACAGCAACCTTGAACAATACACCGTATGCAGCTGATGTGACATGGGCATCCGATGATGTAAGTGTTGCTACCGTTAGCCCGACAGGTTTGGTAACAGCAATAAAGAACGGATCAGCTAACATTACAGCCTCTACTGTTTGTGATGATGAGACAATTACTGATACCTTCAAAGTAACTGTAAATGATAAGATAGTTGTATTACAGGACTTTGAAGATAAGGCGATTGGAACAGCGGCAGACGGATATATGAATTGGTATGACGGAGAATGTACTGCATCCGTTCAGGAAACGGTTATTGCAGGTAAAGATTACAATAACCGTGCATTAAAAGTATTACCAACAAACTATAATGCTGCTCCTGTGTTAAATGTTAGCCTGCCGGCAGGAACTACTTTAGCAGACTATTCAAAGATTGAATTCAAATTATGGTATAAGGCCGGCGACGTTACCTATAAACCGATTTTCGTAGAGGCTAATACCGCATTAAGTTCAGGCTTTGGTGCCAATACAACAAATCAAATAGTAGCAAAGTTAGATAATAATCTGAGTAGTACTCAGCCGGATTTTCTACCTTATTCTCTTTCATTGAACGGCGTGAACAGTCATTTATCAGGAACCTTTAAAATTGCTCTTGGTATAAATTGCGGTGCAAGTTTAGGCGGTGAAGCAACTACATATTATATTGATGATATTGTACTTGTTAAGAAGGTTCCTACAAATGAATTACTCTCAGCAGACTTTGAAGATGGAGTAGATCCTTTTACTGCCGCTTGGGATACTACAACTGAAGGCGGAGTGCATAACTGGGGAACTAAGAATGTAGTAACAGATACAGGGGTTGGTTATGACAACAGTAATGGCTGTTATGAGGTTAGTTTCGCTGCAGGAGAGGACTATAGAGGAGTAGGCTTCCATTTTGCTTCTGCCGGTACTTATACAATATCTGCCAAAGTAAAAAATGCTGTAGCTGAAACAGAAAAGGTTAGATTACTGACGAGCACTTATAGTCAGCTTGGTGGGGACTTTGTTATTAGCAATAATTCATGGACGGATGTTACATACACCTTCACATTGGATGCAGCAACATCGGTTATTATTGCACCTCAATATAAAGATGCAGAAGGTGCAACACCGGCTTATCACTACTATATTGATAATCTGGTAATAACAAAACAGTAAATATAAGCGCCCTGACAGTATATCATATTACGTAATTCATTGATTTCATTAAACAGACAGGGGATTCCTATGGGAGTCCCTTGTCTTTTGTTCCTCAAAAAAGTCATTCGTTATTAATAATCGTCAATTCATTTTACAGAACGGTAATAAATCTTATATAATATTTGGATAGGTAATATTATTTGTCTTAAGAATAATGGGGATGAAAGGAAGTTTAGTATATGGACATGACACTGCGGTGGTTCGGTCATAAGCATGACAGCGTTGCACTGGATCAGATCAGACAAATACCGGGGGTGAGCGGAGTGGTATCCTCCCTGCATGATATCCCGGTCGGAGAGGCTTGGGGACTGGAGGATATTCTTAGCTTAAAGAAGGAAGTGGAGGAAAGCGGTCTGAAGCTGATCGGCATCGAGAGCGTGAATATCCACGAGGACATTAAGATAGGACTGCCTTCTAGAGAGCAATACATTGAAAATTATAAGCAATCCCTTGAGAATCTGGGTAAGGCAGAGGTTCATATGGTCTGCTATAATTTCATGCCAATCTTCGACTGGACCAGAACGGAGCTGGCGATGAAGCTGGAGGATGGGTCCTATGCCCTGGCCTATGACGAGAATATCATCAAAGGAATTCAACCGGAGACGATGTTCGAGCGTATGGAGAGGGAGAGCTGCGGCTTTATCCTTCCCGGCTGGGAACCGAACCGCAGGGATGAAATCATGGACTTATTTGAGAAGTATAAGGGAGTTACCGCAGAGCAGCTGATGCAGAACCTGAAATATTTCCTGGATTCCATTATGCCTGTTTGCGAGAAATATCAGATTAAGATGGCAATCCATCCGGACGATCCGGCCTGGAGTGTATTCGGCCTGCCAAGAATTGTTACCAGCGAGAAAGCACTGGAGGAGATTGCTTCCTTAAATGACAGTATTTATAATGGTTTTACCCTTTGTACCGGTTCCCTGGGAAGTAATCGAAGGAATAATCTGCCGCAGATTATCCGTAATCCGAAGATCAGTCCTAGAATTCATTTTGCTCACTTAAGAAATGTTAAATTCGACTGTGACGGTGTCTTCCACGAAAGCGCTCATCTGTCCTGCGACGGTGATTTTGATATGTATGAAATTGTGAAAGCACTTCATGAGATTGGCTTTGATGGTGTTGTGCGTCCGGACCACGGCAGAATGATCTGGGGGGAGCAGGCAAGACCGGGCTA
>JAEYQV010000023.1 GCA_023409835.1 Bacillota bacterium
TCCCTTCGGTTTGCCAAGATGGGAGCACAGAATAACCTTACCGCCATCATTGATTAACTTCTTGATGGTGGGCAGAGCCTCTACAAGACGTACCTCATCGGTAATCTTGCCTTCAATGATCGGAACATTAAAATCACATCTTACTAAAACTCTTTTGCCTTTGACATTGATATCGTCAACAGATTTCTTATTTAACATTGTAATAACTCCTTTCGAGGATTTTATTTTCATGTAAAACAATAAAATAAGGGTCCGGTCCTGATCGACCGGACCCATAATGGATCAATGAATTATTACTGAAGCTCTGCAAAGAATTTAATGGTTCTTACCATCTGGCTTGTATACGAATTCTCGTTATCGTACCAGGAAACAACCTTTACTAAGGTCTTGTCGCCCATATCCATGCACTTGGTCTGTGTAGCATCGAATAATGAACCATAAGTAATGCCGATGATATCGGAGGACACGATCTCGTCCTCAGTGTAGCCGAAGGATGCGCTCTGAGCTGCCTTCATTGCTGCATTAACCTGATCCTTGGTAACCTTACCGTTAACAACTGCTGTTAAGATGGTGGTGGAACCTGTAGGAACAGGAACTCTCTGTGCAGCGCCGTCTAACTTGCCGGATAACTCAGGAATTACAAGGCCGATTGCCTTAGCAGCACCTGTGGAGTTAGGAACGATATTTACTGCAGCAGCACGTGCTCTTCTTAAATCACCCTTAGCGTGAGGGCCGTCCAGTGTCATCTGATCACCGGTATATGCATGAATGGTTACCATGTAACCTTTATCAATTGCAGCTAATTTATTTAATACATCTGCCATAGGAGCTAAGCAGTTAGTTGTGCAGGAAGCTGCAGAGATGATGGTGTCGCTTGCCTTTAAGATATTCTCGTTAACGCTGAATACTACGGTAGGAAGATCATCACCAGCCGGTGCGGAGATAACAACCTTCTTAGCACCTGCATCGATATGTGCCTGAGATTTTGCCTTGGATGCGAAGAAACCTGTGCACTCCAGAACTACATCTACACCAAGCTTGCCCCACGGTAAATCAGCAGGGTTCTTCTGAGCATAAATCTGAATCTCTTTGCCGTCAACAACGATGGAATTATCCTTAGCTACAACTGTATCAGCCTTCGCATATCTGCCCTGTGCGGAATCGTATTTTAATAAGTGTGCTAACATCTTAGCATCTGTTAAATCGTTAATTGCAACGATCTCATAACCTTCTGCACCGAACATCTGTCTGAATGCAAGACGGCCGATACGTCCAAAACCATTAATTGCTACTTTTACTGCCATGATTTAATTCCTCCTAATTAAATATTTATTTGTATAACAACACCAAGGTCTCCTACAGGAAACATTGTAAGGCATGCACCGCATGCGTTGTCACCGGAGGCATTGTTATAACGTACATTTTGAGTCTGATTCTTGAGAAAATGCCTACTAAGCCATGATTGATAAATTTTTCTCAATCACATTTTACCTAATTCAAGTAGAAATATCAAGAACTTATTTCTATTTTAGAGAATATTATGATAATGTTGGTTTTTTATTTAGTAGCTGGATTTTTTTTGTGCATTTTTAAATAACTAATTTCTACTTATTCTTACTTTTTTATCTTAAAAGTTTAGTTAACATACCTATTAAAGCTCATATGCCTCTTATCATAGCATATCCTATAATAAAGATGCAAATCATTTGTATATGATTAAGTAAATTTTTCCGTATCGCTTTTCATTTTGCCCTGTTGATCCGTGTGGGCAGCAATCCATCTCTTACTGCCGACCATTCCTGCACTTCCCGGTGCGCCTGCGCTCTGAACCTTATTATTCTCTAACAACTTATCAGTATTTACCGCAGAGCCGAGCGGAGTGATATTTCCTTCCTTTCCTGTACCCATATCTGTCGTGAAAATAGCCGTTCCCGTACTTCTCTTTTTTAGGTTTTCAAGTTTATCGTTATTATCTGCCATGATTCATACTCCTTTCAAGTCATTCAGAATTATTATTTCTGATTAACCGATAAGATATTCAAGGTAGATATGCAACGCAAAAGAGCCGGCTTAAATCGCCGACTCTTTTCTCTCTCCCTAACGTGATGCCGTTTTACGACATCTCTAATAACCAATTCATTACTATGCTCTAAGCTTATATTCCAGACGGATCTTATCTGCAATCAGAGCAACAAATTCCGAGTTGGTCGGTTTGCCCTTTCCGTTACTTACGGTGTATCCGAACAGCTCATCAATTGTGTCCATCTTGCCTCTGCTCCAAGCGACCTCAATTGCATGACGGATTGCTCTCTCTACCCTGCTGGGCGTGGTCTTATGACGTTTAGCAATCGAAGGATATAGGAGCTTCGTAATAGAGTTCAGCATCTCAGCGTCATTTACTGACATCATAATTGCATCTCTTAAGTACTGGTAGCCTTTAATATGTGCGGGTACTCCTATCTCATGAATGATATTCGTAACATCGGATTCTAAGTTTCGTTCCATATAAGCACTCTTATTCTCATAAGCACTTACTCTGTGGTTATCAATCAGCTTATTATGATAGTCTCCCTTGATCTGTTTAATCCTTGATAACACCACATTATTATCAAAGGGTTTCATAATATAGTAGTTCGCCCCTAATTCAAATGCGTTTTCTGTAACTCCTTCTTGCCCTATTGCAGTAATGACAATGAAGGAAGGACTTTTCTTAAATTCGGAATCCCGTCTTACCTTCTCCATAACACCGAGCCCGTCCAGCTTCGGCATAATTAAATCCAATAATACGACATCCGGTTTTTTCTCTTTGATCATTTCCAATGCATCGATACCATTTTCCGACTTGCCTACTACTTCGATATCAGCATCCTCCTTCAGGATATCCTCCAAAAGGTTGACCATCCTTTCATTGTCATCAACAATTGCCACATTAATCTTTCCCATTTACCATCCAACCTCCATAACATTATTCTAATTCTACTCAGTTTATAGTACCTTGATAATCCATCTCCCAATGACCGATTGGTTGTCCGTACATTAAATTTCACTTTTTGTGTTGTTGAGTTAATCATTTTGTTGTTCATGGTGTTTATGACTATTATTATAAATCTTCCATAATTTACAGTCAATAACTATCGCATTAGCAATACTGCCAAATTATAAATGTAAATGTACGACTTTTTTTATTAACTTTTTACATAAATAGTCATATAGTACCACTAAATCCAAGATTTCAACATTTTCAATGTATCTTGAACGCAAGATTATCTGTAAATTTTTACCATACTGAAATTATATCTGCATCATTATAAACATTCAAATGGTTCTTATCGCACCATTCGACAGATATCATAAGGACATATTAGGAGAAAAATCTGTAACCACAATATTTTGTAGAACTGGAAATATTATACAGTTTATTTGCTGTTGGATAGTTTACAATCAATATATTTTATATAATTTTTCGTCGACTTCTTTTTATAACAAAAGATATCCTTATTCTAAATTATTTACCATGTTTTCGATAAAAGTACCGTAACCTTTGGTTGAATCCTGTATAAATACATGTGTAACCGCACCAATTATTTTATTATTTTGAATAATAGGGCTGCCGCTCATCCCCTGAACAATACCGCCGGTTGCATTTAACAGTCGTTCATCCGTAATGCGGATTACCAGTCCCTTGCTATGATTGCTATTTCCCATATCCACATTTTCTATCTCGATTTCGTAATCGCTTACTTTATCGTCAACCATACATCTGACATAAGCCTTTCCCTTTTTAACCTCCTGCTTCAGACCTATTTTCAACGGCTTCATATTCTCCAGACCAGAATATCTTCTGTCTACATTACCAAAGATGCCTTGATAGGTATTTTCTGTGATCTCACCGATTTTGTATCGGTCCTGCTGCCGGATCATTCCGATCAGCTCTCCCGGTTCTCCTTCCTTCCCCTTTACGATTGACATGATCTCTGCCTGGTAGATGGTTCCGTCCCTGATCTCCATCAATAGACCGGTATCAATATCCGTAATACCATGACCCAGTGCGCCGAAGTGTCCGTCAGGGGAGATAAAGGTCAACGTTCCAATCCCCTGGGTATTATCACGGATCCAGGCTCCAATCTTATAGCTACCGCTTGCTGTCTTTACCGGAGTTATCTTTACAGACATATTCTCATCATTTCTCCGGATCAGAAGGTTGATATCCTGACCGTTTGATTTTTGAATCTCCTTGATCAATTCATTTTTTTCACTGACAGACTTACCGTTAATCGCCAGAATATAATCGCCTGATTTCAACTTATTACTTATCGGCTCATAATTCAACCCATCCTCACCGGTAATCCTACCGTTTCCCAGGACCAGAATTCCGTCTGTCTCTATATAGATACCGATCGGGGTACCGCAGGGAATCAATTCTGCCGTATCAATAACATCCAGTGATATGTTCTTGAAGTTAAATAAACCGAACAGCTTCAGACTGATATTATAGCTTCCTGTTTCGGAGGACTCTAAAGTAAAAGGCCGATTCATATCAAATTCTATCTCATTAGAAGGAACTCTTAAATCATTTACACTGATCGTCCCTATGTCACCTGTCGTAATATTCGCTTCCACCGGCATATTAAAATCGAATTTCTGTTGGGTGTCCACCAGTATTTTAATCTCATCCGGTATGCTTCTCTCTATGTGATAATATGTTAAACCTGCAATCGCAATGATATTTAAGCAAAATACATATATTAAGATCCTTCTGTATCTTCTTCTACTCCTCATCCTTTCACACCTCATGTCATTCTTCTATGCGTAGTTATCCTCTTATACCGAAAATCACCCTGCTAACCGATGCCTGCTTAGCATTACAAAATCACAAAGAGGATATACAATAGTATTGTATATCCTCTTTGTTAGTATTCTCGGTTTTTATTTTTTAAAGCGTGTATATTTTAGTAGAAGAAGCCAGTTCTTTCATCTCTTTCGCATTTTCCCTCACCCTGTCAGTTATTACCGCTCCACCCAGGATTCGAGCTAATTCTTCAATCTGTTCCGGCTCATCCAGTTCTCTGATTAAGGTCTGAGTTGTAGTTTTGTCAGTCTGCTTCTCAATTACAAAATGGGAATCCGCCATTGCTGCAATCTGTGCCAGATGGGTAATACAGATAATCTGGTGGTGTCTGGCAATGAACGATAACTGCTCGGAAACCTTCTGAGCTGTTCTTCCGCTGATACCTACATCAATCTCATCGAAGATCAGGGTTTCAATCTCATCCTTATCCGCCAATACGGATTTGATCCCCAGCATAATACGTGACAGCTCACCGCCGGATGCAACCCTGGAAAGCGGCTTCAGTTCTTCGCCCGGATTCGTTGAGATGATAAATTCCGCATCATCAAAGCCATTCACCGAATAACTTCCGGTTCGTTCAAAAATCATTTCAAACTGAACATCCAGAAAGTTCAAAGCCAGCAAAGCTTCTCGTATTCTAGTAGTCAGCTCCTTCGACTTCATCTTTCGGATGTCGGATAATTTACCGCAGAGCATTTTTAAGCTTGCTTCCTCTTCCTCCAGAGACTTCTTCAGCTTCTCCATAAATACATCATAGTCCTGATATTTAAGAAGCTTCTCTTCGCATTCCCTGCAATAGCGGATAATTCCCTCAATGGAATTTCCGTACTTTTGTTTCAAATGATTGATCAGATCCAGTCTTCTGGTGACCTGATCCAGTTCTTCTTCATTGTTCTCCATACCATCGATATATTGTGATAATCCCCGGTTAAAATCGTTAATCATCGCCTCGATATCGGTTGCCTGTGAAAGAAAATCTCCGATCGCCTCATCGTATTCCGTAAGCTTCATCAATAGCTTAAGTGCTCTTCCGGCAGAATCTCCGGCAGCATCTGCTTCATAGCCCATATATTTATGAACATTCTGAAGTCCTTCCGAAATAGTATTTGCATTGGCTAATTTTTTATAAGTAACCGTCAGTTCCTCATCCTCACCGGGAATCAAAGCTGCACTTTTGATCTCATTCACTTCATATTCTAAAAAGGAGATTTCTCTGAGACGCTTCTCTTCATCGATTCCGGCATTCTCATATTCCTGCTTCAAGCTCATATATCGCTTATAGCTTTGTTCCAGATCAAGCTTAAGGCTTCCAATCTCATTCTTCGCAAAACGATCTACTATATCCAGATGCTTTGCCTTATTCAGCAGGGATTGATGCTCATGCTGACCGTGGATATCAATCAATAACCCGGCTATCGAAGCCAGTGCATTCCCGGTCACATTCTCCCCGTTAATTCTTAGGATGCTTCGGTTTGGCATAATCTTACGAGTTATAATAATCTGGTTATCCTCCACCGGAAGCTCCAGCTCGCGCAGCATAGCAAAAACCTTCTCATCCTGCGTCTCAAAAACCAGTTCAACCAAGGCATATTCTGCACCGCTTCTTAGAATATCCTTCGGTACCTTAGCTCCGAGTGCGGCATTGATTGAACCGATGATGATGGATTTACCGGCGCCAGTCTCACCGGTCATGATATTCAGATGATCCTTGAAGTTCACTTCTACTTCGTTAATAATGGCAAAATTCTTGACATGAAGACTGACTAACATTTGCCTCCTCCTAACTTATCCTCTGGTGTCTCTACTTAAAAATAAACGTATGTTCTGAAAGTATTGTAGCATAATGGAAATATTTTATCAATCTTATCTCTTTGTCATTTTATTTTTTTGTTTATTTGAATAATATTATTCGAAAAAATGATCAAAATAACGATAATGTTCGGGTACTGTCTTACAGACAGCTCCTTAACCGGGCGGATTTTGAGTAAAAAACGAAACCGGATTGTCTGCCTGTGGCTGCCTACCGCCAACAAAAAGCCCTGAAGGCTCGGATTATTTCCGGTTCCTCAGGGCTTAATATTTGTATCCCAGTGATTCATCTATCCTGGTGTTCTTTTATGCCTATTGTATTTTTGTTACCTTCAGCTTACATTGCAGCTTCCTTCCGTTAACCTGCGCTGTAATTACTGCAGTACCGGTCGCTCTGGTACTTACCTTGCCGTTACTTACCACTGCCACTGCTGGATTTGTGATATCCCAGATAACTCTTGAGGTGGTACCCTCAACCGTTAAGTAGTATTCCGTATATTGCTCCAGTTCCAGACTCGTGATATTCAGTCCGATTACGGTAATTTCAATCGTAGCGGTTTTACCGGAAGCAGTCATTACTGTAATGTTTGCAGTTCCAATCGATTTGGCGGTGATCTTACCTGTCTTGGCATCAACCTTGGCTACTGCCACATTATCTGAGCTCCAGGAAAGACGGTCCGTGGAATTAACCGGAGCTAAGACCGCTTGTACGGTTTTGTCTTCTCCCGGTACCATAACCAAAGATTTATTAGCCAGAGTAACACCGGTTGCGGGAACCCGGTTGCTGACTGTTACATAGCATACTGCCTTCTTGCCACTGTTATCCAGTGCCTGGGCTGTGATCGTTGCCGTACCCGGTGCGATTGCCGTTACAAACCCGTCTTCATCCACCAATGCTACCTTATCATCACTGGAGGTCCAGGCCACCTTGCCATAGGTAGCACTCTTCGGTTCCACGGTTGCCTTTAGCTCAACACTATCTCCGACCAGCATCGCCAGATATGCTTTATCCAGGGATACCCGGGTAACCGGCTTCACTACTTCGATATCACAGGTGGCTTCCACCTCACTGCCGTCCTTCGCTGTAGCGGTAATCGTTGCAAATCCATAGGAAACACCGGTAACCTTACCCTTACTGTTCACAGTAGCAACCTTGGTATTACTGGATTTCCAGGTTACCTTCTTATTGGTAGCCGTCTGTGTAGATACCGTAGCTTCCAGTATCACTGTCTTATCTATACCAAGCTTATAATTATCATAATTAAGTTTAATCGAAGTAACCAATTCTCTAACGGTAAGTACGCAGGTCGCTGTATAGCTTCCCTCTACGGTTGTGCAGGTGATCAGGGTGGTTCCTCCTGCTATACCCTTTACTTCACCGTCTTCATCAATGGTAGCAACCTCCGGATTGGAGCTCATCCAGACAACTCCCAGCTGTGATGCTTCACTCGGTGATACGGACGCCTTCAGCTCAAATTTATCTCCGACATAAATTGTCTTCTCAGTAAAGTTGATAATCAGCCCTTTCACCGGCTGAGATACCGTAACCTTACAGTAGGCAATGCCGCCCGCCTCCGTCCGGACCATTATAATTGCCTGTCCGGCTGACTTGGCCACAACCTTACCGTTCGCATCCACGGTTACCACCTTCGTATCACTGGATTCCCAAACCAGATTCGTGTCCGTACTGTCCTTAGGAGACAGATCAGCCTTAATATAGTAATAATCGCCAACCTTCATATCCAGCTTAGATACATCCAGCTTAACTCCGGTAGCAATCTTTTTCACCGTAATTGTACAATAGACAGAATGTCCGCCATCGACGGTCTTTAGAATAACAACTGCCGTACCTACGCCCTTCGCTGTAACCCTACCGGTATTGTCTACGGTTACCACCTTATTATTCGTAGAGGTCCAGATAACGGAGTTCGTACTGGAATTCGCCGGGAGCAGAATATAGGATAATCTTGCCGCCTCTCCGACATACATTGTCTTCTCCGTCTCATCCAGAGCAACCGATACTACCGGAATCTGAATATTAATATTACAGATGGCTCGTACAGCCGGATTATCAACCGAGGTAGCGATGATGGATACTGTACCCGGCTTAACTAAGGTTACCAATCCGTTTGCATCTACCTTTACTTTCGTTGGATCCGTTGTAGACCAGGAAATCTCTTTATTTAAAGCATTTTCCGGGTATGCCGTAGCTCTGAGCTGAATTCTCTTGGTATTCAGCGCCACTGTAATCGCTGTCTCTGATAAGGTTATACTCGTAACCGGCTGTAGAACGCTGACATGGCAGTATCCCACTACCACATTATCCTGGTTAATTGCTGATATAACAGCATTGCCGCCGGATATACCCTGGATGGTAGCGGTCAGGGAGCTGGCTTCTGATACTGCAACCACATTCGGGTTGGAGGATTTCCACTGCAGGTTCACTCCGCTCAAACCCTTGGGTGTAATTGTAGCATGCAGCGTCCGATAGGTGCCGATAGGCAGAGTAACCTGAGCGGGATCTATTACAATGGAAGCAACGGATAGCTGTACCGTAATCTTACAGGTTGCTTTCTTAACAACACCGTTAATCTTCTGTGAAACAGTAATTGTCGTTGTTCCGGGTTTTAAAGCAGTAACCTTTCCCTCCTCTACAGTAGCAATCGTCGGGTTGCTGCTGGTCCAGGTAAGCTCCTTGGTCGGATCCGTCACCAGTGCCTGAAGAAGTAAAGTTCCCGAGGTATACAGGGTTGCATTCGTTGTGCTGAGTGCAATGCCGTCAATTACATTTATTTTGATATAGAAATCCTTCTCTACATCACCACCGATCAGCAGCTGGTCATCATATAGCGAATTCTCAGACTGGTAATGAAGGTGCAGCAGTACATATCCCTTTCTCTTGGCTGTTATGACTCCTGCTTCGTTTACCTCGGCGATCAATTCGCTTCCTTCATCATATGTAAATGTGAAAATACCGATTCCCGGTATATTGGAGTTGTCCGGTATACTGTAGGTATCACCAACCTCCATATTCAGGTTCACATCACGTATATCGATCGGTACGACGATCTTCATATAAGCAAAGGGAGCCTTGGTATTCTTATTATAATCCTCATTAGCAAAGGCATATATCTCATAGGTTCCGGCCTTAACGGAGCTGAAGGATACATTACCGCTGAGTGAGCTGACGGAATAAGACAGCTTAGGACCGGATACCGGAAGCTTCTTACCTGTACTGGTATCGTATACCTCCCATTTCAAGTTGTTTGCCATTGTTGCATTCGATTCCAGTACAAAGTTTGACGGCACCCAGAGGGCTGGGACGGCAGTATCCGGATCAGCGGTTGAGCGCTGAACATAATGAGTATTTCTGGCATCATAGGTAAGTGTATAGGACGGTGCCACAATAACTCTTATCGAAGGAGACATCGGGGTATCCTTGGAAGACATTGTTTTGGAGGTAACTGTCACGGTAGCACTGCCTCCGCCGACTGCCGTTACCTTGCCGTTAGCATCCACAGTCACAACTCCTTCATCGGAGCTGTCAAAGGTAACTGCATTCAGGGAAATGGCAGCTCCGCTTACTGTTCCCACACCATCTTCATAATCAACATATTTTAAATAAATCTGCTTGGTGTCTGCTACTTTATCTATAACAAGAATTCTTTCTTTTGTTGTTGTTGAGACCTGTAAGCCGGTTTTTTGATAATCAAAGGCCAAATCCACCTTGACCAGACAGCTTATGGAATAGGTATTCGTACCATGGGTCACTATTGCGGTTACTGTCGAATAACCGGGCCCCTTTCGTACCAGCTGCTGAAAGTTAGAGCCATAGGAGGTGCTCTGAAGCTGCACAACTCCCGGTTCAGACGATACCCAGGTGACTGTTGTTGCAGGTGACCAACCCTTTGACGTAATACTCAACAATGCTTCAGGAGATTTCAGCTCATATTCCGTCCCCGCCTGATGGTTCTGTCCGTTAAAGACGAAATAGTAATCACTCGGCAATACTACCTCTGAAGCCGTTGCAACACTTCTCTTAGTGCCGAACAGGGCCATCATCAGCAGTAAACTGAATATAAATAAATATACTGGTTTCTTTGCTTTTATCATTATGTAACCTCCCAAATAAACTATCCTATGAATTATATCGGCATCTATACCAAATTTCTTAGTATATTTTAGTATATTGTAGATGTAATATTTGGCACAAATGTGTCATGAGACAAAGGTAATTCTCTTAGGAAGGTCACCCGAAACCATAATAGTTAATCGTCTATCGTCTTACCTAACACGCATAGCCCGCATAGCGTTAAATAACGCAATCAGTGCCACACCGACATCCGCAAAGATCGCAAACCAGATGGAGGTTATTCCGAGAAAGGCCAGGATCATAATCAACAGCTTGGTCCCCAGGGCAAATATGATGTTCTGAATGACGATTGTTCTCGTCTTTCTTGCCACCTTAATGGCCATAGCGATTTTTCCGATATCATCATTCATAATAACTACATCTGCGGCCTCAATCGCTGCATCAGAGCCAATCCCCCCCATCGCAATACCAATATCCGCAACGGCCAACACCGGAGCATCATTGATTCCGTCTCCGACAAAAACAGTTTTACCGTTCAAAGAGGTCTTCTCCCTGATCTGTCCGAACAGCTCCACCTTGTTCTGAGGTAACAGCTCCGGATAAAATTCATCGATTCCACACTGCTTCGCAATCTCTTCTGCCATATTCCTGTGGTCTCCGGTCAGCATGACAGTGTGTTTCACACCATAATGATTCAATTCCCTGATACCCTCCGCAGCACCGGGCTTAAGCTCATCGGAGATCAGGATATAACCGAGGTATTGTTGATTCCAGGCTACATATACGACACTGCCCGCCGGTACCTCTTCCTCCGCCTCAATGTGATTTAATTGCATCAGCTTAAGGTTACCGACATATATGACCCCCTCCTCCAGAGCGGCAGTCATTCCATGACCTGCCAGCTCGGTAATCCGAGCCCTTCCGGCAGCCTCCTCTATCGAGGAAGCCTGATTCAGCCCGGTAATCCGGACAGATGCTGAGTTAAATCCCGACTTCCTTTTATCATAATACTCTCTTAGAGATTTGGCGATCGGGTGGGTGGAGTTTATCTCTGCTATCATAGCCAGCTTTATAATTTCCTCTTCCGGGATACTCTCTGCAGGTACCACCCTGGCCACCTCAAACACCCCTCTGGTAAGGGTCCCTGTCTTATCAAATACGATTGTTTCAATCTGATTGAGCGCATCCAGATAATTACCGCCTTTAATCAGAATTCCCTGTCTGGCCGCTCCACCAATTCCTCCGAAGAAGCTGATCGGTATGGAGATTACCAGCGCACAGGGGCAAGAGATAATCAGGAAGCTGAGCGCACGATAGATCCAGGTTGCATATTCTCCAAAGCCGAAAAGCGGAGGAAATAACGCTACCCCCAGAGCAGTGAAAACGACAGCCGGAGTATAGTATCTGGCGAATTTCGTGATAAACTTTTCACTCTCCGCCTTCTTGCTTCCGGAGTTCTGAACCAGCTCCAATATTTTGGATACTGTTGATTCACCAAAGCTTTTGGCTACCCTGATCTCCAGAACACCACTGGTGTTAATGGTTCCGGAAAGTACACTATCCTCTTTCGTAACCTCCGTGGGTACGCTTTCCCCAGTCAGGGCCCTGGTATCAATAAAGCTGCTTCCGCTGACGACGAATCCATCCAACGGAACTCTCTCACCGGGCTTAACCAGTATGATATCTCCGACTGCAACCTGCTCCGGCGAAACTACTGTATAAGTATCACCTGATTTTAGATTAGCATAATCCGGACGAATATCCATCAGTCCTTCGATATTATTCTTAGACCTGCGGACAGCCATATCCTGAACCAGTTCACCAACTCCATAGAATATCAATACCGAGACTGCTTCCACCTGTTCGCCGATGATAAATGCTCCGAGGGATGCAACTCCCATTAGAAAGTTCTCATCAAAGACCTTACCTCTGCGAATATTCATAGCAGCCGTAAGCAGCACCTCATAACCGGAAAGCAGGAAGGCTACGATAAATATCGCTGTCTTTATTCCCACAGGAATCTCTATTACGGAAAACAGGATTATCATAACCAGCGATACTGCAAGCCGCAGGATATAGTAGAATCCCCCCTCCTCAGCCTCCTTCCTTTCTTTCTTCGTAGCTATCTTACGGTTGTCTGCAGAGCTTTCCTGTCTGTCAGCAGCAAATGACTTATCAGGTGCAAGCTCCTTCACCTTAACCGATGTTTCATGGGATGCAACAATCCTGTGAATCTTACCGGAGATATCCGTATCGGCATCCTCCTTCATGTCTATACTTAATTTATTATTGATCAAATTCAAACTTGCTTCCTTCACCTCAGGAAGCTCCTTCACTTCCTTCTCAATCTTGGCTGCACAATTAGCACAGCAAAGTCCATCCAGTATATATTCCTTCTTTTCCATTACCATATTACTCTCCGTTCCTGCGATCGATATTTACGCTTTTAAACCTACAGCAATCTTATCGCTCCTCAATATGCTCCAGTCCGATCTCCAGTATGCTCTTCACATGTTCATCCTGAAGGGAATAGAAAACATTCTTACCTTCCTTGCGGTATTTTACCAGCTTATCCTGTCGAAGAGTCTTTAGCTGGTGGGATATTGCCGATTTCGTCATGTTCAGTAAAACCGCCAGGTCACAGGTACACATCTCCTCCATGTCCAGAGCCCATAATATCTTAATCCTGGTACTATCACTGAACATCTTAAAGAAATCCGCTAGATCGTACAGCTTCTCTTCCTCCGGCAAATGCTCCTTCACTCTGTCAACCACATCACCATGTATCACATCACAATCACATAACACCTGTTTATTATCCAAATGAGTACCTTCTTTCTGTATTAAGGTTGCACAGTTGAGTAATTGTTCAACTGTGATATTATTATATGCCCATCTATCCTTTCATGCAACCATTATTTTTAGTAACTGTTATATTATTTATGAATGACTTTTCTTTTGATTTACTTATTTTTACATCATTGAACATTTAAGTAAATTAATGTATACTTGTCCTATATCGTACCGACATTTTTGGAAAGGGAAGTATATAATGATAGATACAGTGAAATATCCTGTTATTTATTCAGTGGCCACTCTGATATCTTACGAAATATCATCAAGGTATTATCATAATGTACATTACGTCTGGTGTACTACCTCTTTAAATGATTTAAAACAACCACCGACATCCAGACCTAATACTATAAGCAAAAGGTTATTAGAGATCGTAACAACGGGCGATCGACATGCTACTGAAATTAAAAACAACAAATTAGGAATATTGAAAGGTGCCAATATTAAATTACTGTCAAATGTAATTGATAATGCTATTTTTGACGAAATAAGCAGTTATGTTGCTCATTCTAGATACGAAGCATTTTTCCCTGTGTTATACATAATATATACTGATAAGATAAAACATAAATGTGTGGAAGTTGACAAAGAAGAACGAGCAAGTGATGAATCTATTGAGTATATCATTGAGAGCCTGGAAGAAGGAGATTTTGACATATTAAGCTATAAAGATATTCTGAAGGATGTCGTCTCTGCAGCAGATAGGAAAGCAGGTATATAAAATGAATAAAGATAAGAGATATTACAGAAGAATTGAAGCCAGAACAGTACTTGATAGCAAAAATGTTCCAAGAGTGTCTGGCATCGGTGAAAACGGATCCTTAATATACGAATCCGTCCATTCTGCCAGCAGTCCATGTAATAAGAATGGTGGTGTAAGAGTTAAATCACCGAGAAGGGTAAATATTTCTTCAAAGGAACGCTTGATAAAAGAGATTGACCAATTAGATTTGAAAAAATCTTTGGACTTAGCAACACTCATTGACATTGATACTAAGGGACTAACAGTACCTTATAATTTTGATGATAAAACCAAACGGATTGCAAGCAAAATTATTAATAAAAGAACAATAAACGCGGATGACGCAAATGCTATCGTCGCGCATTTAAATAATAAAATTGTTGTTGAGAATAATAGAAAATATGCAAAAGTAAGCAAAAGAAAATACAATAATTTTATGAAGGGTTTATAATAATCAAGAAACACCGGAGTGTATCTGTTAATGATATACTCCGGTGTTCCAATAAGGGCTTATTATACTCAAAGCAATTGTTTCTATATTATCTGAGTGTTTTTCCTATATGACTCCTTCCGGAAGCGGGTCAGGAAGCAGATCGACCGGAAAAGCCAATCGATCGTCATCGCAATCCAGACGCCGAGAACTCCCATATGAAAGCTCCTTACCAGTACATAGCTGAAGCCAATTCTCCAGACCCACATAGATACCATGGAAGTCCACATCGTAAATTTCACATCATTCACCGCACGTAGTGCATTAGGAAGGGTAAACGAGGACGGCCAGATCAGAGAGGCAAGGATACAGTGATAAATAAGAAGCCGGGTGGCTATCGCCGAGGTTTCCTCGCTGACTCCGTATAGCTGAAGTATTAATGGGATTAAGAATATAATGATTACGTTTAATACGCTCATTATCATATACGTCAGCTTTAAGAGCTTGCGGGTATAGTGCTTTACTGCCGTATAATCGCCCGCTCCGGCACACTGTCCTACTACTGTGATTAAAGCAAGCCCGATGGCCGAGCCGGGCAGGACTCCCAGCCCACCGACCGTACTCGCAATCGCATTTGCCGTAATTGCCGATGTCCCCAGTCCTGCTATTAAACCCTGGACCATTATTTTGCCGATCTGGAACACGCTGTTTTCCAATCCGTTCGGAATTCCGATCTTCAGTATCCGGCGTATCATAGTCATATCGGGGCGGAAGCTCCGTATTGCTTCAATATGGATAGGACGCTGCTTATTCAACAATAAGAGAAACATCATAGAGGCAGCAAATATTCTGGAAATTAAGGTTGCTATAGCAGCACCGGCAACACCCATACCAAAGCCAAAGATCAGAATCGTATTGCCCACGATATTAATTGCGTTCATGATGATCGATGCCACCATGGAGGTTCTGGAATTCCCCATACTTCTGAACAGTGCAGCACAGGCATTATATATAGCAATAAACGGATAAGATAAAGCTGAAAAATAAAAATATGTCACTGCATTTGCCATTACATCCGCTTCTACATGTCCGAATATCAGCTTCAGAACAGCTGCTCTTCCCATCAGAGCCAATGACATGATGAACAAAGAAAGTATCAGAGTGGAGGCAATCAGCTGCTCACCGGCCACACAGGCCTTATGTTTCTCCTTGTGACCGAGGAACTGAGCAGAGACTACCGCTCCCCCTGTAGCTAAGGCTCCGAATAGTCCGATGAGCAGAACATTAATACTATCCACCAACGAAACACCGGATACAGCAGCCTCACCTACCCTGGCCACCATCATACCGTCTGCTATTCCAACGGTAACTGCAAGTATTTGTTCAATAATCAGAGGTATGATTAACTTAATCAGGTCTTTTCTAGTAAACATCTCTTCTCCTATGTAATATGATAAACCTAGTAACGATATTAACCGGATTGTCTACCTATGGTAGCCAACCGCTAAGCGGATGTCTGCTTATGGCAGCAACCGCTAGCCGGATTGTCAGCCTGTGGCAGAAAACCGCTAACGAGATGGAACGATAAAATCATTTCCTTGTTATGAATAAAAGAGGGGGGATTGCCTCCCCTGAAAAGGTCAGCTCCCCCCTATGTACTTATTTATTCTAAGTTTATCATAAACATAATTTAAATGCAATCTAGTTTCTCTCTGAATGTTTCTGTTGAATGCTCTGTTGACGTTTCTGTTGAATGTTCTGTTAATGTTTCTGTTGAATGTTTCTGTCGATGTATCTGTTGATGTTTCTCTTGAATGTTTCTCTTGAATGTTTCTGTCGATGCTTCTGTAGTATATCTGATTATCTATTATTTCGCGATATGCTCATACAGATTCTCGATGGCTTGTACGAGTCCTTTTCTAATTTCGGGTACTATTGCGCTCCTGCTCCGTATTCCTCTGTGCCACCGCCTTCGTTCCGACAGTCACACGATTCGGCTCTGCCCCATAGTTGCTTTTATTAATCAATATCCTCTCTGTCTCTTCCCCATCGATGTAAACTACCTTATACAGCTCTGCCTTATATCCGATCTTGGCTTTCTGGGTAACCTTCCGGTAGGTTGTCGGCTGAGTCGGATCCTTCACAATGATATCCTTCTTCGGGGGTGCAATCTCAGCAGTTGTCTTGCTGACAAATTCCAGCTTCCTGCGGGCGGTGTCTCTTGTCTCATGTCCCCATATTCGGAAGGTCATCGTTCTGTCCTTGCTGAAGGCTTCAATCAGGATGGGGAAATCTGTATTATTCTTAAATTGAAAATTCTTCGCTCCTTCCGCAATGGCGGCGTCCATAGACAGCGGGACATAGGATACCGTCATGGAATGAGCGCTCCGCTCCACAATCTCCAGCTCAGCAAATAATACCGCATTATACAGGGTAGTAGTTACCTGGCAGGCTCCTCCACCAACACTTTCAACAACTTCACCATTCAGATAAGAATTAGCGACATAGTAACCGTTGGATTCCTGAAAGGGCAGCAGGTAATCATAAGCTGAGAACACTTCTCCCGGCAGGAGAACCGCATTGTTGATCAGTCTGGCTCCATTGGCCAGATTCGCTGCTCGTCCTTCCACAGAGTCCTTGAATTCCGTGGTGAATTCACCCAGCACCGAATTGCAGGTTTCCAGCTCCTCCCTGGTAAACTGGGGGATATCCTCCGCCATCACCGCATCAATTGCCAGATCGAGACGGTTCCAATCCTCAATTCTACTCTTGATTAGCTCCACGGTCTTATCTACGTCCACCTTACTTCCAACGATATGATCGGTATAGACAAATCCACCGTTCACTCTGGTGAAATCCGCATTTACCGGTGCTATATCATATCGTACCGCTTTCTCAGCAACCAGCTTCCGAAGCAGGCCCTCATCATATGTAAAGGTAAGAGGATAAACAATCTTACCATGTTCAATATCCTTAGTGTCCTTATATCGTTTGATTAAGTTTCCCTGTGTTGCCAACCCTAAGGCCTGCTTCACATAATGATTCTTCTCGCAGCGATATCCGATCTCTCCCATGGTGGTATGTACCACATCATTTCCGACCAGGATGGCAATTTGCTTATCCTTAAGCTCCAGAATAAGGTTGTCCACTGCGGCCTGCGCTTCTGCTTCTGTCATACCGCTGATGTCTATCGTATCTATGTACACGCCCTGACAGATCCTATCCTCACGTTCCTTCGCATAGGCAGCTGAGGTATTGCTGCCGACTATGTATGATAAGGCTACGATTGTTACTATGGATATCAAAAACTTCATTCTATTCATGAATAACCTCCCTCTGAGAAATCGTAAAAGCTTTTATTGTCCTACCTTGATATTAGGATTTCTCGTAAGTAGTACATTAATAAAGTTTACTGCAGCATTTTCCTCCAGCTTCTCGTCCAATACGATACGCCTCTCCTTCAGATACCCCCCCTCCTGATAAAGCATGACCAGGAATAAGTGATTTCTTGTCAGATATGTAATTCCCAATAATTTAGCCTTCCGTGTTTCATTTAAAACATATACATTGCGTATACTGTCAATCGTTAAGCTGAACTTCATAAGGTTGTTATCTGTTCCGATTACATAATTACCTGCAATCCCTCCGCGTCTTAAAGGACATAGATTCAGGTACTCATATTCAAATTGTGCAATCTCCGGGGTCTGCATGTTTTGTGTCGCCTGCTTATACCCCTTGGAAGCACGTAGATAAGTTAACTTATCCTCCGGCATAATAATTTCTCCTTCGTATGTTAAAACTGTATGGGTAGGTTATAAAACCTTCTTTAATATCGGAATCCGCCTAATTACGTAGTAGGACAGGAGAAAGCACAGGGGTAATCCGGTAAGTAAAGCGATAAAGAATTTGATCACCGGGCTTACCTGTAAATGGGATAACGCCAGTGAAATGGCAATGATAATGGGTGCGTGAAACATGTATACGGTAAAGGAGCTGTCCGACATGGCCTTAACGATTCCGGTCCGGTAGTTATATTTCTCTCTAAACAGGGTGATCAGCCCGATGGCCATGGCAACTGCTACAAAGGATTCCCATAGGGCATAAGCTGCGCTCTGCCAGGTAAACCCTCCCATATATAAATCCAGCTTATCCTCAAGAGCTCCACCCGTCAGCATGATGAAAATCCAGAATATCGTGGCTGGAATGATGGCTGTCAGCAGCCACCTTCTTCCCAAGCTGTACTGAAGCTGAGCGAACCAGTCATATCTGCCGGCCTTAATACCGACAATAAACAGGATGATATACTGGACAAAATAACACAACTGCAGGTTCAATACGGAGGTTCCGATCGGTTGAAGCAGACGCACCAGAAAAGCAAGGACCGCAATCAGAAGAATGAGCTGTAGCACCGATTGGAAGCCCGGAAGCTCTTTCCTCTTAGTCTCCGATGACTGCTTAGATAAGCTACGGACTATGGCATATACACAGTTAAAAATCAGCAGAGTAAAGGCAAACCAAAGCGGTCCGCTCGCACCGACGAAATCTAATTGGATAATATAATCCGTATAATATTTGAGAAACGTCGGTCTCTCCCACTGTCCCGCAAGCTGAACATACACAATGAACGGATTAATGGTCAGCATATAGATCAATGTAGGAACACCAAGACGAATGAGCCGATCCTTTAAAAACCCGGTACAACCCTTTTTGTTATAGGAGCTTGCGACAAAATAGCCTGAAATCAGAAACAGAAAGCCCATAAAATATGCCTGTGTGAAAGACTGCCAAAGACCGAAGATTACATAAGCAATTTGTCCAATTCCTTCATAGTCTTTATAATACCAGCCTCCGCTTCCGCTATAGGTGACTGCCAGATGCATAATCACCACATTAATAATGATAAACAATCTAAGATTATCTATGTATACCTGTCTTTGCTTGTGATTATTATCCAAGGGAAACCTCCTTTGTGTTATATTATAATATTACCATTTATTAGTGAAAAGTAAAGGGAATTTATGTATTCCCTTTTGGCATTCAGCAAGGTAAACCGAATCCCCCTCATGAGACGCAAGATCAATAAAGATGAAACCTTACCTTGTTTCCTATCATCATGAACATAAAAATCCTCTATCTATCATATTTCTACGATAAATAGAGGATTGCGGTAGTATTATTAATTGGAAAGCTTCTCGATATTGCTTTTTTCTCGCTTCGATATCCCATCATTGATATCAGTAAACTTCTGATTCTTGGCTAAATCAACCGATTCGGTCGCTCTTGTGAAATGTTCGTCATAGGATATTTTATGTATCTTTTTCCTCGATGCTTTTTTTTCTGAATTTTCTTTATTCCCTCTTTTAAACATATCGGCCACCTCCTATGATTATTATACCATTTTTTAGTTATAATTTCAATAATGGTAATAAAAAATCCTAGTTAATTACTGGGCAATTGAACAGCTATCCGGAAGCTTCCGAAGAGTCCACCAGCGAAGAGTCCATAAGCCGGTGGATATGATCCTAAAAACGAAAATAATCCAGAACACGGTCTGTAAGGCTCTCTTATCCGCCCCAAAAAGCCTATATATCGAAACTCCTGCCAGAGGCATGACTGCATTCGATAGAGAAACCAATACAGTATATATGGAGATGCTTAAGGTCTTATTACGTTCGGGCAGTACCTGAAGCAGACATTGCAGAATGTTTAGGGATACCGTTGCAAAAGCCAGATTGGATATGGTATTCATGATCAGAAAGATCAGCTTCCCGTCAGCAGGAGGTATACTGGTTGCAACGATCATACTGATCGGGCAGAAGGCCAGCCCAAAACTGCCGAAGATGATACCGAATCTAACTCCGAATCTAGCATTGATACGGCTCCAAAAGCCTATCGTTATAAACTGGATAACTGCTGTGCTGATGTTTAGATAACTCAACCATACCTCATTCATCCCCAGGTAATATACTTCACCTACAAAATACAGAGTCCAGTCAATCTGCCAGGTTACGTAGAAAAACATAGCCACACTTACAAAGCTCAGAAACTTCTTATTATGTGCCAGCTCGAGGAAGGCCGCTTTCAAATCCCTTATTCCAATTCCTGAGGATTGATGCTCCTGATTGCTGTTAATTCTCCTCAACACAGCAATCTGAGTTATGAGCAGTACACAGCCTATCCAGAAGAAGATTTGATGGATTGTTATCTTTGCATCCGTTGTAGCTGCAGAAGCAAGTAAAGCTCCGCTGCATATGGGAACAGCGATACCGATCAGAAAGGCAAGACCGGTACGGGCTGTCCATATTCTGTTTCTTGCTTCCACTCCGACTACATCAGAGAAATATGCCTGCCAGGATACATTATACATGGTCATCGGACCTGCTGACAGCGCCAGTAAGATCAGAAAGGCTCCCAATCTGCCGGAATCCAAGGCCGGAACAAAACCGATCAGCACATAAATCACTGTAACAGTCGCTAACGCTCCTACTACCATATTTCTTTTATTGGACATTCGATCCGTCAATATTCCTCCGGGTAACAGGACCAGCATTCCGGCCAGCTGGGGAAGTAAAATCACCAGGCTGAGTTCAAAATCATTGGCCCCCAATCTGGTGGCGAAAAGATTATTATTGTTATTGATCAAATTATTGACCAGCGTGAACAGCACTCCCTCAATGGCGAACAGCTGTAACAATCTGTTTCTGGGAGCCTTTATGTTATGTATCATATGTGGAATATCATGTTTCAAACGATAGATAAATTTATTCATTTTCCTTCGTAAAGCAGGTTTTGTTAACCCGTTTTATCCGTCTCCTGATTACAGTCTTCAAATCAATTGTGATTTCTAGATTTTATCATATCCATATAATTTTTTCCACTTAAGAATTTCTCTAAATCATTAACAGTAATTATTCTTATTAATAAAATAATTATGTAATAGTATGATTAGGAGAACCTAGCTTGACCGACTTTGATGATATCAGAAGCAATTTATATAGAAAGGGATACCCCCTCCTTGGTTGGGGTTCCGGCCGCAAGGTGTATGACCTGAAAAACGGTTATGTTGTGAAGGTAGCGAAAAACAACCGGGGAATTGAACAGAATAAAGCCGAGCACCATTTAGCCGAACTGGATCAGCAAGGAATATTTGCCAAGGTTGAAAGTATCTCCGATGACAACCGATATCTGATTATGGAGAAAGCCACGCCGATCAGATCCTTTGCCGAGGTATGGAGATATTATGAGGTCAGGAATCATGTTCAGCTCTTTTCGCTGGATAAATTCCAGGACTTATCAAAGAAGTACGATTTACTGAATGCTGATCTGCGCAGGCGCAGCAGCTGGGGTCTGGTAAACGGGAAACCGGTGATTATAGATTTTGGTTTTACAAGAGCTGTCCGTAATTTCTATATGCACGGAAGGTAGCTTTATATTTTCATTATGTTAAACCAGCACCTCCGAAACAATACCAGAGGCATGATTCTATATGAAATAGGATCATGCCTCATTATTAATTATGCATCAATTAAGCAGCTTATGCGTGTTGTTGCCGGTTTCCGGATATCTCAAGATAAAAGGCAGCATTAGCCGCACTTATATAAGGTCCCAACCATAGGAAGCCAATCCCCAGGGTCAATGCACACAGAAGCATCCATCCGATAAAGCTAATCTCAAGGCAAAACAGACGCCATCTGTTTCCCTGCATCATACTCTTCGATTCCTGCATGGCTTCTGTGATGCTCATCGAGGGATTCTCTTCCATAATATAAAATGCCATCGAATAACTAAAAGCAGCGATAATTCCTGGAATAATAAATAGAATGGACCATAATAAAATATAGATTACAGTTAATAACCGCAGTCCAAATGCTTTCCAAAAGATATCCATTCTTGAGAACAGATCTTTGAACTGAGGATTTGTTCCGTTGATTAAGTTCATATTAAAGCGACAATAACCAAGCTCGATCGCTCCTCCAATCACAAAGGTGATCAACGCCCACAATAATAATACTGAAACTATACTCATTATAATAAATAAGAAATGTCTGCCTATCTCAGTATGTATAAAGCTCTCGGAATTATTTCCATTATTCCTCCCCGGGCTTCCTCCCCTGGAGCCCGCACCCAGTATTGCTGCTACAAAGCCGGTTCCCACCGCCAATGCCCACTTCCCATTAAGTGCTTCTCTTGCTCTCTGACGAAAATCAGCTGCGTTTGACATTACAATCCCCCCCTAATAATTTTGATATGAATCATAATACTATGCTAACCGTATTTGTTATTTCTATATAAAAATGCCGTATGGATGCCCGGTTTGTGGGTATTGATTGCTCTACCTTAGTATTTTTAACAAACCTGTTTTATCACCCAAGACCTCGGTCACGATTTTTGAGGCTTGAGAAGAGGCATAAAAGTATGTATCCTTATCATTTACTGTCCACTTCGCAAGTCCTTGTCCATAGGGCTGAACATAGGTATTATTCTTTAATACGGGTAAATACTCCTCCATAATGGGCATATGCAGTAAAAAGCCCTTACTCTGATAAAATATATTATTGGATATCACATAATTCTCAGATGGATTATCAAATCCCCACATCATAATATGGGAAGTTAACGATGGTTCATTCCTTTGATCTATCATACAGGCTCCGGCATACATTAAGATATTATTATCTATCTTAACATTCTTCATGACGGGTTCATCTTTTTTTAAATCATAAAAGATTTCGATACTGCTTGCACAATTTGTTACTAAGTTATCGGCATACGTTATATTGTTAGCAACATAGTTTACCTGTTCGAAATCCTTACCACCTTGATTGGACAATCCTGCGTCAAACACCTGATAGATGTAGTTGTTTTTTGCTGTACAATAATCATAAGGGCCATCAAACTCAATGGCATTCCCATATCTCATCGGAAATCCGGTTACTGTGTCATAGAACTGCACCGTTCCGCCTATCCACCCAAATTCACAGTTTTGAACAATGAGATTATTTCCATAGGAGAATAGAGCATGGCCGCCGCAATATCTAAAGCATAGATTATTAAATACTGAATTTTGGGCAGGAAGAATTATATTCTGTCGAACGGATATCTCAATTGAATCGAAAACCTCTCCCGGGTTACCTTTATCACAACGTAGATACAATTTGCCAACACTGATTGACTCCTCCATCCCCGAAAGGTCGCCTAGATATGGAACGCCATTCTGAAGCACACTATCTGCCGGTGTAAAATAGGATAAATCATGGGATAAATTATTTTTTATCGAGAATGCTTTTTTTAGGTTGTCCTCACAAACATATTTGCCATTCAAATAATATGGGCACTCTTTATAGCCAGCTGCTTCCCCTTCATTAAAAACAATGGAACCGCAGTCCGGAACTGGGTTTTTATACATCCATATATTCTTAGTCCCTTCTAATAGGGACCATTTTTCAGGAGAAGCTGCATTCTCACCAGAGCCATATATTCTAGGTTTTTCACCACTGCCATAAGCAGAGTAGGTAACCCCTTCTTGTGCTATTAATTGTCCTCTCCAGAGACCTCCTCTTTGAAATACAACCAAATCTCCGATTTGTAGGGAAACGGTACCTACCTTGTTTAAGGATTGCCAGGGGGTATCCTCTGATAAACCATCATTAGAATCATTTCCTGCTTCGGATACATAGTAGGTTGTTCCCTTTACGGTTATCTCAGTAGTATCATTTAGAATGGCCTTTCTTTTCGCATCGGCCAGTTTTACAATTTGAGGATCTTTAACCGCTTTGTCGTACGGAATCAGGACTGAATCATAGAGCCGTTCCACTGCTAAGACAGCATCCTGCATAATGAGGGGCTGATTCAAATGAAAATCTCCATTCTTAGCGGTAATCATGATCTGATTGCTAAATAAGGATTCCCGACGAACATTATAGAAGATGGCGGCTGACGCATGATTCGGAAATGGATCACCATCTGCCAAACCATCCTCAAAATAAAGAGACGCCTCTTTATCCCAGCCAACAAATGGATACTCATTCGATAGCTGAGCTCCGGCTTTATCTAACTTATACTGACCGTCGGCCTCATGAGTATTATACACGTTAATCCCCATAATCTTAGCCGTCATAAAATTCAACACCAAAGCAGCTTCGCGTTTCATCACCTTCTTACTGGTAAGTGCTGACCCTACCATTTTATCCCAGGCTTTGATCAAGGAAGGATTATACTTCTTAAGCATAGATCTCATTATGGTACAGTATTCTTTATATGTAATATTCGCATTATATTTCTGTTGATATGACAAAGGAACAAATCCATTTAAAACCGCATCATTTAATTCATGGGAATTAGTCACAATAACAGTTAACTTATAAGTTCCCTGAGCTGTCTTAGCAGAGACAGTTACCGAACCTGCCTTATTCGCAGTTAGCTGACCGGTTGATTTATTGATTGTGGCATATTCCTTGGGTGACACACTCCAGGTTACTTTTTTTGTTGAACCGACTAATTTGCAGGAAAGCTTTTCCCCTACGAGTATCGTATATCTAGGTGCTTGAATATAAATAGAGGTAGTTGATGCTGCTTGGATCTGTATTAAGGACTGGGGAAAAAGGGTTGTAACGATTGTAATGGTCAGTAGAAAGGAAAAAAGAACGCGTAGAGCGTTTTGTTTCATTGTTAAGCCTCCTTTTATTAATCTCGGGAATATAATGCCGTTCCTATAAACGATTTGAGCATAGCCAATTTCTCTTATATGTTAATTAATTACTTAATAACCTATACTTAATTATACATTTTTAGACAAATAAGTCAAACTTTATGAAAGTCAATAATAAATTCCTTTCATACATCCTCATTAAACATAAAAACCTCCTCATACGTTTGTTTGATAAACGTTGAGAAGGTTTAATTTTATACATCCGTAGTTTAATATACACAATTTGTTGCATACATCATCACCGGATGAAATTTACTCTGTTTTTAGACTAATCATCATGTTATAAAGCGTTCCAAACCCTTATAAATACTGGCTTACCGGAATTGTCTGACTATTCATCCCAGTTATGATATACTTCCTGCACATCATCATCCTCGTCCAGTAAATCAAGGATTCTGTTCATCATCTTGATGTCGTTGTCATCCTTAAGCTCTACCCAGGTCTGGGGAATCATGGAGACGTCGGCCTGTGCCATGGGAATACCGGCTTTCTCAAGGTTTTCTCTAACCTCACTGAAGGTATCGGGATCGGTTAGGATCTCGTAGCTGTCCTCTTCGTCTGCGAAGTCCTCTGCTCCGGCATCTAAGGCAGTCATCATAAGGTCATCTGCTTTCAAATCGCATTCTTCCTTGTCGATGATGATCTGTCCCTTACGGTCGAACATAAAGGATACACAACCGATGGAACCTACATTTCCGTTACCCTTGGAGAAGGCATTTCGTACATTCGCAGCGGTTCTGTTCTTGTTATCCGTCAGTGCTTCAACAATGATGGCAATCCCATTGGGACCATAGCCTTCATAGGTAACTGCTTCATAATTAACTGCATTGGCATCACCGGCAGCCTTCTTGATGCTGCGGTCAATGGTATCATTGGGCATATTATTTGCCTTCGCTTTTGCGATGATATCCTTTAAGCGGCTGTTTGCATTTGGATCAGCTCCGCCTTCCTTAACTGCAACCGCTATCTCACGTCCTAACTTTGTAAATATCTTGCCCTTGACTGCGTCGTTTCTTTCTTTCTTATGCTTAATATTCGCAAATTTTGAATGTCCTGACATAATTCATTCTCCTTATACTACACTTAACGGCATACTAAAAGCTGTCCGCTATCCTTAAACATTCTAGCACTGTTTATGCGGTTCAGCAAGTAAAACCTATTGTAACTTAATCTCTGATGCTAATACGTTTTATGTAGCTATCAGATCACTTATTCTATATTATTGATTAACCGGTTCAGCTTCTCCATAACGGAAATCGTATCATCAACGGTACGGATTGCGCACATAATCGTATCATCTCCGGCGATGCAGCCGACGATGCTGTTCATCTGGAGTGCATCCAGAGCTGCTGCTACTGCCATAGCCATACCGGCTACTGTTTTTATCACAAGGATATTCTGTGCCATATCCATGGATACGAAACCATCCCGAAGCACTCGGGTATATTTCTCGCTCATACCGGGCTCCGACTTCTGGAGAACAATATATTTCTGCCTTCCGCCGTCTACTGCAACCTTTGTCAGCTTCAGCTCCCTGATATCCCTGGATACTGTTGCCTGAGTTACATTATAGCCATCCTTCATCAATCTCTCTGCCAGCTCTTCCTGAGTCTCAATATCATATTTGCTAATTAATTCAATTATTTTGCTTTGCCTGCTTATCTTCATATTATCGTACCAGTACCTTTCTGATTTATTGTTTCCAGTTTAACCCATGTTATTATTAAGCTTAGTCTGCAGAATCTCATAGATACCGGTCCGATTAAGCTTGACCAGCCTCGTACTGAATCCGGCCTTACGGATTAGGATCACATCATCCGTACCGAGATCAATTACCTTCTGGCCATCGAAGCTTGCACTAGCCTCTGCTTCCTGCGTCTTCTTACTCTTCCCGACTATCACCTTGATTGTATCCTCCGCTGACACGACGATACTCCTGGGACTTAAGGAATGGGGGCAGATCGGCGTAATCACCATAACCTCCGCCTTGGGACTGACGATTGGACCTCCTGCGGATAGATTATAAGCAGTTGAGCCGGTCGGGGTTGAAATGATAACTCCGTCTCCCCGAAAGTTATCGACCAGTTCCTCATTGATATATATTCCAAGACTAATAATTCTTGAGAAGCCCTTTCTGGTAATCACGATGTCATTCAAGGCATAGCCTGTTTCACAATCATCCACCTTAGGGGAAGCCTGTTCGGTGTTCGAAGCAAATTCTATCGTTCCCTGAAGCATCAATCTACTCTCAAGCCGGTATTCATCGACAAATAAACGATCCAACGCTGACAATACATTCTGTTCCTCTATCTCAGCAAGAAAACCCAGTGTGCCAAGATTAACGCCCAGGATAGGAATATTTCGGGTCAGCAGATCGTTAGCGGTATGAATGATGGTTCCATCTCCACCGAGTACAATCGCACAATCCGCTCCCTGGGTGAGCTCCTTGTCCATATCCTTATGAAAGGAGGGGACACTGGAGAGTATCACCTGCTTGCCGGCCTTCTCTATATAAGCAGCAATCTTATTCGTGACACTGTAATCCTTGTCTTTTTCTTTATTTGTAATGATTAAAAATCGATCCATATTGTGAACTGCTCCCCGGCTTCCATACCCGTATCTGTGACCTGTCAAAAGCTATGCTGTATCCGCGGAATACAAAACTATACACCCGCGCGAATAATTATTACCTAGAAAGTCTATCACAGAATTCCATAAATTTCAAGACATCTTTCTTGTAATGCGGTATTTCAGCATAAATATTCAGAATATTCTCGTCCGGGAAGCTCAGGCCTCCGACAGAAGAGAATGGGCCTGCTCCACGGTGTTACGTATCTTATCCGCAGGAATCCTAACACCGTTATTAACTTCCTGTTCTTCCGTATATCCCGATATCTTTTTCAGATATAATAAATATTCAATATTTCCCTCAGGGCCTTTTATTGGTGAGAAATTAAGATCGATACAATCATATCCGACGGAACCTGCATAATCCGTAACTAATTCAATTACCTCCAGATGCACCTTCTTATCCCTTACCACGCCCTTCTTCCCGACCTTCTCCCTGCCGGCTTCAAATTGTGGCTTAATCAGGCAGACTACTTCCCCCTCCGGTGCCAAGAGCTCCCTTACCGGCTGCAATACCTTAGTCAGGGAGATAAAGGATACGTCAATCGAGGCAAAGGAGATCCGGTCCGGTATGTCCGCAGGCAGCAGATAACGAATATTTGTTTTCTCCATGGAGACGACACGCTCGTCCTGCCTAAGCTTCCAGGCCAGCTGGTTCGTTCCCACATCCACGGCATAGACTAAAGCTGCCCCGTTCTGAAGCATACAGTCCGTAAAGCCTCCGGTAGAGGAACCGATATCCATGCAGACCTTACCCTGAAGGCTGATTCCATACTGATCAATCGCTTTCTCCAGTTTTAGTCCGCCCCGGCTGACATATTTCAGAGGGTTTCCTTTTATTTCTATCTGCACCTCCTCCGGGAAGGTACTTCCGGCCTTATCTTCACGCTGTCCGTCCACAAATACATTACCGGACATAATGATTGCCTTTGCCTTCTCCCTGGATTCGGCCAGATTCCGATTTACTAACAGGATGTCTAAACGTTCCTTCATGCTAACCTCCGTAATACCAAAGACAGCAGGCCTAGCGGCCGTACTCTATCCGGCCGCTTATGACAGCTGATAACTAATCTATATTTTTAATGCACTATGGCAAATTTCATTGAATTTCCCTCAGAACTCTGGTCAGGATGCTGTCTGCATCCAGCTCCAGCCGGGTATATAATTCGTTTACTCCGCCCTGCTCCACGTAAATATCCGGAATTGAAATATTGATATGCCGGATATCCTGCTTTCCTGCTTCACACAGATAATCGGAAACCTTCTGACCGTAGCCACCGCTTCGTATGTTTTCTTCCATCGTAATGAAGACCCTATGGTTCTTCGATAACGTATTCAGAAGCTCCTTATCCATCGGAGATATGAATCTTACATTTACTAAAGAGGCTTGTTTACCCTCCCTGTGAAGTCCTTCCACCAACTCAGCTCCGGTCTTTACCATACTTCCCACTGCCAATACGGCTATTCCTTCCTCCATCGCAAGTACTTCACTTTTACCGTATTCCATCGGTGTATGGATTTCAGAAAAGCCCTGATAAACATCCCCCTTCGGGTAGCGGATGGCTACCGGTCCCGGATAGGTTAATGCGTAAGTTAACATCTCCTTAAGCTCTTCCCCGTTCTTCGGAGCCATTACCATCAGGTTCGGTATATGGGATAGAAAGGACAGATCAAAGATTCCCTGATGGGTCTTACCATCCCTTCCCGTTATTCCTGCCCGGTCGATGGCAAATACAACCGGCAGATTATTGATACATACATCATGGATAATCTGGTCATAGGCACGTTGCAGGAAGGTAGAATAAATCGCGACCACCGGTCGGAGTCCTCCCATCGCAAGGCCGGCTGCAAAGGTAACGGCATGCTCTTCCGCAATGCCTACATCAAAGAAGCGGTCAGGATATTTCTTCTTAAAATCCGCTAACCCCGTTCCGTAGGGCATCGCAGCCGTAATAGCAACTACTTTATCATTCACCTCTGCATTCTGAAGCAAGGCATCTGAAAATATCTTGGTGTAGGATACTGTCTTTTCCTTTTTGATCGGTTTGGCACTCTTTACATCAAACGGATCGATGGCATGGAACTTGCTCGGATATTTCTCCGCAGGGGTATAGCCCTTCCCCTTCTTCGTAATCACATGTACAACTACGGCTTTCTTCGCCCTGGAGGCAGCCCGGAAGGCAGACATCATCATTCCGATATTATGTCCATCGATTGGGCCAATATAGGTAAGTCCCATGTCCTCAAAGAACATGCTGGGAAGCATGAAATATTTAATGGTATCCTTGGAGCGTTTCAGTTTACTTACAACTGCCTTTCCCACACCCGGCATCTGATTGAGAGTGTTTTCCATTGTCTCCTTAAAGCCGGTGTATTTGGAATTGGTACGAAGCTTTGCCAAATAATTCGCCATACCCCCAACATTCTCGGAGATCGACATATTATTATCGTTCAGTACAATGATCAGATTGGATTTTAGTCTTCCTGCATTATTCAAGGCTTCAAAGGCCATTCCTCCGGTTAATGCCCCGTCTCCCAGTACTGCAACTACCTTATGGTCTTCCTGTTTCAGATCCCTGGCCTTCACCAACCCAATGGCTGCTGATATGGAGGTTGAACTGTGTCCGGTATCAAAGGAATCGCAATTGCTTTCCGTAATCTTGGGGAATCCACTGATTCCATCCATCTGTCTTAGGCTTGCGAACTGATCCTTCCTTCCTGTGAGGAGCTTATGGGTATAAGCCTGATGCCCTACATCCCAGATCAGCTTATCCTGAGGAAGGTTCAGGGATAAATGCAGAGCCATCGTTAGCTCTACCACTCCTAAATTGGAGGCGAGATGGCCTCCGGTCCTGCTTATATTGTTAACCAGAAACATACGGATTTCCTCCGCAAGCTTCTGATAATCCTGTGGCTTTACAGTTTTAATGTCATTTGCCTGATTAATCGTGTCGAGTAGCTTTGGCAATATAATTCACCTCATTTCCGTAATGGCTTATGCCATCGGTCATCTATATCTATCAGTTATTTCTTGTAATCAGTTTCATAATTAAGGTTTTCAGATACTCATTCTTATATCCCAGTGCATCAAAGGCCTCCAATGCTCTCTTTGAGATGGACTCGACCTCTTGTTCTGCCTGATGGATACCCATAATAGTAACATAAGTAGTCTTCTCATTTTTCTCATCGCTGTGAACCGGTTTACCTAACACCTCAGTACTGCCGGTTACGTCCAGAATATCATCCCTGATCTGAAATGCCAGACCAATATCCCGCGCTATTGCTTCGACCATCGTTATCTCAGCTTCTTTTGCTCCGGCTATGACCGCACCGATCATCATGGAGGCCTCTATCAACGCACCGGTCTTAAGCCGGTACATCAGATTCAACCGGTTACGGTCTACCGTATTCTCATGCTCCTCCATATCAATGACCTGTCCGCCAATCATACCATGGATACCGGCCTTAACTGACAGAAGCTCCATTGCCCTCATCAGCCTGCGAAGAGCGGAAAGCTCCTCGGAAGGCTCTGTATTCTTAATTTCCCGATAAGCTGTAGCAGCCGTCTCAAAGGCATAATTAAGAAGGCTATCACCTGCCAGGAGTGCCATAGCCTCACCGTATACCACATGAGTTGTCTTTCTACCCCTTCGGTATTCATCATTATCCATACAGGGTAAATCATCATGTACCATGGAATAGGTATGAATCATCTCAATCGCTGCCATAAAGGGCTCGAGCAGGTTCCTGTCCCTGCCCTCGAATAAGCGGAAGGTTTCCTCCATCAGCATCGGACGCAGACGCTTTCCTCCTGCCAACAGACTGTAATTCATCGCTTCGATAACCGTCTTTTGTGCTCCTTCTTCCTTGGGTACATACCGCATAAGGATTGCTTCAATTTCTGCAACCTTACCTTGCCGTTCCAGATCAAAGCTCATTTGTCTCACCGTTTCCACTTAATATAATTAATTCCTTTTCCACCTTATCAATGGAATCATTGCAGGCCTTCAGAAGCATCATTCCCTCCTGATAGAGGGTAAAGGAATTCTCCAGACTGATATCCGGCTTCTCCAGTGCTTCAATAATTTCATTGAGTTTATCAAAGGATTCCTCCAATTTAAATTCTTGATTTGCCATATTTGTCCTTTCTGCGTAGCTTATACGCATCTTAAGTTTGTGCTGATTGTTTCGGCACAAGCCCATCGAATGAAGGTTTATAATCTTTCCGCCGTCAATTCCATATCAATCTCGTACCTTACGAAAATGTTCCGATGATTGACCGCGCTTCTGCTCCCGGGTCTCCTCCACTCTGGCTCTGATATCTCCGTCAAGTAAGGATACGGTCAGCAGCTCCTTAGGGGATACACCCTTGATACTCTGCAGCGGCTTATTATCCTCACCGACTACCAGCGCATAGCCTCTGCTGAGCTTTGATAATGGCGATAACCCCTCCAGCCTGGCAATCAATAGCTCCAGTCGATGTCTTCTCTCCTTCAGCCTCTGGTTCATCCGATTCTGCAGCTTCTGTTCGATATCTGTTAATAGCTGCCTCTTCTGCCTGATCTGGTAGGAAGGACTGGCATAAAATAGCCGCAGCTTATATTCCTTAAGCCTGGACTGGTGATATGTAATCTTCTGCTGAACAGCCTTCGTAAGCTGTCTGCGATAATCCCTGAGCAGGCTGAGATAGGACATATAATCATTGACCGCCAGCTCCGCTGCCGCTGACGGAGTCGGAGCCCGCAGATCAGCCACATAATCGGAGATCGTGATGTCAGTTTCATGCCCAACCGCTGAAATAATCGGTGTACGGCAGGCATATACCGCTCTTGCTACAATCTCTTCGTTAAAGGCCCACAAATCCTCAATGGAGCCACCACCCCGTCCGATGATGATAGTATCCACTCCGAGTCTGTCCAGAGCTTCAATTCCCTTAACCACACTCTCTGCAGAACCCGTACCCTGCACCTGTGCCGGATATAGGATCAACTGTACATAGGGATTGCGGCGTTTTGATATATTTATAATGTCCTGAATGGCAGCACCGGTGGAAGCGGTTACGATACCCACCCTCTTAGGATAGGCCGGTATCGGTTTCTTATGGGCCGGATCAAAAAGCCCCTCTGCCTCCAGAGTCTTCTTCAGCTTCTCAAAACGTTCATAGAGTAACCCTAATCCATCCAGGAGAATTTCATTCGCATAGAGCTGGTATTTACCATCCCTCTCATATACATTAATATTGCCCAGAGCAATGACACTCTGGCCTTCCTCCAGTCGGAACTTGAGACCCTTCCTTTGTCCGGCAAACATAACACATGCCAATTGCCCCTGGGCATCCTTTAACGTAAAATAAATGTGCCCGGAGGTATGATATTTACAGTTCGAGACCTCACCCTTCACATATACAAAGCTTAGGATCCGATCCTTAAGGAACATATTCTTAATATACTGATTAATCTCAGTAACCGAGTACGCCTGATTCATACACACTCCAATTCTATATATAAATGTTATCCACTACATCAAATAATCCATCCTACTTTATTAACATTCTGCTCATTATCAATTAGTTTTTGTTAACTAACTTGTAGTCTATGTTAATTGTTATCCTGATTGTTTTCTTAATTGTTATCTTGATTGTTATCTTGATTGTTATCTTGATTGTTTTCTAGTTATCTTTTTAATTGTTTTTACCTGTTGATATTTATCTTTTCTTTGCTTATCAAGATGTTAATCTTATTGTTTATTTATTAATAGCTTTGTGTTTACTAGTTATCCCATATATTAATTTACTTTTTTTATACCAATCTTATTCTTTTATCTTAAATAATCTCGTATTTCATCTGATTTTATCTTATCTATACACAGCTTTTTAGCTTATTATCTTGACACAGCTTTGTAGCTTATTATCTTGCCTTATTAATCAGCGTCCCCGAAGCTGTGCGTAATCCTTGTCGTAGACTTGCGCATACCCTGGTGGATATGTCCCAAGTCATGTCATTGCATAGAGGGCATGTCCTATAGGACAGGGACAATTTTTGCGCAGACCGGCCGACCGAGGGCACCGACGGGAGGGTAAGGTGCGTCAAAAACTGTCTCCTGTCCTGTTGGCATGCCCCCTCTTTATATACTTCTGTGACATACCCACAAGGGCATGTCATTTCTTCTAACTTATTACGCCAGCTTCGCCAGCACTCCATTGATGAAGGCCGGTGAATCGTCTCCGCCGAAGGTCTTGGCCAGCTCCACCGCTTCATTAATGGCAACCTTAACCGGTATCTCATCATCATACTTCATCTCAAAAACAGCAAGTCTAAGTATGGTGAGATCAACCTTACCCATCCGGTTTAATTTCCAGCCGCTGGCTGCTTCCGAAAGACTTGTATCTATCTCGTTAAGCTTGTCCACCACCGCATTAAACCGGCCGGTCAGATAGGCATACTCCTCCATCGTAGGTTCCTTCAGATCTGCGATATACAGATCCATTTGCTCCTTCAACTCATCCGCCTTATAAAAGTCCTTACGGAACAGCATAAGGAAAATGTGTTCTCTTATCTCTCTTCTTGTCACGGCCAGGTTTCCTCCTAATTATCTGTGCCGGCGCTGCCGCCAGCCAAATTATACTCATGTAATCATTTTAAACATGAATAAACAACCCTTAAATTCACATCTAAGGGTTGTTTGGTAACATTCATTCTTTTACGATATTAACTCCGGCGATCCGGATGTTAACTTCCTTGACCGCTAAACCGGTCATATTCTCTATCGCCAATTTCACCTTTTCCTGAACCTGCTTTGCTGTTTCAGGTATACCATATCCATATTCCAGGGTTAAGGCCATATCAACCGAAACCGCATCCGGACTTACCTGAACCTTAACTCCCTTTGACAGGTTTTTCTTGCCCAGCTTGCCGGCAAGCTCATTGGTAACATTTCCGGAGGTAGCAGCCACACCGCGCACTTCCGTTGCCGCAAGTCCTGCAATCACAGCAACAACTTCATCCGCAATCTGTACCTCTCCAACCTTACCATTTTCATGTATTTTATAAGTATTCCTTATTTCAGGCTCCTTGTTCACGGTAAATACCTCCTTAGTTCCTATTATGATCTGGTCTTTCCTATATACCTCACTATTATATAGTATTATACCAAAGTTATCAACTTTTTCAATTGTAAATTATTTTTTTACCGATTCCCTTGTCAGGTGGTTAACAGTTGTTCTATTCTTCTACAATGACAGGAACGATAGACATGTTCGTTACAGGTATATCGGTCTTGTTCTTTACTACCTCTTCAATGATCGCAAGCTGCTGGTCACTGATACTCTCAGCGTTGATGATAACATCAACCTTATCTTCATTAATGCTTACCAATGCTCCGTCAAAACCTCTGGCCTCAAGGAGTATTTCAGTAGCATTTTCTTTCTCGGCAATATCCGTAAGCTCAATCGTCCGTGCTATGGCATCCTGCTTTAATGCTTCGGCTACGTCAGGGCTTTCGATAATTTCCATGTATGTAGCTTTATTCTTGGCACGCATCTGTTCCCGTTCCATCTTATTTGTAATAAAATATCCGGCATCGATTGTGGTGCTTGCCAAAACTGCTTCTCCCGGTACCCCATCTTCTATATCGAGCTCTCCGGTATCCGAAACATCATTTGCTGCTTCCAGGATATCATCGTCAGAGATATCTCCGAGCTCACCCTTGTTGCCCGTTGTCTTAACAGGTGTGGTCTCATCATTTTCATTGGTGGTAGCGCCATTTGTTTTATCTGTAGTAGTACCGGTAGTTGCTCCGGTGTCACTTGCTGCTCCGGTGACATTTGCTGTTCCGGTACCCGTGCCTGTTGTAGTATTATTTCCGGTCGTATCGGTAGTAGCTTGAGTTAAATCTGTTCCGGATAGATCAGAGACTGCCTCTGCATCCTCGAGATCCGGACTCGTTGTTTCAACGGAGTTTTTTACATCCGGTTTATCATTGTTGGTAAAACTCAAATAACCGGCAATCGCAATCATAATTGCCAATGCTGTAATTATGATCTGATTCTTTTTAAATATATTTTTCATTTATAAACCTCCTGATCATTTTATCCCATCACTCATCTTCATTACTTTAACCTTATGCACAGGTACGTCAAATAATACCTCTGCTGCTTCCATAATGTCCATTTTTATCCGGGCATTATCTCCGCCTTGCGCTATAACGATAATTCCCTCTACCTCCGGCTCCAGTTCCTGTATAATATAAGGCGTTGTATTCCCATCATCGTTGGTAATCAGAACGGTGCTCTCTTCCCGCTGAATACTATTGTCTGTTCTGCTACCGCCCTCCCCATCAACTTCATTCAAGCCTTCCTGTGTATACGGACTATCCTTTAATGCCACCTGCTCCTTTGAGGATTTTAAGGTAATCATGACCTCTACATCACCAATCCCCTCCACCTTCTTAAGGACATTCTCCAGCTTATCTTCCAGTTCTGCTATATACGTATTCGCATTATAGCTTGTCGTATTCGTATCATTTTGCTGAATTGCGGTACTATTATCGGGAGTCTTTTTTTTAGTCTCCTCTTTCCCGAAGATATTTGGAATTGATAACAAAATAAGAAGGATACCTGCCATAAATATCATGACCAGCTTTGGTAGTCCTATTTCCTTCAGGGAAATTTTCTTTTTCTCCATATTATCCTCCCTGTATACTAATATTTATATTATCCGGTTCTATATTATAGAAGTCCGATAATTTTATTTTTATACTTATTTCAGCGGGGGAAGGCGCATCTATCGGGGCTTTCTGATCTTCCTTTGAAGTCTCTCCGATGGAAGAAAGCTCTATGTCCTCAATCCTGATATGTTCCTGCTGCTCCTTTTGGGAATTGCTATCGACAGCCTTAATATCCATCTTAAGGATTGTACCGAAGCTCTTACTGGCAGGATCCCGGTCCAGGGTAAGCTTAAAATCCTTCAAGGTAAGCTTCTCCACATTTAGGAATGTTTCCACCTGCGATTTGATCTTGTCCTTATATTCCGAGAATACTTCCTCAAGCTGTTTCTTCTCCATGTGCTGCAGGCTATTTTCAAAGTCCGAGGTTTCTATTGCAAATTCATTCGATTTCAGGAAATAATCCAGACTGTCCTCCATCTTAAGATATTTCATCAACGGTGATATGACGATTAATACCAGAATCATACCGGATACTATGCTGACATATTTCTTATAGCTGCTATTTCCTAAAAGATTCAGGATGATGGTGTTTAGTATCATATAGATCACAATGTTACGGATCCAGTTATATAGTTCACCCATAATGCTCAGCCCTCACTCATTTCACTCCTCCCGTAGATACAGCAACAATTGTGATGGACAATAAGAACGATACCGCACCGACAAATACGGAGTTTAACAGCATCTCGGCTGACTTGGCAGAGGCTCCGATACATTCAATGATCCGCTTGTCCGAAATAGGCTGCAGTGCAGCCGAACTAAATTTATAGATAAAAGTAAGAATAAGCAGCTTTAATATAGGAACCGCGCAGATAACCAGGATTATAATCAGTCCGGCTACTCCGATCGCATTTTTCAATAATACCCCTGCGCTTAATACAGTCTCCGCAACGCTCCCGAAGGTATTGCCAATTCCGGGAATTGCTTCGGAGGCCTTCAGTAGAGCGGAGCGCTTTACCTGATCAGCAATCGGAACAATCAGCCCCTGGATAGCCTGGAAGCCGACGACTGCTGCCAACAGACTTTTTAAAAGCCATTTGATAATGGTTTCAAACAAACCGGCCAGCTTTGACAAGGTATCATCCTTTGACAGGTTATTGACCAGCATGATTATCAGATAAATGTTTATCATCGGTATGATAACCTTAAGAATTACCATATCCACGATACTGATGATAACCAAAGCGGCTTCATAGAAGACCAGGGAGGTAGCACTGCCGGTACAAAAGCCGACCGACATGAAATAGGCCGGCACCAGCGCCTTCATAAAATCAAGGATCTTACCGATTGCAGAGCTGGCTATGACCGAAGCCGCAATGAAGGAGCTGATTAAAAGACTGAACAGCAGCAGGTATGTAACATAATACCCTGTCTCCGAAACCTGATTATTCTTAAAGGCTACCGACAGATTCGTAAAGATTGCGGCAACTAATGCAATTGAAATCAACCGGCCGAAGGTCCCCAGGTTCGCTTTTACCTCCCCCTTAACGGATCCCAGCAGCTGGTTACTTATATTGGTAATGGAGAAGGCTTCCTCCCCGCTCATCAGCTTGGCTACAAAATCTCCGAAGTTAATGGCTTCCTTCTGGTCCATGATATCATCAATAACCTCCTGTATCCCTGCATAATCGATATCCTCTGCTGTGGGCGCAGCTGCCTTGGCTTCCTTGGACTGGCAGAGAGACAGCACAAGCATAAGAAGGATTCCTATGATAATTCTTTTATATCGCTTACGGGGCTGCTTACTTGTCCATTTTGTCATTGTATCCCCCCCAATTATTGTTTCGAGTAAAGCAAGCTCTGCACTGTTAGGAAATTATTAATAGTGTCGAGCAGCGCAGGCTTTACCTTATACTGTCAGAAAATTATTTATTGTATCAAGCAAAGCTAGCAATATCGGCATGCTGATTGCCAGGATTGTGAGCTTGCCGACCAGCTCCACCTGTTCTCCTATGGCCTGGTAGCCGGAGTCCTTGCACAGGGAGGCTGCGAACTCTGTCACATAGGTTATTCCGATTATTTTAATCAATACTCCAATATATGCGCTGTTAATCTTAACATAGCTCTGCAGCTTGTCGATGGCATCCAGAATTACCTGAAGCTTACTGATACCCAGAAAAAGAATCGTAACACAGGCCGCAATGCTGATATATAGGGAATACTCTTCCTTCCCTTTTTTAAAAAGAATTGCACCAATAACAGCCGCAATACCTATAATCGCCGCTTTCATCATAACTGCCCCCAAAGTCCTGCAATACCTGCAAAGCTAAACAAATCCTTAAAGGTTGTAAATAAATCCGATATGTAAGGAAGCAGCCAGAACAGAACCAGAATTAGCCCCGCCAGACTGGTAAGAAAGGCCAGCTCTTCTCTGTTTGCCTGCTTCAGAATTTGATTAAATATAGATACCAGTAGTCCGACTACTACAATTCTAAATATTAAATACATATCCATACTGGGCTCCCGTCCGCCCGTCACAGCGGGCCTGTTAATTCTCCGTGTAAACAACGTTTTTCACTGCTGCTCTTCCCCCTGAGCCGCATCCTAGGTTGATTTCGATTCGGTCCGATGATCCGCTTATAGCATGACAATTGCAATAAAGATACCCGCCATAATTCCAAGGCTGTTATACAAATAGGCTTTCTCCTTCACTGTTTTTGAAAGCTCTCTTATCTCCTCCTCCAGCTGTGATAAGAACAGCTCCAGGGTATTCATCTGCATATCCTTATCCAGATAACCGAGATTCTCACCAAACTGCTGCAGCTGAAGCTTATCCTTCTTGGTTAAGGCAGTATCATTCAGTTCTTTCTCTACGGCTTCCTTCCAGATATCCTGAAAGGTTAAACCGGATAATTCATTCAGTCTGGTAGAAACCTTCGTAAAAAAAGGGGAGTAACAGCCCTTGTGCCTCCTGGCAATTGCACTCACCGCCTCGGGAAGAGGTGAATTGCTATAACGAATATCTCCCTTGAGCAATATAATCAGCTTACGCAGCTCCTTCAGATCCTCTAGCCTGCTTTTCACTTCATTACTGAAGAAGAAACCCATTGCGGCAGATGACAGAATCACCAGGACACATCCGATTATTTTAGTTATCAGCATACTGTTTGTCCTCCTTTACTAAGCCTTATTCAGCCTGCAGCATAGAGCCGTCTCCCTGCCGCATCATATATTTCCTCCAGATGTCCGATCTGTGTCGTGTTGTTGAGAATGACATATCGTTCAAATAACTTCTTCTGTACGAGCTCTCCAAGCACCGGCTTATTCCTGATGTCCTCGATGGAGCTGCCATGCACCGTGGCAATCAGCTTACAGCCACAACCGATGACATGATCAATTGCCTCCAGATCCTGTTTGGAGCCGATCTCATCCACGGCAATGATCTGCGGTGACATGGAACGAATCAACATCATCATACCCTGAGCCTTTGGACAGCAATCCAGGATATCCGTCCGGATACCCAGCTCATTCTGAGGGACTCCCATATAACAGGCTCCAATCTCCGACCGCTCGTCCACGACTCCGACAGACATCCCCGGAAGATAGGAATTTCCATCCGATAACTGCCGGATGATATCCCGTAGTATGGTTGTCTTACCGCATCTGGGTGGCGATATTAACAGGGTATGGTAAATACCGTTCGCCTTCTCATTGATCAGAAAGGGCAGGATAGGATCCGCACAGCCCTTAACCTGATGGGCCAGGCGGATATTGATAAAGGAGATATGCTTCATTCCCTTGATGCTGTCCTCTTCAATGATGATCTTACCGGCCAGACCGATCCGGTGCCCACCGCTGATTGTGATAAAGCCCTGTTTAATCTCCTCTTCGAAGGCATACAGAGAATAGTTACTGATGTATTCCATGGTCTCACGGAGCTCATTCTTCGAGATCAGGATTCCCTGGGAAGCCAGGTTGGTTAATTTGGCCTCCTCCGTCACAAAATATTCCCTGTTTTCATATATGATCAGAAGCGGCGCATTCATCCGCAGGCGCATTTCCTGAAGGTTATTAAAATCTATCTGAAGCTTACTAAGTACTGTCCGTAGTTTTAAGGAAAAAATCTTAAGAAGCTCGTCTTTCGTGTTCATATCCCACCTTCCTTTCCGTATAAGACTCCATCGGATAGCTTATCCACCCGTTCTTAAAACAATATATTCCCTCTGAAAGAAAATATTCCGAATATATGGAAACAAAACCGCTTGCATTCTGAGGGTTCTTATATTATCCTTTTGATAAGTCCGAGCAGGATTTTCAAAGCTTAACTCAGCCTGCTTCGATCTGTGCTGATATACCGGATACCGACTGTAAGATACGTAGATACAGAAATGAGGGAAAATATGAGATATGGTTTAATTGGTGAAAAATTAGGACACAGCTACTCGAAAATAATTCACGGGAAGCTGGCAGAATATCAATATGATCTGATTCCCTTAAACAGGGAGGAATTCGAAGCCTTCATGATAGAAAAGGCTTTTACTGCGATTAACGTGACGATACCCTATAAGCAGGAAGTAATTCCATATCTGGATGAGCTGGACCCCCTGGCCGCAAGGATCGGTGCCGTCAATACGATTGTTAACAGAAATGGCCGGTTATCCGGTTATAACACCGATTATTACGGTTTTCATTATATGATAAAGCATCATGAGATACGAATAGAGGGAAAGAAGTGTCTGATTCTGGGTGATGGCGGTACCTCCCATACAGTTCGTACCCTGCTGAGGGATCTGGGGGCTTCTAAGCTTCTGATCGTAAGCCGTCATGTCACGGAGGATACGATTACCTATGAAGAATGCTACCGCGATCATACCGATGCCGAGCTTATCGTAAATACTACTCCCTGTGGTATGTTTCCCAATATAGATGCCTCCCCGCTTGATCTGACCACCTTCACGAAATGTGAAGCTGTGCTGGATGCCATCTTCAATCCTATTCAGACAAAGCTTACCCTGCAGGCAAAGTCCATCGGAATAAAGGCTGTTACCGGCTTGGAAATGCTGGTAGCACAGGCAAAGCAGGCTGTGGAGCATTTTCAGGACAGAAAGCTGCCTGACGAAGTAATTGACCCGATATACCGGGAGCTCTTAACGATGATATAGATATAAAAACAGCTCAAATTAAGGAGTTCTTACTTTCATTAATTTGAGCTAATTAATTATATTTTGTAGACTACACTCTCTTTAAGTCGGAATTCATTTACATGATTTATATATATTATTATTAGTTACGTTTATTTCTTGTATTATCTGTAAATTTACATAATCGCTTTAGATTATGTAAATTTACATAAAACAGTTAAACCATCAATGATATATATTTAGTGATAAATTGGATGAAACTCAGTCACTATACTCTTTTTTTTATTAACTTTGCTTCATTGTTTATGTAGCTAAATTGATTTGATGCTGAACAATTCCAAAACTTATTAAAATCAAAAAATTTTCTTTCTAATTTATTCATGAAATTATTTTGCTTCAACATATCATTTTTAAAATCACTATTCGATCTGCTTCCAGTCAACTCTCTGATTTCTTTTATATCACAACTCCTTATTAACTCATCTTCAAGATTGCCAACTTGTGTTATGCAAATTACTTTACTTATATTATTCTGTTCTTGAAGGAATTTGATGTTTTTATCTAATATACTATTATTATTTGTATCGGTATCAAAAACCAAAACAACTATAGTTCCTTTTTTTAGCCCTATAGTTCTACTAGATGATAATTCATTTTCAATAATATTAAACTTTTCTACTTTTCCAGGCACTACCAATTGCAAGTCAGTTTTCAAGATTCTAACCATTTTTTCGTCAGTCTGTCCCTCTACATAATAGTGATAATATTTACTTGCCATAAGATAGCCTCACCCTCTTACAGTTCATCTATATCGTATATTAATTCCAAACTAGGTGCAACTGAAAACAAATCATTATCTATCGCATTTCTTATAGAATCTGTATTTCTTTTTAAATAATCTGATGCGCTAATACACTTTATCGGTTGTTCACTATCAGACATATCTTTTTTTAAAAAAACATAAGTATGTTTTGGTAAATTTATATCTAGAACATCCGTATTATGTGTAGTAATAAATATTTGGTCATTATCCATTAATGCATTAATCATCACGCCTATAAATGCTTTTTCTATATCACTATGAACATATGAAAATTTTTCATCGCAATAGTAAAACCCATTTCTACCATTTTTAATTGCCGCAATCATATAAGCAATATCTAAGCCCCCCTTAGTTCCACTAGATAATAAACTTTCCTTTATTACTTGTCCGTCTTGAACAATCAGATCTTGATACTTAGTCTTGATAATATATGAATCATCTACGTCCTTTAGCTTTTTAACCTTTTCTATAGAAGGATCCAATGCCTTCAATGTATAATTTAATATTTCCAGATAATTATTTTCTCCATCTTTACAATTTAAACGTGAATTGTCCGTAGGGTATGTAAAGAACCATCCAAACGCACTTATTTTATCCAATTCAATAATATAGTTTTCAGTACCATGAAGAGATTTATCAGGAAATCTTTTTACACATTTTTCGTAACTATCATTTTGATTTATTTTTACACTATTCACTAACACATTTACATTTGAATCACTATACTCTTGCTTATCATTAGGATGAATCTCCGTTTCCAATCTATATAATATATAATCATCCAAAACAAAATCTATAGAAAAAGATGCCTTTTTGGACTTGTCGCAAATTAATCCAGAAAATCTCTCAATATCTTTTTTCGATATAAAGTTAAATATTTGCATCAACATTTTTCCAATAGATGTTTTCCCAGTAGCATTGCTCCCCATAATAATATTTACTTTTTTATATCTAAAATTTAACCGATCCTTTAAGTATTCATTCTTGATATTAGAATCTATTATTTTTTTTGGGTATGACATATTAATATGAAAATTTTTAAAAGCATAAAAATTATTAACTTTCAAATCCATTACTATCACTTTACCGCCCCCCAATCCGATATTTTCGTGTCTTCCGAAATAATACATATATAATACACCACTTTCGTTTTTTTTTCAATTATTTCTTCAAATTATTACTACTATTATATTTATAGCTTGTTCAATATATTCCATCAATTTAATCCTTTCCACTTTTGTAAATTACATACAACATTCATCCAATTTATCAAGAAAAAGGCCTGCGGAGATTCCCACAGGCCTGAATTTTCTCTTTCACTTATTATTATGAGATTTCTTTACAGTTGCCTTGAATTATGTCAGGTATTACTTGATGCTCTGCCGCTTAAAAAGGCTGCTCCCAGGATAAGCACTCCTCCCAGTACCTGAAGGCCGTTCATGGTTTCCCCAAGAAAGAGAGCGGACATCATGATTGCGGAGATCGGATCGATGTAGCTAAAGATTGCTACTGTCTGACTGCTTAGCTTCTGAAATACAGTAAAGTAAACCAGGTAGGCAATTCCTGTATGGACCAGACCTACAAGCATGAGGAGGAACCATTCCCTGCCGTTAAGTTTTCCATATTGGAGATTCCCTTGAAGCAGTACATAGGGCAGCAAAACCAGGGCTGCCGTAGACAGCTGAACCAGAGTAGTCTCCAGACCTGTCAATCCCCTCATGAATTTATTCATCAATACCACGGAAGCATAGAGTACCGCTGCCGACAGTCCGAAGCCAATTCCAATCAGCTCTCTTGCTTCAAAGCTTCCGGAATTACCGGTCCCAACAATCAGAAACATACCCGCCAATGCACCGATAATACAAAATACCTTTGTCCAAGTAAGCCTTTCCTTAAGTACCAGAGGAGACAAAAATACAACGAACACCGGAGCGAAATAATAGCTTAAAGTAGCATTGGATATGGTTGTATACTTATAAGCCTCAAACAGCAGGATCCAATTAAATCCAATCGCCGCACCGGAGGCAGTCAGAAGGAACAAATTCTTCTTAATTGCTGGTACTGACAGCTTCTTCTTCATCAGCATGCTCGCCAGTAGCAGGAACAGGCTCCCGATCAGTCCACGGGTAGCTGCAATCTGTGCGGAGGGTAGAGGAATTTCTCTTACGAATAAACCGATACTTCCAAAGGTTAGCATTGCCAGCACCAAATATAGTTTAGGCTTCATGTCAGATATCTCCTTGTATATATAATTATGCTACTTGTCTGTAATATCTCTTAAGCACTCAGTCCGGATGTAATAGCTCCATCTAGTAAAATGATAAAGAAGGCACGTTCAGCAAAACTCAGCTTACATGTTTTCACACAAAAGCTCCTGCCCTAATAACTTTGTACAGCTTTGGACGTCTTCCATTGTTATATCCTCAAATACAAAGGATCCGCAACGGCATTTGTTGTATGCTTTTCCATCCATCTCAAACGAAAATCCACCAGAGCAACCCGGATTACAATGTCCGCAGTCCCATCCATTTGAACGGATAGACTCTTGTATTTTATTTGGCTGCTCTGTTACCAACGGCATATATTGACTGATATGCTGCAGATTAAGCTTGGCCGAAAGTTTTTCTTGATTGACCTGAAGACTCATTAAAACTTTCTTATTCTTAATATTTGTGTAAACACAAGACCAATCGTTACGCATAAACCCTCCCATACGTACGGCTTGTTTCGTCACATCTGCTACACTTTCATGCAAAACAGCAGCACTTTCACTCCTCAAAGGGTCAAGCGCATGATAAATTGATTTCACCGTCAGCTTTGGTTCCTTAACTTTCTCACCTTCCAAAATTCCATTATGCATCATATAGAAATAATTTTTTTGCTTTTTTATGTCGCCATTATTCATCTCCAAGGTTGCTTCTGCCATAGCTTTCAACACTACGACAAGTGCCTGATGATTACTATAAGAAACAGAGATAATATCACCCTTTTTAACCGTATTTTCCATACCACTTATTTCAAAGCCATACTCTCTAAGTTTAGTAAGCAATAACGACAGACCAGTGATTTTTAGTTCCTTTGCGGCCGATGAAAGAACTCCTCCATCAATCGTTAATGACATGTCAGGCTGAAGCTCTGCTCTTGCCCCTAGAATCAGCAATAAGTTAGGCATCCGAAGAAAGCTTGCATTGCTGTTGGTATAGTCTGTGTTCTTTGCATTAATATCAATATTATCTTTCAACAGCATACCAAAACTACTAGGATCTCGCGCAATGTCACAGTAAAGGTTACGTATGAAAGATAATAGGGCTAGAAAACCTTCTTTGAACTGTTTCTGATCAAGACCGTGAAGGAATTTGTCCTGTACCTTCATTGACTCAGGGTCATCAATTACATTTTTAAAATAATTCTCTGCAATAACATTAATATAGTAATGTTTTTCCATTCCATCATATACTCCTTTCATAAAGATTCTCTTGCAGGCCCCTTCATAGTTGTCATAATATGTATTAGGTAGTATTATATCTCAATTTAATAGTAAACTCCACCATTTTCTTCGCTCTTATATTGTGGAGGGAATAACGCTGTCGGACTGTCTGTTAGCTACTTATTAACTACCTACATTTATTAGAGTGCTCTTACACTATCTCTCCCTGTTTATCACAAAACGTAAAAAGCGCAATCCCTAAAAATGTTAATATTCTTAGGATTGCGCTCATATTAATTTCTTAAAAAATACTTCTTCCCTTTGAAAAAGTTTATGCCGAGGATTACGCAGGCATAAACTTTTAATGGCTCGCATGCATTACGCGAGACTATACTCTCTTCATGTACTCGCCTGTTCTGGTATCAATACTAATCTTGTCTCCCTGCTCAACGAACAGAGGTACATATACGGTTGCACCCGTCTCAACAACAGCAGGCTTAGTAGCACCCTGAGCTGTATCACCCTTGAAGCCGGGCTCAGTATCGGTAATCACAAGCTCTACGAATAACGGAGGCTCAATTGCAAAAACCTGTCCATTATGAGAAAGCATCTTAACCATATCATTTTCCTTAACGAACTTCAGGGAATCGCCGATTGCATCTGCGTTCATACCGATCTGCTCGTAGTTTTCCACATTCATAAAATGGAAAAGGTCGCCGTCAGAATATAAATACTGCATATCGCTTCTCTCTATATGAGCCTGCGGATATTTTTCAGTGGGGCGGAATGTGCGCTCTATAACACCACCGCTTTTAATATTCTTTAATTTTGTTCTAACAAATGCTGCACCTTTACCCGGTTTTACATGCTGAAACTCGATGATCTGGTACACGCCATTGTCTATTTCAACTGTCAATCCGTTTCTGAAATCGCCTGCTGAAACCATACTCAAAAATCCTCCTTAAAATTGACTACACTCTAGTGTATAATAAACTGACATATTTTGCAACAATTATTTTTTGTCATTTGTAGACTTTGGGCTGATTTTCTTCCGTAATTCAAGCATCGCGTAAGTGTCCTACAGCTCAATCAGCTTCTTCTCAGAATGAGTAAAATTGTCACACCCATTCTCCGTAACTGCTACCAGATCCTCAATTCTGACTCCGCCAAAGCCCTTCACATAGATACCCGGCTCAACGGTCTCCGTCATACCTACCTGAAGTACTTCCTCCTCCATCGGGGATAATCGCGGATTCTCATGGATGAACAGCCCTACACTATGTCCCAATCCATGTCCGAAACAGCCCTCATAGCCTGCTTTATAGATAATATCCCTGGCAACCTGATCTACCTCCCTGCCCTTTAATCCGGCGCGGATCATATCAAGTGCAGCTGTCTGTGCTTCAAGAACGGTCCGGTAGATTTCCTTCTGCTTGTCCGAGGCTTTTCCGACCACAATCGTTCTGGTCATATCGGAACAATAGCCTTCATAAACACAGCCAAAGTCCATCGTCAGGAAATCACCCTGTTCAACCTTCTTCATTGACGGAACTGCATGCGGCATGGAGGAATTGATACCGGAGGCTACTATCGCGGGGAAGCTTGAACGCTGTCCTCCGTGCAGTTTTAGCAGATATTCGATTCTGGCCGCAATCTCTAACTCCGTCATACCGGGCTTAATGAAATTCAGTATTTCCGTAAATACCTCATCACCGATTTCTTCGGCACGGCGGATGTATTCCAGTTCCTTCGGTGTTTTAATCCTTCTTAAGCGAGTAATCTCATCCTTAATCGGGACAAGTTCCTCAATTTGTAATCTTTCCTTCAAATTCTCGTACTTCGCATATAACAGATCCTCAGATTCAAACCCCAGTCTGGCAACCTGATCCGATTTCAGGATATCATTGATCACCTCTTCATAACCATTATTTCCGATCGTGACCACCTCATAGCCCTCAGCCTCCAGCTCTGCCTGGATTGTATACCTCGAATCCGTAATTACGGCATGTCTGTTGCCGGAGATATACAGATAGCCTGTCTCTCCGGAGAAGCCGCTGACATAGCGCATATTGTTACCGTTAGAGATCAATAATGCACCTAGCTCCATTTTACCTATCATATCCTGTACCTTCTTATAATTATCCATGTTGTCCTTCCAATCCTTCCTATCTTTCTATTTGCCTGATAAAGACTTTTCCTATCAAGGTCATAACCCTGTCTTACTTTTCCTTCAGCTTAAGAATTGCATCTGCTGCCAGCAGATAACCTTGCAGTCCAAGTCCCGAAATCTGTCCGTTGCATGCCGGGGCAGTAACAGAGGTATGGCGGAACTCCTCCCTCTGATGAATATTCGAGATATGTACCTCAATCTTAGGCATGGATAAGCTGGAAAGCGCATCCCTGATTGCATAGCTGTAATGGGTGTAAGCCCCGAGATTGATGATGATGCCATCCACCTTGTCATAGTATGCCTTCTGCAGCCGGTCAATAATCTCACCCTCACAGTTGCTCTGAAAGGTTTCTATCGTTATACCCAGCTCCTTGGCCTTATTCTCAAGTAATCCAAGTAAATAGTCATAATCCTCGCTCCCATAGATGCCCTTTTCCCTGATTCCAAGGAAATTTAAGTTGGGTCCGTTAATAACCAAAATCCTCATGCACTACCTCCTTATCCTATGATTCCTATAACGGTTCTATCTTTCCAATTATACAAAATACTCTCTCCGATAGTCTGAGATTATCTCCTCTGCTATCGCCTTCGGAGTCTTGTCATCCGTCCGAATCAGCTTGTGTGCTGTCCTCGTATAGATCGGCTTCCGCTCTCTCTGCAGACGCTCCACCTTAGCTCTTAATTCTTCTCCCTGAAGAAGTGGTCTGGTTGTATCTCCCATAACTCTGTCCACGATTGTCCCGTTGGAGGCTTGCAGATAGATTACATATCCCATCCGCCTTAACAGTTCCCTGTTCTGCTCCCTTAGTACAAGCCCTCCGCCGGTGGATAATACGGTATGATTTAGTTCAGACTGCAGTCTTTTCAGAATAGCTGTTTCCAGCTCTCTGAAATGCTCTTCTCCCTTCGTTTCGAACATATGAGCAATGGTTTCCTGCTCCTGCTGTTCGATCAGCGTATCCGTATCCTGAAAGTCATAGCCCAAAAGCTTCGCCAGCTGCCTCCCGACGCTGGTCTTCCCGGAGCCCATGAAGCCGATTAATATGATATTATCCTTTTGTAATCCTTCCACGTTTCAGATCCTTCCGGTAGTGATTTAATACAATACGCTCCAGTTTTCGTTTGAAGACGATCTGAATCTCCTCCTTCGGTCCGATGGGCTTTACAAAATAGGTCATCATTCCCACACGGTTGGCTCCGAATACATCCGTAAATAACTGATCACCGACAAACACCGTATTCTCAATCGTTGTCCCCATAATAATGGTAGCTCTAATATAATTATTTCTGGCAGGCTTCCTAGCATCATGAATATAATTCACTTTAATCTCCCGGTTGAACCGTCTTACCCGTTCCTCCTTATTGTTGGAGATCAGGCAAACTTGAAATCCAATCTTCTTCAGACCGGCAATCAAATCAATCGCTCTCTGATCAGCATCGGCACCATGCTCCACCAAGGTATTGTCAATATCAAAAATAACTCCGCGGTAGCCTTCTTCATATAATTTCTTATAGTTGATTGCATAAGCGGAATCCGCAACTCTCTTCGGATAAAATCGTCTCAGCATATAAATCTCCATTCTTACGAAATACTTCTAACATGATGCCGCTGCGGCAACTCAAAAAAACGGGTAGAACAAGGTGTGAGTGCCTCTGCACGAACATCACAGTTCTTCAGTATATTTCTGGCTTTTTCCGAATTATCTTCCTGTAAGATAACTTATGCCGGCTCTGACTGCCCGGTCCATGTTTATTATAGCAATTCTTGACATGGAGCACAAGGTGAATTTGAGTACATGATCCTATTACTACCATTCGCACGAAGCAGTTATATTATGCATGCTCATTCCTTCCCGAAGAGGAGTTCTTTACCAACAAAGTGAAATGGTAAGCCAATTCACCTGTCAGGAAGAAGATAGACCGATAAATATTGTTTGTTTGCAAAAAAAGCTGCCGCAAGGTTTCCTATTCCCTGCCGCAGCTAATATAATTTTATCTCTATGTATGTCTGTAAGCTACTCGGCAACAGAATTACCGGGAGCTCTCCTTAATCTTCAAACGCTTAATAACGTATAAGTCCGGTCAGTTATTTCTCACTGACGATACGTATCAGCTCCTTATCCCTGACCACCGATTTCTGATTTACCATAGGGAAGCTCATCTGCTTGTAGCTCCAGACAGCTCTGCCGATCCCATATTCTCTAAGCAGCTCGCTTAAATCCCTATGCCAGCGGAGGTTGCTGTCCATCGGAGCATATTCGATTACCCCATACTCTCCGCAGTATAGTCTCACCTTTCTCTTCTCTGCAAATTCCAGAGCGGGCTGAAGGTATCTTCTCAGATACTCCTGATCTATCGTTTCCTCAAAGGTATATCTCTGTTTAAACTCTTCTGATTTTGTCACACAACGTTCATAGATCTCCTTACCGGAGGGGTAAGGAACACTAAATTCCAGATCCTTAAGCAATGGCTCCCAGCCGGCCTTCTGGTGGGTAAAGATGTGCGGCTCATAAAAATGGAAGGTATAGACCAGGTTCTGATCGGAGATAGGCTCCAGCTCCTTCAGGGTATTCACACTGTTATAATTATTACCGCCAATGATTATTACTCGGTTCTGATCAATCTCCCGGATTCCTGCTATGGTTCTTTGGCTGAGGTCATTCCAGCGGTCACTGTTTGGTTCTACGATTTCATTCAGGAGCTCAAAGACCACATTACTGCCATAGTTAAGACAGTGTCTTGCAAATTCCTGCCATAAGCAGATATATCTCCTCTGCAGAAGCTCATCCTCAAATAGCTTGTTCTCCTTTAAGGAATGGAAGGCATAGCCTGCCGCCCGATGAAGATCCAGAATAGTATTAAGCTGATATTTCTCACACCATTCGATACACTGGTCGATATAAGCAAACCCCTCCTTATGATATTGGAAGGGATTATGATCCTCCTCCAGCAGCATATAGTCAATCGGAAGCCTGACATGATCCATTCCCCAGGAAGCAATTTGTCTGATATCCGCTTCCGTAATAAAGGTATCAAAATGCTCCGTTGTCATTGTGCGGGTCTGTGATACCCAACCTCCCAGATTTACTCCGGCCATAAAACCCTCAAATCTTAACATAGCTGATTTCCTTTCTTCCCTTATAATTTTCCCATCCTTCGCTGCGCAGGAAAGCTCCCCAATCATCATCGCCCATAGATGGACAGGCTACTAGAAGTTATTCATAGTAAAAACCCGTATACCAAGTTTAATCCTAGTATACGGGTTTTTATCAGTTAATCAATGGATAGTATCTTTCTCAAAATGCATTTTCTTATACAATTGCGCTGCTTCCTTACTGCTCCGACTTAACCTCTGAGGTGCAATACGGACATCTGGTCGCATTGATATTGATGTCTGACTGGCAATGAGGGCATAGCTTCGTTGTAGGTGCTGCCGCCTGTTCCGGCTTCTTCAGCTTATTGAGCCATTTGACAATGATAAACACAACAAAGGCCAGTATAAGGAAATTGATCAGCCCCGTTATGAATGCACCATACCTTACGATAGCGGCATTCGCCGTTTCAGCAGCTTCTATCGTATCGTAATGCTTCCCGTCCAAGGTAAAGAACAGCTTACTGAAATCAATTCTCTTGGTGAAAATACTCAACAGCGGCATAATAATATCATTCACCAGCGAATTTACAATTCCGTTAAACGCGCCGCCGATAATGATACCGACTGCCAAGTCAATCATATTTCCTTTGAGTGCAAATTTTTTAAATTCCTTTAGCATATAAAAACCTCCATTTATTAA
>JAEYQV010000051.1 GCA_023409835.1 Bacillota bacterium
TCTCTTTATAGCATAATCCATTCTTTTTGCTCTTTTTTTCAAGCTTAATAAAGGATGTGTCGTCGTTATAACGTCGTATGCGGAACTTTTCACGTTCGTTTACACCATCCAGCTTTTCTTTTAATGCTTTATCGTCAAAGTTATCAAAATAAAGACTCTTGACTAGGTAGCCCTCTCCCTCTGCTGCATTTCTGTCGTAACCGGCCACATATGGAAGTCTTGCTCTTAGCTCCATTACATCGGCATAGTTTATATAATACTTCAACTCATGTCTGCCTCGGGATTCACTCATTTTCTCACTCCTTTTCTTTGGAATGCCTTTATTTTATATCAAAAATATGAAGCGTAAATGTTTATTATCTGAATTCTGGCTGAATATTTACAAATAACAGCACTCAAGGTACTTTGAAGCCTGTAATAAAAAGAGCTGTGCACCGGCGGTTTCATAACCGCTAATGCGACAGCTCAAAGATACTACTTCTATTCTACTGATAACTTAATTTCTACATTTTCCTTTACGAAATCTGCCGTTTTCTCGTTTTCGGATATTAGCTGAAAACCACGGCGAACTAATTGAGATTTAGTTCTGATCACATTCTTGGTAGTAACAGTTCCACCCTCGACCATAAGCTGCTCTAATGTAATATCCTTACCAGCTTCATTCTTTAACCCCAGTAAGATATTAATCGAGTTTTTACTGATTTCTGTGATTTGAGTGAAATCTCTGTTAGAAATCATACTCTTTTCGCAAAGCCAGCCTCCGCCGACAGCAAATATTCCGGGATCATTAAAGTCAGACAGGTTGGAAAGACTCACACCACCGGTAGGAATAAATCGAATCATCGGGAAAGGTCCTCTTAACGTCTTAATCGCCTTTAAGCCGCCATATATATTCGCCGGAAAGAACTTAAGTACTCTAAGGCCGGCCTTTAAGCCTGCCGTAATCTCTGTCGGAGTTACGCAGCCCGGACAAATATCAATCTTTTGATCGATACAATATTGTACAATTTCAGGATCATAGCCGGGAGAAACGATGAATTTTGCCCCGTTCTCAATTGCCTTCTTGCACTGCTCCATCGTTAATACCGTTCCCGCTCCTACAAGCATCTCCGGACAAGCTTGTGCAACCTGCTTGATCGAATCAAGCCCTGCTTCGGTTCGCATGGTGATCTCCATCACATCTACTCCACCCGCAAGAAGTGCCTTTGCTGTATCCACTGCTGTAGTTACATCATCAATTACAACAACAGGAACAAGCCCTGTTGCGTTTATTCTATCCATTACATTGCTCATCTGATTCACCTCTACTTATTTACTATGTATTTACACTCATTTCCCTTTAGTACATTAATAAGATTTTCAACCGAAAGATCGGCCATATTATCGATTGCTTCCTTTGTATGGGCTCCTGTATGCGGGGTAACAACCACATTATCTAAATTGAACAGCAAGGATCCTGTTGGCGGCTCTACCTCAAAGGCATCCAAACCGAGTCCTCCAAGATGATGATTAATGAGTGCTTCGTAGGCCGCTGTTTCGTCAATAATACCTCCTCTTGAGGTATTGATTACAATTGCACCCTGCTTCATTCTGCTGATCGCATCCTTATTAATCAAGTGTTTTGTCATCGGTGTCAGCGGCAAGTGTAAGCTTATTACATCAGCATTTTCTATCACCTCATCAAACGAGGCAACGGTGATATTATTCTCCTTAGCATAGCTCTCGTTTATATAAGGATCATAAGCCATGACATTCATCGATAATCCCTGTGCATACTTTGCCAGATTCTTACCGATCGCACCCAAGCCGATAATTCCCATGGTCTTACCATTCAGCTCCATACCGGTTGCACGTATCCATTCACCGGCTTTGGTCTTTTCATTTAAAAAAGAGACTTTTCTGGCTAGATTTAATATTAAGGAAAAAGCCAGCTCTGCCACAGCTATTGCATTAACACCGGGTGTGTTGGTAACTGCTATCTGCTTCGCTTTGGCAGCTTCCAGATCCACTCGGTCCACACCGGCACCATAGCGAGATATTACCTTAAGCCTTTTACAGCTATTAATAACCTTCTCAGTTACTTCATCCAGACCTGCAATGAAGCCATCACAGTCCTCTAACAATGGAATTAATTCATCCTCGGTAAGAGGTCTTCCATAGGAGTTAAAAACTAAATCTGTTGAAAAGCTTTTCAAAAGCTCTAATGCTTTGCTATTCTTCCCTTCTTGCATTGAAGTAGGAGTAACCAGTATCTTCATCATATACCCTCTCTCTGATAATTTCTATCTTTATCTTCTACATCATTTATGGGTTAACCTTACAATGGAATCTATTACTATTCTTTATGACCGATTAGTTCAGCTTGTTGTACCAAGCGAGATACTGCTCAAATTTCTTCTCATAGAGCTTTATTCGTTCAGGCTTCGGCTTCACAATCTTCCCTTTTTCAAAAGGATATGAATTCAGATTTGCGATAGCTCCGATTCCGTCACAGGCCAGAACAATTGCACCCATTAATGAGGATTGATCAATGGTTGGTATCTCCATCTCGGTACCAAAAATGTCTACACACATCTGCGTCCAGAACTCGGACTTTAAAATTCCTCCGGATAATATAATTCTACCGGGTTTACCGTTCAATTCCGTTAGCACCTTATAGCATTGATATACATTAAATAAAATACCTTCCTGAACCGCCTGGTAAAAATCCGCTTTGGTATGATGGGGCTGAATTCCCACAAACATCCCCCGTTGATCATCCTTCCATCCGGGACAACGTTCTCCAAATAAAAATGGTAAATATACCGGAGTATCTGTAATCCCATAGCTATTCTCTTCAATCTCAGAATAGCTTGCCAGATAGAAATTATCGCGAAACCAATCAATACAGTTACAGGCACCGGAGGTAGCTGCTCCGCTCAACCAAAGGGTTGGTGATAAATAACACCAGGTACTCGGTTTTTTTGGAAGAATGGGTTTGGAGGTTGTAAGTCGAATGGCTGCACTTGTACCTACGGAAAATGTCATAACGCCTTCTTCCAAAGCCCCTACTCCTACCTGATTCAGAGCTCCATCTGCACAGGGCGGCATGACCGGTATACCGGCTTTAAGCCCCAGCAGCTCTGCGCCCTCCTCTGTCAGTGGAACCATATCTTTATATGTAACAATCTTGCAAAGCTGTTCTTTCGTTATACCAACTTCCTTTAAGATGTCCTCATCAAAGGCTTTCGTATGTATATTAAGCAAACCGCTTCCGGAAGCCATACAATCCGTTACGATTCTCTGATTCGTTAACCGATAAGTATTATAGCTTCCCTGTCCAAAGATATAGTAATCCTCCAGTCGATATCCCTGTTCCCTTAGATTTTGTAGTTTGAATACAGGATAAATAGCATTTACCATACATCCGGTTGTCTGATAAAATTCTTCTACCCTTTCCTTGTCGTTTCTAAGTTTATTGCATAGCCCTGCTGCGCTGGTATCTGCCCAGCTCAAGACCCTCGTCTGAGGTTTCATATCTCGATCGCATAAAAGCACACTGTGCCATACCCCGCTCAGTACGATGCAGTCAATCTTATGGCCCGAACTTACCTGTTTTCCAACCTGCATGGTCTGCAGGAAGACACCTTCTGCATCCTGTGTTTTACCGTCACTGTTCTGAGGTAGATACTCCTGCGTAACCAGATCTATAACACCGTCTGCCGTACTGTACAGCATTGCCTTGGCAGATGTTGTACTAGACTCAAGAGCCAAAATCAACAATGAACTTACCTCCTCTTCTTTCGTACTAAAATCTATCTTTGGATGCCCACAATCCCAGTGCCGGATTACTAATGTAGTAAATTACTTCTCCGTCCTCCAGGGTATTATAACCATCAGTTAATTTATCCGGATCATACTTACGGATCGCCTCTTCATAAGGCATATAATGATAACCTACGCTTTCAATTTCTTGTTTGCTGATATTCTTAACTGCGTAAGTAATGGAGAATAAGCCATCGGAGGAACCATGGATTAAATGAGCCGCAGCAGATAGATTATTCTGCAGATCCTCATTGTTTTTCACAAGTCCTAATACATTTTTTCTACCGGCATATCCGTACTTTCGGATCATTGCATCATTACCGCTGTCTTCACCGAATTTTCGTATTCCTGCCGCCAATACAATCAACTCTCCGCCTTCGGCAATTGCCATTCTGGAACGATAGATGGATTTATTTCCTACCCAGGTTGTCTTGAATTCCCTCTCATCCAGAAAAGCAACTACCTTTTTCAACGGCTTGTCAACAAAGGTTATATTCTTCTCCTGGCTAAGGCTGACCGCTTCCTCGAAGATACTGCGGCTTCTTCCTACAAACAATCCATGGATATTGGTATCGTGCCCGGTATTGGTAGTAACCGTAAGAACATACAGTAAGGGAATGTCCTGTACGAATCTCTCTTCCGCATAATCAAACACTTTACGTACCGGTGAGAAATCCTTCCCCATAATTCTCTCCGCGCCATAGAAAGCCCCCAGCATATGGGACTGGTTAATCATATTGCTTCCGCCGCATCCGACAAATATGTTTTTGCTATAGTTTGCCATGCCAACAACCTCGTGAGGCACAACCTGTCCTATGGATATAATTAAGTCGTAGGATTGATCTAATAATCTTCGATTTATTTCAACATCGATTGAATTCTCAACAAGTCCTTCCGATACTTCTGTTACGAATTCCTTCGGCACTTCACCTATCTTAACAACATCTTTTCTCCAGTTATGTTCTATTACACTTTCAACCGGAACCTCATTACCAAAGAAAGCTCTGATTTCCTGCTCGCTCATTGCTTCATGAGTACCGACTGCGGGCATAATATCGATCTGGCAGTTGTCCTTTAGCAGGTCATAATAATACTCAACAATTTTGCCTGCACCTGAATATAGCCTTGTAAAATCCGGAGGTATTAAAAGAACTTTTCTTATTACTCTTTCATGATTTTTTAAGGATTTCTCCAATGCTGCCCTCAGTTCCCCATCCGATATTCCTCCGGAGTTCTCTGATTTAATAATAAACTCATCCATTCATATTACCTCCGATAAACCATATTTAAGTGGTATTCGTTCTTAGTTAACCAAATACTTATGTAAAGTAGCTCTGACAGCGCCAGTGCCCTGAATTAATTCCTTAAAGTAGTTCTCTACCATATCACCTAAACCAACCTCATAAAGATTGATACCGAATAATTTGTCATCGGACAGTATCGGTTTTAGAACCTCCATGACAGACTCAGGCTGACCTAATTGGATCCCGGCTAAGTAGTTTTTCAGCTCATTCAGCATTGGATCAGGACTTAATTGCATTTCATTTCCATTGTCATCTATTCCGAGCAGATATCTTAACCAGCCGGCCAGGACAAGAGGAATAAAGTTGAGATTCTTAGGATTCAAATCATCGCTTGCCTTATATGCCTTAATGGTTTCTCCGAACCGGATTGCCACCTTTTGTGAGGTATCGGTAGCAATTCTCTGAGGAGTATCCGGAGTATATGGATTGGGGAATCTCTTGCCGATTACCTCATCAATAAAGCCCTTCGGATCGATAATTCCCGGATTTATTACCACCGGAAGTCCTTCCTCATATCCAACCTTCGTAATAAGCTTCTTCAGGCACTCATCCTTCATCTCATCTGCAATGGAATGGAAGCCTAACAGACATCCATAGACTGCCAGGGTGGTATGTAACGGATTTAAGCAGGTACAAACCTTCATTTTTTCTGATTTATCGACAGTATCGCGATCTGCAAAGAATACACCCGCTTCTTCTAATTTCATACGTCCGTTAGGAAAATCATCTTCAATAACAAGATACTGTGCCTCTTCGGTATTGACAAAAGGAGCTACATAGGTGTTCTTCTTCGTACAGATGATGTCGGTATCTCCAATTCCTAACTGATTCAGCTGCTCTTTTACGGTCTCAGAGGGTCTCGGTGTAATTTTATCAATCATGGACCAAGGGAAAGAAACCAGCTCGGGATTATTGATATATTCAATAAATCCTTTCTCTACATAACCGTTCTCAAACCATTTTACAGCTACCTTTTTCACTGAATTGTACAGCTTCTCACCATTATGGGAGCAGTTATCCATACTAACGAACGCGATCGGATATTTTCCGCTCTGATATCTTTCATAAGCAAGGGCAACCACCTTCGCTATAACATTTTTGGGACGTGCGGGACCGTTTAAAAAATCCTCAAGTACTTCAGGGAAATATTCACCGGAGGTCTTTGCAAGGCTATAACCCTTTTCCGTAATTGTGAAGCTTGCCATCTGAAGGGATGGATTTGCAAAGATCTTCTTGAGTCTTTCCCAGTCATTCTTCTTAGAAAAATCACCCACCAGTGCTTCACTAATGCTGCCCATTACCTGTTTACCCAGACTACCGTCGGGATACATGGTTACAATGAGACTCAGGTTATCATAGGGGTGATATACTTTATCCAAAATTTCATAATCATAGGTCTCTACTGCAATAACACCGGTGTCCTCAATGCCCTTATTAAGAAGCTCCTGCTGTAACACAGCGATGTAGCCACGAAATAGATTACCTGATCCAAAGTGTACCCACTTTGGGTTTTCCTTTGTATTTGCAATCATCGTCTGCCTGTCATACTTGGGAGTTGAGATCCCAGCTTCTTCCCAAGCAGCTGTTGATGCTAAATATTCCTGTTTCAACCTAAGCACTAACACTTCCTCCTTTATATACTACTGCAATGGTTAATTGCAAAACTCATTATATGCATTAATTTTTCATACAACAGGTGCATGTTCCTGAACGTAGCTTGCGCTAGCCGCGAAGTGAAGGATATGTATCTGTTGTATGAAAATAACAAAGCTTAACCGTTTCGCAATTATCAAATACTACAGCTTACTGCTTGTCCTAAACATTTTTACTCGTAATAACCATTTCAATATTTTTATTTGGACAGCGATTATAGCACATACCACAGGCTACACAAGCCTCAGGTTCTATTGCTAAGGTATCCGTCTCCTTGATGAAGGGAGCAAAATCGGTGCAAATGGTTTTACATAATTGACAACCCTCTCCACATCCACAGTTTAAGCAGCGGGATGCTTCTTTGACGGCTTCCTCCTCTGTCAAAACTCTTGTATATGTCTCAAAGTTGTTGTTAAGCTCTTTTGTAACCTCGGTATCGGTATTGACAGCTGCTTGCTCTTCCTTAAAATATCCTACTCGTTGAAGTACATCCTCTGTATTGACGCATACCACGCTTTCGGTATATTGCAGGGTTGCCTTTTCACCAAGGATATATCGATCCATAGATACCGCTGCCGCTTTACCTGTAGCAATTGCTGTGATAATATTGGCATTTCTTACGACATCTCCGCCTGCAAATACGCCATCTTGATCTGTTGCACCGGTTTTCGCTGAGATTTTAACGAAGCCATTGGAGCTGCCAATGCTTCCAATCCGGTCAAGCTCTGCCTGTGTTCCCTGTCCGATAATCAGGGTTTCACAGTCCACCTTCATGGTGATTCCGGCCTGGTTTAAGAATTCGACAGCTGCAACTCTGCCATCCATCGTTTCAATACTCTTTACTTCTACCTCATTTATTAGCTTTACTCCTTCAGCCACAGCCCTCTTTAGGTTTTCAACCAGGAAGGAACGCTTCGAAGAAGCATTTTTATATGCCAGATAAACATTTTCTGCGCCTAGTCTTACCGCAGTCCTGGCAGAATCGATTGCCGCATAATGATTGCCATATACGACTACCGTTTTTCCGATTGTTATGGGTTCTTCCTTACTTACACTCTTCAGTAGCTCATTTGCATAGATAACTCCCTGAGCCCCTTCTCCCTGTAAATGAAGTACATTCACTTTTTGAGCACCGGTTCCCAGGAAGATCGCTTCGAAGCCATCCTCTTTCAAGGAGGATACGGATATATCCCTGCCAAGTTCCTTACCTGTTTCAAATATAATGCCCAGCTCCTTGATCGCTTCCAGCTCTTCCTCTAGGATGCTTTGTCCCAGTCTGAACTTAGGTAAGCCATAGGAGAGCATTCCACCCGGCTTTTCCTCCCGTTCAAATACAGTCACCTGGTAGCCGGCTCTTCTAAGCTCTACCGCACAGGAAAGACCGGCAGGACCCGAACCGATTACCGCAGCTTTATGACCGTTATCTGCTACTGCCAAAGCATTGGGCTTCCAGCCACTCATTTTTCCGTATTCCAGCACGAAGCGTTTGATATCCCTTATCTGAACGGGTCTTCCCTTAATTCCACGGGTACATGCATCCTCACAGGGATGAGTACATACAAGGGCACAGATTCCCTGCAAAGGATTCTTCGAGGTAATCAAATCAAAGGCTTCTTTGTATTCCCCTTTGGCTACCTTTGTAATATAAGCCTGAGCCGGAACATGATGGGGGCAAGCCACCTTACAGGGAGCTGAAAGATTAGGCTTCTTAATTTTGGCATAGCCACCGTGAAGTGTAACTTCTGTTGCTGTTTTTACCTCCGGTACGATCTTTGAGCAAAAATCATTCAGCGTAGCATATCCGTTGTCCTCCATGTATTGCTTCATTCCTGCAATCATAGGACGGACAATGTCATATCCGTTGATCAGGGTCTCTGCACAGATACCAAGCAGATTTCCTCCGCACAGCACCATCTCAACGGCGTCCTTCCAGTTAGTGATACCGCCTGTTGCCATAATAAAGGGATCATTGCCGCATACCTTTCTTATTTCATAGGTATCGCGCTGTGCCAGCGGTTTCAGCCAGCTTCCGCAGTGACAGCTCATACTGATCTCGTCCTGCATATGAAAGAAGGAGCTTTCCGGATGCTCCAGATTTATTGGAGGTATACCCATGCGATTGCCTGCTGACCCGACAGCATCCACACCTACCGCATATAGTGCCTGTGCAACCTTAGCAATCTGGCCGCCTTCCGGTGTCAGCTTAACAAACAAGGGAATACTGATATTTTCCTTTACTGCTTTTGCTATCTCAGTTGCAACATCTGCCTGTTGCCCCATGCTGGCTCCTGTCTTCTTTGTTGTGGAAGCAGAGTCTCCGCTGGTTAGCTCCACGTTAAAGGACATATTCGGACAGCACATATTTAACTCGATGATATCTGCTCCGGCTTCCTCAAACTTCTTCGCCATATTTACCCAGCCCTCTACTCCATTATCTCCGGCATAGGTAATGTTTGCCATCAGCTTGAGGTCGGTTAACACCTTCTTAGCATCTCTGACCAGCGTTAAGCCTTCTTCGAAGGTTAATCTTTTCTCTGTAGTAAATGCCAGGGCATTCCTATCCTCGAAAATACCATAACGAGGTTTACGATTGATATAAGGAGCCGGATCAATACTGAGCTTGATACTTGCCGCAGCCCAGCCAGTCTCCTCGATACGTTTTAATTGGCGAACATTTTTGGTTGTCGGACCGGATGCTACGAAGAACGGATTCTTAAAGGTTACTCCGCCTATGGTTATCGGTATCATAATATCCTTTCCCATCATTATTACGCCTCCAATTTACTATTTTTAATTCTGATTCCCTCGCGTGATGATTGATAAATCAGATTTATTACTTCGAATGCTTCCAGTCCGTCAACTCCGCGAAGTCCTACCATAGCTTCTTTGTTTTGAGCTGCACATTCCATAAAGTGAAGAATTTCTCCCGTATATCCCAAGTTATATTTTTCGTCAATTGCAGGTGTGGACCAGCCGGTTGTCACCTCTGCCTTCTCTACGGTATAATCCAGTCCCGGAATACTAAATACCTTCACCGGTCCAGAGAAGGATAAATCTACATGGATGCATCCCTGCTCACAATAGATATCTACCATATCCTCCATACCGCCTACGGTTACATAGTTAGCCTCTAAGGTTGCATAGGTTCCATCCTTGAAGCTCATGAAGGCCCCAGCCCAGTCTTCGCCCTCCATCTTATGATGGATCAGGTTATTATCACCGCCGCCGGAGGTCATAGCCACTAACTCTTTCCATTCATTGTTCTTCAGTGCCAACATAAAGCTGACCGGATGTACACCCAAATGTACCATGCAGCCTCCCCCGCAATATTTAATTGACTGGGCAAAGGGACTATGAGAACCGGAATGACTTTCATGAGCTCTGATATATAAGGGTTTTCCAAGCTGTCCGCTATTCATGATTTGAATGGCTTTTTGGAATGCAGGAGCAAACAACCAATCCTCCGCATAATAGATCTGCTTTCCTACCCTTTTTGCTGTCTCAACCATGTTTCTTGCATCTTCAACCGTAGTAGCCAGGGGCTTCTCGCAAATAACATGCCTGCCGCGATTTAAAGCTGCTATTGCAACATCATGATGCAGGAAGTTGGGCATACAGATATCCACTACATCACATTCGACTTCTGCAATCGCCTTCTCAAAATCATCATACGCAACATAGTCTGTAAATCCATATCGGTCCGCCAGGGCTTTGATTTTGTCTACTGCCCTGTCAACAATTCCAACGATCTGTGCTTTATCTCTAATTCGTGCATAGCCATCTGCATGTAAATCCGCGGAAAATGCAGCACCAACTAATAATACTCTAACTTTATCTCCCATTTCTTCCTCCTTAAAAATGACTGTATCCAAAGGGTTCCTTCGCAGACATAAAATCAAATGCTACCTGCATCTGAGTAACTGAATAATCAACGGCATATTCCAGGATACGTTTCCCTTTATCGGCTGAAGCCTTTGTTGGTTCGCCCCATACACCGGAAGGAGTTGCTCGGAATATACTGCCGTAGCTTAAATAGGAACGTGCCACATCGGGTACGTAATCCTTTGCCTCCTCCATAAGTACCGTATCCGGCTCCAAATGCAGCATAAGTGAGGTTTCACATTCACCGGCATGCAATTCCGTGTTGGTCTCCATAATGCCTTCCTTATAAAGCATCGGGAAGATATCACAAATATCAATTTTAGCTACCATCAGATCCGGATTGAATTTTGCATTTAACTCACGTACCAGAGGTGTCATGATAAAAATTCCACCATGGCATTGCAGGAGACAAACCTTTTTGAAGCCCTGCTCCTTGAGGGACATAATAATGTCCGTCATCATATGATAGAAGGTATCCGGATTCATCCAGACAGAGCCTTTTTTTCCCATCTGCTCGCGACAGGTGCTGATCGGTAACGCAGGAATAAGAAATCCTCCCGTCTTCCTTGCCACTCCTTCGCCTAAAGCGGTAGCAATTGACCAGTCTGTGATTACCGGAAGGTGGGGTCCATGCTGTTCTATGGAGCCAACAGGAATAATCGCCAAATCCGGGTCCTGTCTCATAATTTCATCTGCTGACATTCTATGTAATTGCATTTGATACACTCCTTTATTCTGCTCTACAGGCTAAGCTTTGCCTTTGATGCACTATCCTTATCCAGATAAAGTACTGAGGATGCATGTGTTCTTAGTATGCTTGCCGGGCAAGCGGTAGAGATTGGTCCATGAAGCATCGCTTCAACTGCATTTGCCTTTAATTTACCCGGTACAACCGCAATGGTCTCCGGAGTATTGATAATTGCACTCATAGTCAGTGTCAATGCGTATTTCGGAACATCCGCTAAGGTAGGGAAACAGCCGTCATTTACTTGCTGATTGCGGCATACCTCATCGAGCTCCACCACCTTAACTAAATAAGGATCATTAAAATCTGCAACCGGAGGATCATTAAATGCCAGGTGTCCATTTTCACCCACACCCAGTAAAATCAAATCCGGTGGATACTTCTTTAAGAGTTCACTATAGGTCTCACAGGCCTTTGCTTCTTCTTCACCGGCATCAGCTATATAGTGAATCTCTTTAAAGGTGACACGATCGAAGATTGCGCGGCGCAGGAAATTTCCAAAGCCGGCCGGTGCATCCTTCGGGAGTCCGATATATTCATCCATATGCATCGCACGCACATGATTCCATTCCACATCACAAAGAAGTAATTCTTCCAGTAGCTCATTCTGAGAAGGTGCTGCTGCAAATACTACGGTAGCTTCTCCCTTCTCGGCAATAATTCTCTTTAATCTATTTTCAACATCCTTGGCAGCGTTATGACCCATTTCTCTTCTTGTGTCAAACACTCTGACCCTCAATTTATCCACCACACTATTATTAACTTCCATATTCTACTCCTTGATTTATATTAGCCGATTGGATCAACGCTACATCGATTTCCACCTAAATAAGCCTTCGCAATATCAGGATTATCCAACAGCTCTTTGCCTGTACCTTTGCAGGCAATATTACCATTCTCGATTACATAACCGTAATCACAAATACTTAAAGATTTCTTTGCATTTTGTTCAACGAGAACAACCGTAATGCCCTGGTCTCTAACCGCTTGTATATTGGCAAACACGTCCTTTACAACAATCGGAGCCAATCCAAGGGAGGGCTCATCAAGCAGCAGTAGGCGAGGCTTAGACATTAGCGCTCTGCATATAACCAGCATCTGTTGCTCACCGCCGGAAAGAGTTCCGGCATCCTGATTCTTTCGTTCCTTAAGACGGGGGAAAAGCTTATATTGCTCATTCATCAGACAGTTGATTTCACTTCTGTTACTATTACTATAAGCACCAATTCGCAGATTTTCTTCTACCGATAACCCTGCAAAAACCTTACGTCCCTCCGGTACCTGTGATATGCCAAATTTTACGATCTGATTCGATTTATCCGGCAGCTTATTACCGTCAAATTCAATAGTTCCGGTACGCTTAACCATGCCGGAGATAGCATTCAGAATCGTAGTTTTACCTGCTCCGTTTGAGCCAATAATTGCAGTAATGCTGCCTTTCTCCACCTGCATATTGATGCCATGAATAGCTTCTACTTGTCCATATGTGACTCTTAAGTCCTTAATATTCAACAATGCCATGCTACTATTCCTCCTCACCTAAATATGCAGCTAATACAGCCGGATTCACTTGTATCTCCTCAGGTGTTCCCTGAGCAATGGTATGTCCGAAATCCTGAACATAGATGTAATCGCATAAGCTCATAATCAGATCCATACGATGTTCGATGATTAAAATTGATAAGTCAAACTTCTCCTTAATGTCCCTGATAAAGTCGATTAATACAAATACCTCCTCGGGATTAAGACCGGCAGCCGGCTCATCAAGCAAAAGTAATTTCGGCTTGCTGGCAAGAGCACGTGCAATCTCTACTCTTCTTTGTATACCGTAGGATAGATTACTTGGTCTCATCTCTGCAAATTGAGAAAGCTTTAGAACCTCAAGGCAATGCATTGCCTCCGCTTCGATTCGTTTTTCTTCCTTACGAACGCGGGGCAGTTTGAAAAACGCTTCCAGCATACTGTATTTACCGGCATGATCCAAGCCAACCTTGACATTATCCAGGACATTAAGACCTGCAAAAAGACGGGTATTCTGGAAGGTTCTTGACAGTCCCATACGGGCGATTTGGATTTGATCCTTTGCAGTTACATCCACGCCATCGAATTCTATGGTTCCTGAACCGGGTGTATAAATATGTGACAAAAGATTAAAGATGGTGGTTTTTCCGGCTCCATTCGGACCAATAATACCTTTAATTTCTCCCTTTTTGATTTCCATGGAGAACTTATCTACCGCGGTTACACCGCCGAATTTAATTCCAATCTCTTTCGTTCTGAGTATGTATTCACTCATTATTTATGCCCCCTCCTTCCATGGTTTTCTTTTTTCTTTGTCTTTGAGAATAATTTTTTTATGTTTTTCAGATTAATCTCGTATTCACCAAACAAACCGGTCGGTCTTACGTTCAATACGATAATAATTAAAATGCAGTATAAAATGGTACGGTATTCTTGTAAGCTTTGACCAAATAAAGTTACACTTCTGAAAAGCTCCGGTAAGACCTTAAGTACAAAACCTGAAATTACAGATCCTGTCATACTGTTGGTACCTCCGAAGAAAAGGAAGATTTCCAACTCGGAGGATGCGGTGAAGCCATAGGTTTCAGGAAGAAGAACTCTGCTTTGGAGACCCAGTAAAATACCGGAGATGGAAGCAATAACGGAAGCCAAAACATAGATTTTAATCTTCAGTTTATACACATCAATGGCAAAACTCTTCGCTGCTAATTCATCATTTTTTAGTGCAATACACATACGGCCAAAACGTGAATATTTTAAATTGTGAATTGCGATGATAACAACTACTGTAATAACTAATACAATGATAATTAAATTCTTCACCTTTGGAATTTTAGTAAAGCCCTGTGATCCGTTGGTGATACTGCTAAATGTGATAAGTAAAGCGGTTACCGCTTGTCCAAGTCCGATAGAGATCAGAGAAAAGTAATCCTTTCTTAGACGCACGGTCGGATAAGCTGCAATGAAGGCAATAATCGCAGAAAGAGTTATGCCTAAAATGGAGGTAAACCAGAAGGAAATACCAAGCTTGCTTGCCAGGATAAAGGTTCCATATGCTCCTATTGCCATATAGCCAGCCTGTCCTAAGCTAAACATTCCCGCGAGACCGGTAAGTGCAAAAATACCTGTAATGGATATGACTGAAATACACGCTTGAATTAACAAGCCTATTTGATATGATGACATGAGTATCCCTCCTAAACCTTATCTTGGGCAAACTTACCGGAAATGCCCTGTGGTCTGACAAATAAGAAAAACAACATAATACCAAATAACAATACCGGTGTAACGCTGGAGCCAAGATTGTAAACGGATATCATCTCGACAATACCCAGGAGAATAGCCGCCAGGATTGCTCCAGGTAAGCTTCCTAATCCACCGATGGTTGATGCAATGAAGCCTTTTACAACCATGGAGGATCCGAGGGTAGGGTAAACAGAATACTTCATTCCGAGAAGTGTTCCGGATACTCCTGCCAATAATCCGGCCAATGCAAAGGTAAATACGATTACAAGTCCGGAATTGATACCCATTAACCGGCCAGTGTGACTATCAATAGAAACCGCGCGAATCGCAAGACCAAGTTTCGTTTTTTCGATGATTATCATTAGTACTGCTAAGATTGCAATGGAAATTGCAAGTATTACTGCATCTAACGTAGATACTTTAGCTCCTAGAACTACCAATGATGTCTTTTCGAACATTCGAGGAAATCCGTAGGATGCCTTACCATAGAAAACATTAAGAATCTGTTCGATTAATATACCAAACGTAATGGAAGCAACAAAATAATAGATGGTAGGACTATTCTTCTTACGAATATTACGATAACAAATCGTATCAAGTAATAAAGCGACAATAAGACTCATGATACTTGTAAATATAATTGTCATCCAAATGGGTGGAGTTTCAGGAAATGCAGCTTGAAAAAAATATGCGATATATGCCGATGCACTAATCATTCCACCATGTGCGAAATTACTAAATTTCAAAATACTAAATACAAGTGCAAATCCAACCGCAATCAGAGCATATACAGCCCCTAAGGAAATACCATTAAATAATAGTTGCAGGTTCATTGTTTCCTCCATATCTTATGGACGGGCTATAAAGCCCGTCCGCAATAATTTTAAGCAAAAATATCTATTTATTCTAAACCTTCTTCTAATAATATGCTGTCGATGATGTTTAACTTAAAGTTTTCATCATATTTAGCAATTAACATCGGCATACCTACCGTACGGTGTGTTTCCGGATTAATAGTAATAGGACCTGAGGAGCTTTGTACCTCTTTCGTCTGTTCAAGTAAAGAAGCTACCTCTTCCCCGTTGCTAGGGTCATTCGCACGCTTGAGTGCATCAGCCAAAACCATAACCGCATCGTATCCGAAGCATGCATTTGCAATAGGATACTGAGCACCGGTTTCACTCATGTAAGACTGTACGATCTCATAAGAATCAGATTCCGGATTTTCCATATCTACGTTCTGTAAGAAATATGTATCATATACCTCAGATTTTACAAGGGAAGAGAACGGTGATTGGAAGGTGTTGTTACCAAGAATAACTCCTTCATAACCAGCTTCACGAAGGTAATCATAGCAAAGTGCGTTATCTGCAGCATAATTACAGATAAATACTGCATCCGGATTAGCCTCTGCAATCTTGATTGCCTGTGCACGGTAATCAACATCTCCTGTCTGGAAGGTTTCCTCTGCTACCACTTCACAGCCCTTGGATTTTACATATTCAGCAAAGGGTAATGCATGCTGTACTGCATAGGACAGACCCGCATTATAAAAGGTTGCATAGGTTTTTAAGTTCAGATCCTCTACACCATACTTTGCAATGCTATAGGATTGCTGTGCACATCCCGGCTCTGCAAGGAACATAAAAGGATATGCCTTACCGGTATCCTTATTCGTAGTACAACGTTCGTCCATGAAATGACCTACAACCGGTACCTTATCTTCTGTGGACAGATCAACCCAGGCAAGAGCCGGATTTGATAACGGAGGTCCGATAATTGCATCTACCTTATGCTCATCAATCAGAAGTCTGTAGGCATTGATACCTTCCTGAACATCGTTTTTAATATCCAGTGTGGTGATTTCAAGCTTACGTCCATTGATGCCGCCATTCTCATTAATCTGACGAACTGCAAATTCTGCACCCCAAGCATTCGCGCGTCCTGCTTCAGATGCACCACCGCTTAAATCCTGAAGACTTCCGATCTTGATCGGGCTCTCGCTTGCGGAATCAGTAGCTGCAGCATCTTTGGCATCATCCTTGCCTGCTTCTGGAGTTGCAGTGCCTTCACTCTTATTAGGAGTTTTGTTTGTTTCTGTACCTTTGGAGCATGCTGTAGTAGCCATGGCAAGAGTCAGCGCAAAAGCTACCATTGTAAATAGTTTTTTCATGAAATAAATACCCTCTTTTCTTTTCTTAATTAGGTTTATATAAACGCATCCGATGCGCAAACCCCGTAATACAGGATTAGGTCTTGTTAGTAATTTTACAGTTTTTTATAGGAAACGGTTTCTGTTTCATACTATTTTCTTAATTTCCTATTTATGCAAATTACTGTAATGCTATGTAATTTATGCATATATCCAACAACAAAATCGCTTGACGTAAGTAGATTATATACCATTTGTACATATAATATCAAGTTATATTTGAAAAATTTTTAAATTTATTTGTCCAGAAATATAGAAACCGTTTTCTATTTGTTGACTTTTTATTGCCCTTTGCTTTATAATCAAATTGTTAAAAACTTTACATAATTAGAAAGGAGGCCCATGGATGAAAATAGGAATGATTGGAGCAGAAAGCAAGCATGTAGAATTCTTCTCCACTCCTATTAACAGGGACAAGTTCTTTGGCAATGCACGCGTAAGCTGCATTTGGGGAGGCGATACCACAGAAGACAGACTGCTCTCCTGTTCTTCATCAGAAGGAATCGAACAGATTGCAAAGACACCCAGCGAAGTAATCGACTCTTCAGAGGCTGTCATCATAACTCTTCGCAACGGTAATATGCATGCCGAATACGCTCTTGAATGCATTAAGAAACGAAAGCCTGTGTTTATTGACAAGCCCTTTACGGTTGATCCGGCAGATGGTTTTCGTATTTTAGAAACCGCTCGGGAATACGGCACCCCTTTTACAGGCGGATCTACTCTATGCTTTTTACCGGAGATACCTATTCTGCAGGATAAATTCATCTCTTCCAGCGAGGCAGAGATATCTTATCGGGCAGACCCCAACTCCCCCTATGGAGGTTGGTATTTCTACGGTAGTCACCTTACCGATTTGTGTGCTACAATTTGTGGCCAAAATGCCACTGCGGTGAAGGCTGATATATCAAGGGAGCATGTAATTGCTGATGTATTTTACAGAACCAAAGAGAACTGTCGGGAGGATGCCAGCCGGGATGTCTGCCCGTGGCAGCCAACGGCCAATAAAAAAGTGCAGATATATTCTGCACCTGATTTGCCCCA
>JAEYQV010000105.1 GCA_023409835.1 Bacillota bacterium
AGTATGTGTCGGCGCTGCACACACAAGCTTGTATTTGCGCATAGTCTTGCAAGTAAGACATGAAAGCAGCGCAGAAATGAGGAGAAAATGGATCTAATTGATGCAATCATTATGGGGCTGGTACAGGGAATCGCTGAATTCCTACCGATCAGCAGCTCCGGTCATCTGGCTATTATGAAGCAGGTGCTACATATGAATACGGACACGGGCTTGTTGTTCGATGTATTACTTCACATAGGGACACTGGCGGCTATCTTCGTCGCCTTTTGGAAGGATATTAAGGAGCTGATTATCGAGGGCTTTCGTATCATCGGGGATTTCTTTTTTAATGCTTATATATTTTTGAAGAACCTTACATCAGGGAAGAAAACAGCTTATAAGAAAATGATTACGACTCCTTATCGCAGGTTTGTTATGCTGGTCCTTGTATCTACGATACCGACCGGCATCTTCGGAGTTCTGTTTCAGGATGCCTTTGAGACAGCCGGAATGAGTCTTCTGGTACCCGGATTGTGTCTGATTCTGACCTCAATCCTGCTTACGATTGCTGACCGGGTTCCCACCGGTAAGAAGAAGGAAGCTGATACTACCTATACGGATGCAGGGCTGATCGGATTGGCACAGGGTATCGCTATCATGCCCGGACTATCCAGGTCGGGGACGACAATTACAGCCTGTCTGCTCCGCGGCTTAGACCGTTCCTTTGCCGTGAAATACTCCTTTATTATGTCCATTCCGGCAGTGCTTGGAGCGGCTGTAATGGAACTGAAGGATATCTCCGCGGATACGGTGAATTCCTCAATGCTTACCGGGTATCTGGTGGGAATGGCCGTTGCGGGAATCGTGGGCTATATCAGCATTAAGACAATGCTGGTTATTGTAAGAGGTAAGAAATTTAAATATTTTGCATATTATTGCTTTGCGATGGGCTTAATTGCCGTGATCGGGCATTTTGTAATCTAATCAAGGGGGATGTCGTATGGCTTCCAAACAGAATAAGAAAAAGGGATATAATACACAGAAGAAGAGGGATGGCAGAAGCAACAGGAGAGAAAGTGTAAAGCAGAGCGGAGTAGTCCAGGATGAGATTATCATAATAATTGCATTGGTCGTATCACTTCTGCTGTTTTTAAGCAATTTTAATCTGGGCGGTGCCGTAGGACGGATGGTCAGCGGGTTCCTCTTTGGGACGATTGGTTTTATGGCTTATGTTTTACCCTTCGCTTTATTCTTCGGTACAGCCTTCCATATCTCGAATGCAGGGAATAAGTCGGCCGGACGTAAATTACTAAGTGCGATTATTTTTCTGATCGCACTGACGGCGTTCCTCCAGCTGTTAACGGTTCCCTTTAACAGTGAAGTGAAGATCTATGAGTATTATACGAATTCCATGAGGGAGAAGAATGGCGGCGGTATTATCGGCGGCATATTTGTCATGCTGCTCTGTCAGGCCTTTGATGTTGTGGCAACCTATATCATACTGATTGCAGTGATGCTGATTGCCCTGATCGTTATAACAGGGAAGGCAATTCTTACTTATATTGCAAAGAAAAGTAAGAGCACCCTGGAGGAACGCAGAGAATATCAGAAGCTGAAAAGGGAACAGGCAGGGCTTTCAAAAGCGGATGATACAGATACGGTCAGACGGCCGCCGAAAACCTATGTACTGGATCCGAAGCTTACTTCTCAGGAAGCGAAAGCTCAGGACGGTGCCAATATCGTGAGCCTGAAGGATAAGAGGAATAAGAAAGGAAGCCTGCAGGAGCAGGAGGAGCTTCCGAAGCTCAATCTGGATCATCTCTTCCCGGAGAAGGAGGAGGTGCCGGTATCGGCAGGAAGACCGGAAAGTACCTTACCTTCCGGCACTGTTCCAACCTATGAGGATGAACTGAGGAGTAAATTCGGTAAAGTCGATGTCGAGCCGAAGCAGGAGTATCATGACGAACCGGTTCACAGCCATGAGACGGCACAGCCGACAACGGTCGAAGAAACGAAGAAAGAAGCAAAGCATCAATCTACAGAAGTAGAGCAGATAGAGATTAATCAGACGGCAGATCAGAAGGCTTATGTTTTTCCGCCTCTAAGTCTTCTGGCCGGTCCGAAAGCGAAAAACACTAAGGCAGGGGCTACGGATCGAAGCCTGAAGGAAACGGCAATCAAGCTTCAGAGTACCCTGGAAAGCTTCGGAGTCCATGTTACGATTACGAATGTCAGCTGCGGACCTGCGGTTACAAGATATGAGCTGCAGCCGGAGCAGGGTGTTATGGTAAGCCGTATTACCAGGCTGGCAGATGATATCAAGCTTAATCTGGCAGCTCCCGATATCAGAATAGAAGCACCGATTCCGGGAAAAGCGGCAGTCGGTATCGAGGTTCCGAATAAGGAGAACTCCATGGTTACCCTGAGAGAGATGTTTGAGAGTCAGGAATTTAAGGAGCATCCTTCGGATATTGCCTTTGCGGTTGGTAAGGATATCGGCGGACAGACGATCGTTACGGATATCGCCAAGATGCCTCATCTGTTGATAGCAGGTGCTACGGGCTCCGGTAAATCGGTCTGTATTAACACCTTAATCATGAGCATTATCTATAAATCCAACCCTTCCGATGTCCGACTGATTATGGTGGACCCTAAGGTCGTGGAATTGAATGCATATAATGGGATTCCCCATCTGCTGATTCCGGTCGTAACCGATCCGAAGAAAGCCTCCGCAGCTCTAAACTGGGCAGTTATGGAGATGACGGAACGATATAACAAGTTCGCCGAAGCAGGAGTCCGGGATCTCAAGGGCTACAATGAGAAGGTCGCAGAGGTGGCCCACCTAAACGATGAGAATTACCAGAAGCTGCCCCAGATCGTTATCATCGTGGACGAGCTTGCAGATCTGATGATGGTCGCACCGGGTGAGGTTGAGGATGCGATCTGCCGTCTGGCTCAGATGGCAAGAGCTGCCGGTCTGCATCTGATTATTGCGACCCAGAGACCTTCCGTTAATGTTATCACAGGGTTAATTAAAGCAAATATCCCGTCCAGAATAGCCTTCGCCGTAACCTCGCAGATTGATTCCAGAACCATCATCGATGGCTCCGGTGCGGAGAAGCTTCTTGGTAAGGGGGATATGCTGTTCTTCCCCTCCGGTTATCCGAAGCCGGTCCGCGTCCAGGGTGCTTTCATCTCGGATAAGGAAGTAAGTACTGTCGTAGAGTTCTTAAAGAAAAACAATACGGAGGCACAGTACAGTGAGGATATCAGGGACCGTATCACGAATGCGAAGCCCGGAGATGCAGGCATGGGAATGGGTGGCGGTAACGAACGGGACGATTATTTTGCGGAAGCAGGTAAATTCATCATCGAGAAGGACAAGGCCTCCATCGGTATGCTCCAGAGAGTCTATAAGATCGGCTTTAACCGTGCCGCCAGGATTATGGACCAGTTGGCGGAGGCAGGAGTCGTAGGACCCGAGGAAGGTACGAAGCCCAGGAAGATTCTCATGTCGCAGGAGCAGTTCGAACAATATCTGGACGAGAATTAGGTAGCTGCTTCAAGGCAGCTGCTTCAAAGTAGCCTTCCTGACATAATCGTAAAAAGCTTATCAATAGAGTAATTCATTCACTCTCCTGTGAGGATTATGTCGATATCAGAGAGAGTATGGAATAGCAATAGAATGAAATAGAAATAGAATGAAACAGTAACAGAATGAAATAGTAATAGAATGAAATAGTAATAGGATGAAATAGTAACAGAATGAAATAGTAATAGGATGAAATAGTAATAGAATGAAATAGTAACAGAATGAAATAGAACAGATGGAATGAAGGATAACAGATGACCGGCTGGCTGATAGTAAATGAATTCCTACAATCAAATAAATTCAATGAAATCCATAGCTGGATACTGGGGGCTGCACGAAAGCAGAAGCTGGATATGCACTTAAAGACCAATGCACAGCTACTGGTGGATCTTTCAAGCGAGAAGAAGGAAGATATGTAC
>JAEYQV010000042.1 GCA_023409835.1 Bacillota bacterium
GCCCGGGACCACAGGTAGAACGATGCCCGGAACGACAGGTGGAACGTTGCCCGGGACCACAGGTAGAACGATGCCCGGAACGACAGGTGGAACGATGCCCGGAACGACAGGCGGAACGATGCCCGGAACAACCGGCGGAATGATGCCCGGAACAACCGGCGGAACGATGCCCGGAACAACCGGCGGAACGATGCCCGGAGTAACCGGTGGGGTTGATTATGAAGATTATGATATGGACGATGATATGATGGAGCTTGATATACTGCAATGTGAATTGGTGAATTACTTCCGCATGTTGTGGGAACAGCATATCACCTGGACCCGTATGGCAATTGTAGCAATTATCAATAACCTGCCGGATAAAGATCTTATATTACAACGTCTTCTTCGGAATCCGGTAGATTTTGCCAATGCTCTTCGTACCTTTTATGGAGATAAAGCAGCACAAACCTTTGAAGAGCTTCTTACGGAACACCTAACTATTGCCGCAGAGCTGGTTCAGGCAGCCAAAGCAGGTAATACGAATGCTGCGGCAGAAGCAGAACAGCGGTGGTTTGAAAATGCAAGTCAGATTGCAGAATTCCTAGGAACCCTCAATCCTTACTGGAGTGTAGAGGATTGGAATGCCATGATGAACGAGCATCTGGAATTGCTTAAGGATAATGTAACGGATCTGCTTGCCCGGAATTATCAAGAGAGTATTAACGGATATGACGATATTGAGGCTCAGGCCCTTGAAATGGCAGATATGATGGCGGAGGGAATTGCAAGGCAATTTCCTATAAATGAAGCAATGTGAAGTATTTGATATTATATTTAGGATATCCGGCTTAATATGTCTTCCCTCAAAAGGCATCAGCAAAAGATAATAAGGAAAGCAAAGAACTATCCATGCATTGGATAGTTCTTTGCTTATACGAAACATATATGATTTGTTGTGTTTTATCAGACTAATAGTAAATAAAATGAGACAGGGAGGTTTATTTAATGTTATCAAGAGCGGATTTTATAAGGCAGTCTCTGGAGACTCACCTATTCTTCGCCAGAATTATGAAGGAGCATGCATTTTTCCTGGAATTAGGCTTTACTCCCAGAGATGATGCCTATATAAAACATGCAGATGAACTGAGAGTTGCATTTGATGATTTTCTGGCTGACTGTATCGCTTTATCCAACGGTGTGGTAAGTGACGAAGTATTACAGTCTGGGGAGGTATTCACAAAGTATACACTGGAGGCAGAACGGGTATCGGTGTTCTATACCTCGGTCCAGATCAGAACAAAGCTGACAGAAGAGGAAATGGGATTGAGGGGTGGTAATGAATATAATCCGGCTATGGAGCGAAGAGTAGCGATATTAAACAGAAGAGCGATTTTCCTTCTGGACGATATCATTCGATTCAAAAATAACATTTTAAATGATGTCTTGTCCTGCAGAATGTTCACGGTGAACTATCCGCTTTTGATTGAGCATATCATGAGGGAAGCAAGGTTTTATCAGAGGTTGATTAAGAAGCTTCAGGCAAGAGAAGAGGTTAACATCCAGAGAGAAGCCCTTGAGCAGGAGTTTTTCTGGAACAGAATTATGGCAGAACACTCGAAATTTATCCGTGGTCTGCTGGATCCAACGGAGGAGGAGCTGTTCATAACAGCAGATAATTTCGGCAGGGAATTTGACCAGTTAACGAATGATGCTAAGGAAGCTATGGATATGAGCAGACAGAACCAGACACAAGTTACGGAAGAAAGTCTTAAGGCCACCAAGGATATCAGGGATTTTAAAGCACAGGGGACCGAAGGGCTTCTGGACTGTAAGGTGAAGTCCATTATAATTCCCCTGCTGGCAGACCATACACTGCGTGAAGCCAGCCACTATCTACGGCTTTTAAAAATTTTCAAATGCATGGAATAATATATAGGAACGAATGATTATCGTCTTTTTTGCAAACAATAAAAAAGCAACAAATAATTGTTTGGAGGGAAAGCGATGACAGTAAGGAAAATGGATAAGCCGAACGAAGGTATTAAGTGCGTTGTCAATACCTGTGAATATTACCTGAATGGAGATCATTGTTCAGCAGAAAAGATTCATGTGGAACCCAGAAATGCAAAGGGATCTGAACAGACAGATTGTGCTACCTTTATTCCGAAGGATTCCTTCAGCTGAACTGATTGAAAAGGCCGGTTTTCTAATAGCTTAACCGGCTTTTTATGAAGAAACAGGGTACCCGATTAAGAATACATTCCGCTGCTACAGTGGGAGCTTCTTATCCGGTACCCTGTTTCTTCTTCGTATAAACCTGATATCAGGTCATTCATTTATCTTGCATATGTATATTGGATCATCGGATCAAGTGGATGGTTCCTTCATCGTTCATTTTCTTTAATATCGTTGTAATAATCGGAAGTAAGAGCAATCCCAAGACACCCATCAGCTGAGCTCCTACATACATCAGAATTAATGTCAGAATCGGGTGTAATCCAATCTGCTGACCGACAATCTTAGGTTCAATTGTCTGTCGGACGGCAGTGATCACAATATAGAGGATCAGCATTCCAATACCGATGCGGGTATTTCCCATGATGAGTGCAATAATGGACCAGGGAAGCAAAATGGCTCCGGTACCAAGGATCGGAAGAATATCAATTACCGCGACTAAGGCACCGTACAGAACCGCATTCGGTATTCCGATAATCCAAAAGCCGAGGGATAATTCCACGAAGGTAATTGATATGATTGCCGTGTATGCCCGAACAAATTTTCCAAGGGTTCCGATACCATTATCCTTCAGCTTCAAAAGCATTTCCCTTCGGTCACCCTTAAACTGACGGATTACAAAACTAGATATTCTGTAATAGTCAATCGTAAAGAAGAAGGAGGATACAATCGTGAATATCAGCTTAATCAGCAAGGAAGGAACACCGCCTGCAATATTGGTAATAGTACCAATGACAGAAGAAGATGCCTTGGTTATGAAAGAAAATATGGTATCACTCAGATTCTCAATATATGGCTGAAGCTGAGGGTATTGTATCACCAGATTTTCTGCACCCTTGCTGATTGCCGGTTCAATCGTATCTTCATACAGACTGGGAAGTCGGCTGAACAGATCCTTTAAGAAGGTAAAAATCTTCACTCCGATAAAACTGAACAGGAGCACCAATATACCATAGAAAATAATTAATATGAAGATAGATACAAAGGATCGCTTAATATGGAACTTTTTCTCAATAATGTCAATCAGCTTTCGGAATATGGAAGCAATCAACACACCAATGACAAAGGGCATTAAAAGTGGAAGAAAATACTTAATTCCAATATATCCAAGGCCGAGAATCATTGCTATAAATATTACGCGTATGATAAAAGCCTTTTGCTTCTCTAGGTTCATTTTTACCGAGCCTTTCTTGCTGATTCGCCGGACTTAAGCCGTATTCAGCGGAATGCGACCAAAAACACCGGCTTAGCTTTGGGTGTTAAGACCTTGGCATTGCAGGTGTTTTCATAATCAGGTTACTATGAATTCTTCATTACGATGCCTTCGATAACATCTGCAACATCCTCACAGTTATCACAGCATAACTCCAGACGGTGCATAATCTCCGTCCAGGTCATAAGCTCGATCGGGTCTGTGGAGGTTCTGTATAGATTGTGTACCATCTCTACATACAGCTCATCAGCATCCTCCTCGAGACGGTTGATCTCAATGATCTTGTCCTTCAGCTTCTTAGAGGTCCTGAAGTTCTTAAACTCAGCCAGGGCTTCGTCCATGGATTTACAGCATTTTGCAATTAATTCCGTAAACTTTATGACCTCAGGACGGATCTTCTGGATATTGAACATATTAATAAACAGCAGAACATCTTCTACAGAGTCAGTAACATCATCAATTTCCTGGGACAGGCTGGAGATATCCTCACGCTCGATCGGAGGAAGGAATTCCTTAACCAGATGGTCCATAATCTCATGCTTGGCTAGATCGGCAGAATGTTCGATATGGTGCATCTCCTTAACCTTGGTAGCAATCTCGGAAGGATTAAAATCAGCTAAGGTCTTGTGCAGGATCTCGGCGGAAGACAAGGAAAACTTAGATATCTTTGAAAAAGCTTCAAAATAGTTGTATTCATTCTTTCTAGACATTAATTATACTTCCTTTCTTATTTATATAGTGTATGCAATCTAATTCGTGCATAGCATGAGCTCAATAAACAGGATATTGTTAAAACTATTAAAACAACTTCATGAATACATAGGACATGATAAAGCTGAGGAGTCCACAGCCGGGGAAGGTTAAGATCCAGGCAGCGACCATTTCCTTGACGATGGACCAATTGACACAGGATAATCTCTTGGAAGCACCGACACCCATGATAGCGGTAGTCTTCGTATGTGTTGTACTAACAGGAATGCCCCATACAGTAGCTGCTAATAAGCTGACAGCCGCGGCAGCGTCTGCTGAGAAGCCCTGATAGGGATCCAGCTTTACCATTCCCATACCTACCGTCTTAATAATCTTATAGCCGCCGATGGAGGTACCGAGTGCCATTACAACGGAGCAGAGAATCATAAGCCATAAAGGAATGGTATATTGTTCGGAAGGTGTTTGGCCGTTAGCAAGAAACATGCCCAACATGAAAACCCCCATAAACTTCTGACCATCCTGTGCACCGTGCATGAAGGCCATCGCTGCACCGCCGGTAACCTGCGCTCCCTTGAAGAACTTGTTGGTCTTTCTCCGGTCAGAGCCTTTAAAAAGGAAACCGGTAATTCGGGTGATTACAAAACCAAGAACAAAGCCAATAGTGGTAGTTAAGAAAAGACCATATACTACCTTAATCCATTCATCTCCGTTGATACCTTCACCACCCTGTAGTGCAATCGCAGCTCCGGTAACACCTGCAATCAATGCATGGGATTCACTGGTAGGGATACCGAATGCCCAGGCAGCTGTTGCCCACACTACAATCGCAAACAGAGCTGCACAGAGAGCGATCAGAGCATTTTTGCTTGTCCCGAAGTTTACCATTTTTGAAATGGTAAAGGCAACTTGACTGTTAACCATAGTCATAGCAAAAACTCCTAGAAAATTAAAAACAGCAGCCATAATTATTGCTTTCTTTGGACTGATTGATCTTGTCGATACACAGGTAGCAATTGCATTTGGTGCATCTGTCCAGCCGTTTACCAGGATTACTCCAAGGACGAGTAATACGGTAATAAAGAGAGCCGGATTGGATGTCAGCTGTTGAAAAAAGTCGGACAAATTCATTTCACGCCTCCTAAATGTAAAAAATGATAATTAGCCAAATGTCAGCTATTTTACACTAAAATCTTATCATGATAGAATAAGATAAGCAATCTATTTTTATATTAAGTATATCCAAAAAGAACATTATACAAAAAACCATGTATAATTATCGTATAAGATATGATTTCAAAATAATTTTTATTTTGACATTGATTTTTACAAGGAAATACTATATTATATACTGTACTACATTAAAGCAGTAAAAGCTGTCCGATAGATGATGATTAAATATAGAAAGAAAAGGTGGTTAGAGGATGAGAAGTGACGCAGTGAAAACAGGAATTCAACAGGCGCCCCACAGATCACTATTTAATGCGCTGGGGTATACGAAGGAAGAATTACATAAACCTCTTGTGGGTATTGTAAGCTCCTATAATGAGATTGTTCCCGGACATATGAATCTTGATAAAATCGTTGATGCCGTCAAGCTGGGTGTAGCTATGGCCGGCGGTACTCCGGTCGTCTTCCCTGCGATTGCCGTATGTGATGGAATTGCAATGGGGCATCAGGGTATGAAATACTCTCTGGTCACGAGGGATCTGATTGCGGATTCTACCGAAACAATGGCTATGGCTCATCAGTTTGATGCATTGGTCATGGTTCCGAACTGTGATAAGAATGTTCCCGGCTTACTTATGGCAGCTGCGAGACTGAACATCCCGACTATCTTTGTCAGCGGCGGTCCGATGCTCGCAGGAAGGGTTCAGGGAAGCAAAACCAGCTTATCCAGCCTGTTTGAAGCAGTCGGTGCCTATAGTGCAGGCAAGCTGACCGAGGAAGAGGTAGAGGAATATGAGAACAAGGCTTGTGCTACCTGTGGTTCCTGCTCGGGTATGTATACAGCCAATTCTATGAACTGCCTGACGGAAGCCATCGGTATGGGCCTTCAGGGGAACGGAACCATTCCGGCGGTATATTCGGAGAGAATTCGTCTTGCAAAGCATGCAGGAATGAAGATTATGGAGCTTTATGAGAAGAATATCTGCCCTAGGGATATTATGACCGAAAAAGCCTTTATGAATGCATTGACCGTGGATATGGCCCTGGGCTGTTCCACGAATACGATGCTCCACCTCCCGGCGATTGCCCATGAGGTAGGCTTTGATCTTAACATTGATATTGCCAATGAGGTAAGTGCAAGGACACCGAATCTGTGCCATCTGGCACCGGCCGGTCACACCTATATGGAGGACTTGAATGAAGCCGGCGGAGTCTATGCAGTTATGAATGAATTAAATAAGAAGGGTCTCCTCTATACGGATCTGATAACAGCAACCGGAAAGACCGTAGGAGAGAATATAAGAGATTGTGCTAACCTTAATAAGGAAGTAATTCGTCCGATTGAGAATCCATATAGCGAAAGCGGTGGTATCGCAATCCTTAAGGGTAACCTGGCACCGGATTCCGGAGTAGTTAAGCGCTCCGCCGTAGATCCTTCCATGCTGAAATTTGAGGGACCCGCCAGAGTATTCGATTGCGAGGAGGATGCGATTACTGCTATCAAGGGAGGAAAAATTGTTCCGGGTGATGTAGTAGTGATCCGATACGAAGGACCGAAGGGAGGCCCCGGAATGAGGGAGATGCTCAATCCGACCAGTGCCATCATGGGAATGGGACTCGGATCCTCTGTGGCATTGATAACGGACGGACGTTTCTCAGGAGCCTCCAGGGGAGCCTGCATCGGCCATGTATCACCGGAAGCGGCAGTGGGCGGTAATATTGCTCTTGTGGAAGAAGGAGATTTAATTCGGATTGATATTAATCATAACTCCCTGGACTTCGTGGTTTCAGACGAGGAGCTGAAGGCCAGAAGAGCGAAATGGCAGCCCCGTGAGCCTAAGATTACAACCGGTTACCTCTCCCGCTATGTGGCTATGGTAACCTCCGGTAACCGCGGTGCTATTCTGGAAGTACCAAAAGCAAAGTAAGAGTATGAAATTAAAACTTAATAGTAGCTATTCATAATAGGAAATGACTTAGAGAGATGACCGACATAAATCCCAACACTCTAAGTCATTTCGTTAACCAAAACTTATATGACGGAGGTATTTCAGTGGAATTAACAGGCTCTCAAATTGTAATCGAATGTTTAAAGGAACAGGGAGTAGACACCGTTTTCGGCTACCCCGGCGGAGCAATTTTAAATATTTATGATGAACTTTATAAACACAGTCATGAGATCAGGCATATTCTGACCTCCCATGAACAGGGTGCGGCCCACGCAGCCGATGGATATGCAAGAGTAACCGGTAGGGTGGGGGTTTGTATGGCTACCTCAGGACCCGGAGCTACGAATCTGGTAACCGGTATCGCTACAGCTTATATGGACAGTGTTCCCCTTGTAGCAATTACAGTTAATGTACCGGTTCATCTGTTAGGCAGAGATACCTTCCAGGAGATCGATATTGCCGGTGTTACAATGCCGATCACGAAGCATAATTATATCGTTAAGGATATCACGACGTTGGCTGCTACGATACGTAATGCCTTTCGAATCGCCAGGTCAGGAAGACCGGGACCGGTACTTGTGGATATTACAAAGGATGTAACAGCAGCAAAGACAGAGTATGCTAAGGCAGTTCCCGAGCCGATTAAGAGATATACAGAAGAGATTACCGAAGCGGATATCTGCAGTGCGATTGAGATGATTCGTCATTCCAAGAAACCATTTATCTTTGTTGGCGGCGGTGTAGTTATCTCCGAAGCCCATGATGAGCTGAAAACCTTTGTTGAGAAGGTGGATGCTCCGGTTGCTGATACTCTGATGGGGAAGGGGGCATATGACGGAACGGATGTCAGATACACCGGTATGCTCGGTATGCACGGAACGAAAGCATCGAATCTGGGAGTGACCGAATGTGACCTCCTGATTACGGTGGGCGCCAGATTCTCCGACCGTGTTACCGGCAATGCGAATCTATTCGCCCGAAATGCGAAGATTCTCCAGCTTGACATCGATCCTGCGGAGGTTAATAAGAATGTGTTGACCCACGGCTCCGTAATCGGAGATATTAAGGAGGTACTCCTCCGGCTGAATGCTGCTCTGGATCAACAGGAGCATAAGGACTGGGTTAACCATGTTATGGAACTGAAGAAGAAATATCCGCTTAGATACCGCCAGGATATACTGACAGGCCCCTACATACTGGAGAAGCTCTATGAGATTACCGGTGGAGAGGCTATCGTCACTACAGAGGTTGGACAGCATCAGATGTGGTCATCGCAGTACTATAAATACAGGCTGCCCAGAACCTTCATCACCTCCGGAGGCTTAGGTACCATGGGATATGGTCTCGGAGCCTGCATCGGTGCTAAGGTGGGAATGCCGGATAGGACAGTTGTTAATATTGCCGGTGACGGCTGCTTCCGAATGAATATGAACGAGATAGCAACGGCCACCCGTTATAATATTCCGATTGTAGAGATTATCTTCAACAATCATGTACTCGGCATGGTACGACAATGGCAGAACCTTTTCTATGGACAGCGTTATTCCAATACAATCCTGAACGATAAGGTGGACTTTGTAAAGCTGGCTGAAGCCATGGGGGCGAAGGCATTCCGTATTACGAAGCGGGAAGAGGTGGAAGAGGTTCTTAAGAAAGCAATTTCCCTTGGGGAGCCGGTACTGATTGATTGTATCATAGATTGTGATGAGAAGGTTTGGCCGATGGTTGCTCCCGGTGCTCCGATTGAAGAGGTTTTCTCCGAAGAGGATATAAAGAAATAAGAATTAACTGTCGTGCATATCCATGAAATTCCGGCCGTTTCCGCATGCAAGCATGCAAAACGGCCGGAATTCCATGGATTATCGCATATGCAGATGAAATAGAATTGTTATCAAGATCAGTTTTGATTCTCTGAGTCCATTTTGTAAATCTGTCAATCAGCAGATGAATTACTTCGTGCCTATGGCAGGCATCAGGCAATGACAACTCTGCAATTTATATCGTTTTTGTAGCGTTTTTGTAATCTTAGCTTATTATCATATTGACAAAAAAATAACATAGTTTTATAATGAAAATTAATACTTTACTAAATTAAAGTTATGTAGTGCGGATTTGCTATTCAAAACTACCGCGTTCAAGGTGATTTTGTGGCATATATTTAGGATTCCTAGGGAGGATGAAGAAATGGGAAGAATTTATAACTTTTCAGCAGGACCGGCAATGCTACCGGTAGAGGTTTTAAAGGAAGCAGCAGAAGAAATGCTTGACTACAGAGGCACCGGCATGTCAGTGATGGAGATGAGCCATAGATCGAAGGCCTATGAAGCAATTATTCAGGAAGCAGAGAAGGATTTAAGGGAATTAATGAATATCCCTGATAATTATAAGGTGCTTTTCCTTCAGGGCGGCGCATCACAACAGTTTGCCATGATACCGATGAATCTGATGAAAAATAAAGTTGCTGACTATATCATCACCGGACAATGGGCCAAGAAAGCATATCAGGAGGCTAAGCTTTACGGTACGGCGAATGCAATCGCTTCCTCCGCTGACAAGACCTTCTCTTATATACCGGATTGTTCTGACCTTCCAATCTCAGAGGATGCGGATTATGTCTACATATGTGAAAATAATACGATCTACGGAACCAAGTATAAGACGCTTCCGAACACCAAGGGTAAGACTCTGGTAGCTGATGTTTCCTCCTGTTTCCTGTCAGAGCCGGTTGATGTAACGAAGTACGGTGTACT
>JAEYQV010000060.1 GCA_023409835.1 Bacillota bacterium
CTTGCATTATTCATATAATAAGCAATCTGTTCCTCGGTCTGTTTCCTGCCCTCCGGTGTATAGACAGCGGCACCGGCAACCTGTGTGATATAGGGAGCGCCGTTGAACTTCGTACCATGGCGCCTGGCCCACAGGCTGTTTAACGATACCTCCCCGCATTTTAATTCCTTCGGAATAACAGTGAAGCCAAGTCTGGTTCCGGTAAAACCTGCATTCTTGGAGAAGCTTCGAATCTCGATGGCACAGGTCTTTGAGCCGTCACATTCATAAATGGTATGAGGTACATTTTCCTCCCTGATATATGCTTCATAGGCCGCATCATAAATAATGACGGCACCGACCTTATTGGCATAGTCCACCCATTTCTGGAGCTCAGTCTTCGGAATCGTAGAGCCGGTCGGATTATTCGGGAAACAGAGGTAGATCAGATCCGGTGCTTCCTTCGGCAGCTCCGGAGCGAAATTATTTTCCTTCGTACAGGGCATATAGATCACATTCGTCCATCTTCCCTGGTCCTTCAGATAATCCCCGGTTCTACCCGCCATTACGTTGGAATCTACATATACCGGATATACAGGGTCACAGACTGCTATTCTATTATTACCATCAAAGATTTCTTGAATATTACCGGAATCACTCTTTGCACCATCACTGATAAAGATCTCATCCAGTGCAATCGTGACCCCTCTGGTTTTATAGTCGTTGTCTGCAATGGCTTGACGTAAGAACTCATACCCGAGATCCGGAGCATATCCCTTGAAGGTTTCTTTATTCGCCATCTCATCCACAGCCGAATGAAGTGCATCAATGACTGCCGGAGCCAAGGGTAAGGTTACGTCACCGATACCCAGACGGATGATCTTCTTGTCCGGATTCGCAACCGTAAATTCTCTGACCTTCTTGCCGATGGTGGAAAAAAGATAGCTTCCGGGCAATTTCAAATAATTTTCGTTAATTCTAAACATATTCCTATACCAAGCCTTTCCGTAATTTTATTAGAGTAATCAATTTAATACGCTATTCTTTTAAAGTGAAAGATTACGTTTATTATATCAGTATAAAGCCATATGTCAAATAGTTCATGGATAATTCAATATATTTTAACAGATAAATCCTCACTGTGCTCCTCCTATGAAGCCGTTACACCAGAACAGATCATAGGAAGCTAAGCTAACTATGATCTGCGGTCTCAAGAGCATATATACGATCTATCCGTTACTTTATTTCAATGTAATGTTGCAGGCCTGTTATAATTCTTTGCCTGATTATAGCGGGAACTCCCCTTCAAAGACGGTTACCGCAGGTCCCGTCATATAGATTGTATTTTCTTTCTCATCATAACGGATCTTCAATTCGCCACCCAAGAGGGATACCGTTACCTCATGGTCTGTATATCCGTTCAGGATGCAGGCTATAACGCTGGCACAGGCTCCCGTACCACAGGCTAAGGTCTCTCCGGAACCCCGTTCCCATACCCTCATTTCAATCCTGCTGCGATCCACAACATGAACAAATTCCGTATTGACCCGTTCCGGGAATAGCTCATGATGTTCGAAAAGAGGTCCAATCTCATTCATCGGGATGGTCTTAGTATCCTCAACGAATACTACGGCATGGGGATTACCCATGGAGACGCAGGTTATTCCATACTCCTTACCGTTCACCATAATCGGTTCGTTAATTACCATCTCTTTCTCGGAAACAACCGGTATCAGAGATGGCTTTAACACCGGGTTTCCCATATTGACAGTCACAAAGGTTACTTCACCGTTCTCTACCGTCAGCTCCAGCTGCTTCACGCCTCCTAAGGTCTCAATCATAAGCTGCTTCTTATCGGTCAGTCCTTTGTCATAGACGAACTTTGCTACGCACCGGATGCCGTTACCACACATCTGGGCTCTCGAACCATCGTTATTATACATATCCATGAAAAAGTCTGCTTTTTCTGAGGAACGGATCAGAATCAGACCATCCGAACCGATTCCGAAATGTCTGTCACTTACCTTCACCGCTGTCTCAGGAATATGATCGATCAAATTCCTGGTACAGTCAACATATACATAATCATTTCCGCATCCCTGCATCTTTGTAAATTTCATATAAACCAGCCCTTCCTGTCAATACCGTCTGTTATCAATGATTGCAATTATATCAAATCCTATTTCGCAGGTAAAGACTTCTTTTACGTATAAAACATCTTAAGGACCATTTCTGCCATATCTACCAGATTCGTCCCGCTGTCCATACTGTTTTTCTGGAGATAGCGATGTGCGTCTTCTTCTGTCATATTATTACGATCCATCAGAATGTGCTTTGCCTTCATGATAACTGCCTTTTCTTCCTCCGACCTTGCCTTCGGTTTATCCTTATCCTTCTTCTTACGACGCTGGTATTGATAAGACATCATCTGTAACGTATTAATCAAGTCATGGGTCTTTATCGGCATTGGCAAACAGACAATGTTATTATCCTGACAATATTCCAGCTTCTCCGGAGAAGCTATTAAAAGCATCTCAAACCCCTTCGGTAAATAGTTATTCAGTTCACTGTAATGCATATCAGAAAACCGGTAACCGCAAACCACAATTCCTTCATCCAGGTTATTTGCCATGCTGATAATCTGCGCGCCCAGCGTGCAGGGCTCAGTTACATTATATCCGTTTCGGGATATAACGTTCTTCATACTGGATGCGTCCTCAAGCTTTGGGAATCCCACAATTATGTGAAACATCTCTGTCCACCTCCGATCTTATTAAAATAATGATATCTGAGATAAACAGCTTAAATACGATATAAGTATTGGTCAATCTCCCACTGGGTTACCTGGGTCCGGTATTCGTTCCATTCCGCCTTCTTAGCAGCTATGTATTTTTTGCTGATATGCTCTCCCAGTACCTGCTTCACAAAGGCACTCTGATCCAGGAAGTTAATAGCTTCAATTAAATTCTCAGGAAGGCTCTCTACTCCCAAAGTGGCCCTCTCCTCCTTCGACAGGTTGAAGATGTTTTTATCCACACTTTCCGGAGGCATCAGCTTGTTTCTGATACCATCGAGGCCGGCAGCCAGACAGACTGCGAGAGTAAGATATGGGTTCGCTGCAGGATCCGGACATCTTAACTCCAGTCTGGTGGAATCTCCTCTTCCTGCCGGAATGCGTATTAACGGGCAGCGGTTTGAAGCTGACCAGGCAATATAAGCCGGAGCCTCATAATTAGGAACCAGTCTCTTATAGGAATTTACCAGAGGATTGGTAATCGCTGCCATACTCTTCATGTGCTTCATGATACCGGCAATGAAATGATATGCTTCCATGCTTAAACCCAGCTTATCGCTCGGATCAACAAAGATATTCTTACCATCCTTTTTCAGTGACATATTTACATGCATCCCGGAACCATCCACTCCGAATTTCGGCTTCGGCATAAAGGTACAATGCAATCCGTGGCGTTTCGCAATCGTACGTGCTACCAGCTTAAAGGTCATGATATTATCCGCTGTGGTAAGCGCATCATCGTATTTTATATCAATCTCATGCTGCGCAGGTGCCACCTCATGATGAGAAGCTTCTACGCCTACTCCCATATCCTCCATGGTAAGTACCATATCTCGTCTGGCATTCTCGCCCAGATCCAGCGGTCCCAAATCAAAATAACCGGCTCTCTCATGGGATAGTGTAGTCGGCTGACCATTTTCCTCCATCAGGAACAGAAAGAATTCCAGCTCGGGGCCTACATCGAAGGTATATCCCATTTCCGCAGCGTCCTGAATCACCTTCTTTAATATGTATCTGGGATCTCCGTGGAAGGGTTTCCCTTCCACATCATAGACATCGCAAATCAGTCTTGCTACCTTGCCCTGTTGAGGTCTCCAGGGAAACGTCACGTAAGTATTAGGATCGGGGTGAAGGAACATGTCTGATTCTTCAATTCTTGCAAACCCTTCGATGGAGGAGCCGTCAAACATACACTCATTATTTAAGGCTTTTTCCAGCTGGCTCGTTGTAATAGCAACATTTTTTAGATTTCCGAACATATCCGTAAATTGCAGACGAATGAACTCCACATCATCTTCTTCTACCATGCGGATAATATCCTGCTTGTTATAATGCTTCATATCCAACACTCCTTTTGTTAAATAATATGCTTGAGAAGCCATAGGCTTCCTTAT
>JAEYQV010000020.1 GCA_023409835.1 Bacillota bacterium
ATTAGGGAACCCTGCATGAGCCATAACTTTTCCATCATTCCACCATTTACATAAAATAGAAGCATCATTTGAAGTTGCGTTCCTAATAGTTAAATTATTATTTCTTATAAACATTTAATATCCTCCAATTTTTTATGGAGGGTTAAATTATAGTCGCCCTCCTTAAGCATGTTAATATCACTACTACATGACGAAGCCGGGCACATACCAGCATAAGAGCTGATTGCCGATCAGGAAATGTACCAACCACTTTAGTACGCCGCTTTATCTCATGGTTCAAACGCTTTCCTTATCTTCTTTTATACCTTCAGCTGCACCAATGATTTCACGGTATCCATACTCATTGACACCGATAGCTATAAGGATAGAGACGTTTTCAAACTCACCGCCCCAACAACGTTTCAGGAAAACTCCGTCAACAAAATTTTCCTCATTAGGTACATCAGACTATACTAATTCCAGAAAACCTTAATCAGGCTTTCCATAAAAATTCATACCATCTAAGGGTGACCAGTCAACAACAGGATTTTCATACAAATCAATAAATGTATTCTGCAGTTTCACCAATGGAGTAACATCTGTTATTTTATTTCCACCTAATTGCAACTCATCAAGATTTATTAAATTTAGAAGGCCTGTTACTTCAGAAATATTATTATTTTCTAATGACAGTAACGTTAAATTGACTAAATTTTTTAAGGCGCTAATATCAGAAATATTATTATCCTCTAAATTTAAGTCTGATAAATTTATTAATTCTGATAATGGACTTATATCTGAGATGGAATTGCTTTGCAAATCTAATACTGTTAAATTCTTCAAACCTTTAATCTGATTTAAATCAGAAATACTACAGTTTGAGAGGTGCAATTCTGTGAGGTTATTAAGATCACTCAAAAGGCTCAAATCGTTTAATCCAAACGCTGTAAGCTTTTTTAAATTTGATAATTTAGCAATCGGTGAATAATCATCTATATAATTAACAGACAAATTGATAACTTCAATTTGATTGATATCTTCCAAAACAGAGATATCAGTGATCTGATTATTCATATCAAAACTCAAGCTTTTTAATGTTGTTAATTTTTCAAGTTGATCAATATTGGATACATTATTAAAGGAGAAATCCAGTTCACATAAATTATATAAGCTTGCTATACTGGAAAGATCAGATATTTGATTGCAGGCTATATTTAGTGTTTCTAAATTAGTTAAATTTTTTAATGAGCTAATATCATTAATATTATTATTTTTCAAATTCAATATTTGTAGATCTTTTAAATTTCTGACAAAATAAATATTAGTAATATTATTATTATCGGAAAGATTTAATTTATTTAATTTCGATAAGCTTTCTATCACTTTACAATCTGTATCTGTTATTCTTGTATTCGATAAATTCAAGGTTGATAAGTTTGGTAAACCTTCTAAGAAGCTAAAATCATTTATTTCGATATTAGATACATCAAGAGAAACCAAATTAGGAAGATCCTTCAAAAATCCAAAATCAGATATTGTTAATCCGGACAAATTCAATGCTGTTATTTTACTTAAATCCTTAATAAATGAAATGTCAGAAATATCATTATTTGAAACATCTAATTCTGTTAGATTATTATACTTTGATATAAAGCTAAAATCATTAATAGTATAATTATCTCCCAGCTTTAGGGTTGTTAACCTTGGCAATTCACCACAATTTACGAAGTCAGTATCGACCATATCCGAATGGCTTAAATCGAGATATTCCAAATTCTTCAAAGCAAGAATATTATTATATGAAAATAAAAAGCAGCTAGATAAATCTAAATAAGTTAAATTTGTTAAATATTGAAAATCACCTGTTTTAACTTTATTTCCCTCAATTTCTAATTTGGTAATGCTTTGCATATCTGCAGCAGTAATTTCTCCGTCTTTCTTATTTAATGTATTCCTAACGCTTTGTTCAACGAGCGGGTCCTCAAATACAATTATGGAATCTGCTCCTGCTGCAGTTACTTCATAATCATTGCCTTCATTACTTGCAGTTTCATTACTTACAGTTTCATTACTATTATTGGTACTTGAACATGCTGATAAATACAACAACATAATTATTAGTACAAATACAGAAATAAATTTTTTCATCCTTCAGTCTCCTCATTTGTAATTATCTGTGACTCTTCTCGATGCCTGTAAAACTTTGTACGCGTAATATTTTAACATATACCCCACTTTATTACAATGCTTTTTCAAATCGTAACGGGCTGATTTAGTACATAAAATTCATCGTCTACAATGGTATTATGATTATCTTTAAAATCAACTATCTGCTCTACTATTTAAAATTCATAGCAACCTCCTTAAGTTATATCTAGAGGATCCTATAATTCATAGTAATTATTTAATTTGAAATCTATATAAAAAAAGTCACTATTAACATATAAATAGTGACAGATTACATATTACTTGTTTTTGAGACTATGACTGCGCTTAAGTTCAGATAAATCAGATAGTCTTAATGACTTACTTTTCCTAAACATGTGCAATTAACTATACAATTTTTACTAACAGCGAGACCGTCTCCACATGCTCCGTCCAAGGAAACATGTCCACAGGTATTGCCCGTACCGTCTGATAGCCCTTCTTGGTAAGGTAATTCAGATCCCGCTCCAGGGTAACCGGATTGCAGGAGATATAAACCACACGGTCCGGCTTAAGTGTACAGAGGGAACTTAAGAACTTCTCATCACTTCCGGATCTCGGAGGGTCCATAAATACCACTTCTGCGCTCTCTTTCATCGCCGCACGCTGTGTCATGAATTCCCCGGCATCCTGGTGATAGAATTCCGTATTTGTGATCTGATTCCTCTTAGCATTGGTTATGGCATCCTTGACAGCATCCTTATTAAGCTCCACGCCGATTACCTTCTTAGCGTGATCGGAGGCAATCAGGCTGATGGTTCCGATACCGCAGTAGGCATCTATGATGGTTTCCGTGCCGGTCAATCCTGCCAGTTCGATGGCTTTCCCATAGAGCACTTCCGTCTGAACCGTATTGATCTGATAGAAGGATTTTGGTGAGATACGGAACACCTTACCGCAGAGGGTATCCTCAATAAACCCCTTGCCGTAGATTACCTGCTCCTTTTCTCCCAGAATCATACTGGTATCCTTGTCGTTGACATTTAGTATGATGGTTGTAATCTCCGGATGAAGCTGCCGTAATGCCTTCACAAAATTATTCTTTGACGGGAAGATCGGGGAAGCTATTACTAATACCACCATTATCTCACCGCTGGTATGACCGGATCGTATCAGAACATGGCGGAGCAGTCCGTAGCCGCTGTCCTCGTCATAGGTCTTGATTTTGAAGGATTTTAGCATGTTCCGGATGGAAACAATGATCTCATCTGCCTTCCTGTTATGAATTCTACAACTGTCGATCGGAATAACCCTGTGGGTGCCTTCCTCATATACTCCCGAGATCGGATTTCCCTTCCTGTCATGATCAAATACGGCATGGACCTTATTCCGGTAATGATAGGGCTGATCCATTCCTATGATATTTTCCACCTTGCAGTACTTACTGAGAAGGCCTTCAACCTGCTTCTGCTTCTGCTTCAGATGCTCTGAATACTCCTGCTGCTTCACCTGACAGCCTCCGCAGTCTCTGGTATGTGGACAGCCTGATTTACTCTTCGAGGCTTTTCCTATTACAGTAGCTGTACTCTTATATCCACCTCTTATTTCCTTATTTGTCTGCGTCCTTCCATTCCTGAAGCTTTCCCTCTCATTCTCAGTATTCCGCTTCTCAGAAGCTACCTTCTCAGAGCTTCTCATCTTACTTCTCTTAGAATCGCTTCTGTTCGTATTATTTATCTTCTTACCGGTTCCTTTCACGGCACCGCCGCCTGCAGGGCTTCCCTTGGTATGCTTGCCCTGACCGGCAAGTAAAGAACCCCTTATCTTCTTCCATTCGGATTCTGCGGACTGATAATCCGGCAGCTCCTCATAGCTTCCCTTCCGATGCTTCTTCTTCGTATTATTATTATCGTTCATAGGGTTAAACTCCTTCATTGTTAAATTCCGGTATGAAGCTTTCCGAGGCGGTCTCCCCCTCCTGGATAAAGCCGTTCTCCACACCCAGCTCGATTGCATAATCAACTAATTCCTCATATTCCTCTTCCGTAATCCTTCTGTTCAGCTCCGGGTATCCGGTTACCACCTCCATCGGGGTATACTGGTTCATAATACTGATATAGATAAGGTCTGCAAAGGTCTCATATAGATACTTTATGATGTTCTTCGAATCCTCAAGATAACCGGGCAGAGTCAGATGCCGTACGATGACACCCTTCATCATCCTCCCGTTATCATCAAAAACCGGTGTACCGGTCTGTCGGACCATTTCCCGGATCGCTTCCGAGGCATATTCAAAATAATCTCCGCAGCCGGAATAATGTCTGGCTGCCTCCTTGTCCATATATTTTAAGTCCGGAAGGTAGATATCGACGCATCCGTTCAGAAGCCTCAGGGTGGACAACTGTTCATAGCCGCTGCAGTTATATACGATGGGCAGCCTAAGCCCCTTCTCCTTCGCCATACAGAGGGCATCCAATATCTGAGGAACATAATGACTGGGGGTAACCAGGTTGATGTTCTCGGCTCCCTTAGCCTGCAGCTCCAGAAAGATTTCTGCCAGACGGCTCACTGTAATTCTCTTTCCCGCCAGCCCCTGGGCAATATTACGGTTCTGGCAGTATATGCAGCCCAGGCTGCAGCCGGAGAAAAATACCGTTCCAGAACCCTTTTCACCGGAGATACAGGGCTCCTCCCAATAATGGAGGGCGGCTCTGGCCACCACAAGCTCCTCCGTCATTTTACAATAACCCTGCTGTCCTGCTGTCCGATCCACATGACATTGTCTCGGGCACAGGGTGCAGTCCTTCATTAATTCACGATTCATTTGAATTATCCTTCCGTGTTCAATTCCTTACTAATATTACGATATTTACAATTAAAATACAATCGGAACAGTTAAAATAAAAGAGAATACCTGATAAGGAAGAAAAGGACTGGTTAAAAGCAAAAAGCCTCCTATAATCGTAGTATAAGCCTTACTATAAATAACAGAAAGAGATCCTCAACCCGGCAAGTGACCTGTGATAGCTCCACAGATTCTGTTCAGGACTTTGGAGGATCTCTTATTTTATTCCTTTATTATTTTACCCTGGCATATTTTCTCGCAATCGTTACGACCGGTTTAAAGAAAATACCCTCCAGCTCTTTCCTGACTATTTTAAGCTGTTTTCTAATCTCGATATGCTGCGGGCAATGGTGCTCACACTTACCGCATTCCGTGCACCTGGAAGCATAAGCCGGTTGCTTTGACAAAAATCCCAGGGTCTGCATATATTTGAAACGGTCACGCTTTCCCTCCAGAAGATATTTATCATTATAGACCGCAAAGCAACCCGGTATATTCACACCGGATGGACAGGGCATGCAATAGCCGCAGGCTGTGCAGGGAATCTTCGTCTTCTCGTGCAGGACAGCCTTCACCCGGTCGAACACGGCAAGCTCCTTTGCTGACAGGGAATCTGCCTTCGCCTCACCGGCAATCCTAACATTCTCAGCCAGCTGAGCCTCATCACTCATACCGGACAGAACCACAGTTACCTCAGGATGGTTCCAGATCCAGCGCAGCGCCCATTCCGCCGGTGATCGCTCCGGGTCATAGCTTTGGAATGCCTTCGTTACCTCCTTCGGCAGGTTGTTCACCAGCTTACCTCCTCGTAAGGGCTCCATGACAATGACCGGTATCCCTAAGGAATAGGCTAACTGCAGTCCGGACTTGGTTGCCTGGTTATTCTCATCCATATAGTTGTATTGAATCTGACAGAAATCCCAGGGATAAGCCGTGACAATCTGTTCAAAGTCCGCTTTCGAGCCATGAAAGGAGAAACCGAGGTTTCGAATCGTTCCCTCCGCTTTCAGCTGCTCCAGCCATTCTATCACTCCGATGGATACCATACGATCAAAGGTAGCCTTATCCGACAGCATATGAAGCAGGTAATAATCAATATAATCCGTCTCGAGCTTAGACAGCTGTGTGGCTAAGATCTTCTTCGCACCCTCCAGCTTACTGACCATAAAGGGCGGAAGCTTGGTGGCTATATATACCCTCTCCCGGTAGCCGCCCGACAGCGCTTTTCCGAGCAGTGTCTCACTTTTTCCTCCGTTATAAAAATAAGCGGTATCAAAGTAGTTGACTCCCTTTTCGATGGATGCGCGGATAAGCTCAATCGATCTTGGCTCATCAATACTGCTGCCCTTCATCGGAAATCGCATACAGCCGAAGCCCAGGATGGATAATTGATCATTATTTTTTACATTTTCCCTTAATAACATTACGCTACCTCGATTGTTATAATAGTGAATTATTTTGGAAGAACTCACATAGGCTCTCCACACTCTCCTCCTTCGTAGCCCAGGAGGTAACAAAGCGGATTACACTATGCTGTTCGTCATATTTTTCATTGATGGAAAATCTAAAATTCTCCGATAGCTTTTCCAGAATTGAATTCGGAATAACCGGAAACAGCTGGTTCGTACCGGGTGTCGCATAGAAGGGATATCCGCTTTCCCTTAAGGCAGTCTCAATTCGCTCCGCCATCCTGTTCGCATGCACCGCCAGCTCAAAATACAGCTTATCCCGAAATAATTCTTCGAACTGAATACCGATGACGAAGCCCTTCGCCATCATGGCTCCTCTCTGCTTAATCAGGTATCGGAATTCACTCTTAAGCTCCTCCCTGCAGATCACCAGAGCCTCTCCCAGGAGTGCCCCGTTCTTCGTTCCTCCGATATAGAAGACATCCACCAGCCCGGCAATCTCCTTAAGGGTGAGATCATTATTCCTGCAGGTCATGGCAGAAGCTAATCTGGCTCCGTCCAGGAACAGAGTAAGCTTCTTCTCCCTGCACAGTCTATGGATGGCTGTCAGCTCTTCCTTCGTATAGATGGTACCCAGCTCCGTCGTATCGGACAGATAGACCATCTTCGGCTTCACCATATGCTCTCCGGAATGCTGCTCCAGTGCTTTCGTGATTGCCTCCGGAGTAAGCTTGCCCTCCGCCACCGGCATGGCTACCACCTTGTGTCCGGTCGCTTCGATTGCCCCGGTCTCATGGACATTAATGTGCCCGGTATCTGCAGCAATAACACATTCATGGGGCCGTAAGAAGGAGGATATCACCAGCAGATTCGTCTGCGTCCCTCCCGGGATGAAATGAATATCCACATCTTTCTGATCAATCAGCTGCTTAATATATTCCTTTGCCATATCGCTATGAACATCCTCTCCATAGCCGATGTTCTGCTCCAGATTCGCCCTACTCAGTGCCTCTAAAATCCTTGGGTGTGCTCCCTCACTGTAATCATTCACAAAGCTGTACATTTATCTGCCTCCGTTATTTCAGTCTTCCTAATATCATATGATATCCTTTAACCGGTTTGCTCATTATTCCTTCCTGAAGTATATCACATAATATCATTGGAAAACAGAAAAATATCTATATTTTTACCTACTGTCACTGTCCCTTACTGATGACAGACCAAACAAACTGCCGAGGAAGCCCAAGCCCAGGCTGATGGCAGGAATTAAAACTGCCATTCGGGTAACCAGCTCCTGCTTCGGCGGTAAAGGAAGGAAGGGAATCGTACCGCTTAACTGTCCATATGCACCCTGAATCAGGACTGCCAGCAGAGCTGCTGCAAGAATTCCTCCGCTTAAGGTGAGCAGGATTCCCACCAGGACATAGGGGAAGCCGATGAAGGCCTTCGGAGCACCCAGCAGGTGCAGGGTATTGATCTGTTCCTTGTTATTATAAATCCCCTGCCGTATCATATGGGATAGAATGATTACCGTTGTGATACCAACTGCAAGCATAACCAGCAGTCCGAGTAGGGACACTGTCTTTGAGATCCCCTTAATCTGCTCCAGTACCTCCCGGTTGTTCCTGATATAATCAATTCCATCCAGACCTCTGATCTGTTCCGATACGGTATCCATGGTATCCAGCTGTATTCTGACCTCTGCAAAGGCTTCAAAGGGATTCTCCTCAAATAGCTCCAGAATCTTCGCTTCCTCCCCCAACACCTTCCTCATATCCTGCTCCGCTTCGGTCGCAGTTACATAACGGGCCTCGACAACTCCCTCCACCTTACTGAGCTGCTTAACGATGGACTCTGCCTTCTCCTCAGTAATCCCCGGAGTAAAATACGCGTTAAGCTCGGCCTCCTCCGACAGCATCGTAACCAGCCGGTTCCCGATGGTGCCTCCGGTCAAGACCATTCCCAGAAGGAACAGGATCAGTCCCGTTCCGAGCAGGGAAAACAGATTGGACAGAAGGTTCAGACGGATTACTCTTCCTGCTTCCTTAAAAAAATAACCAAGATTATATAGTAAGCTTTTCATACCCTCAGTCCCTCCGTTCTACCATGATCTTCCCACCATTCACATGAACGAAGGTTGCCTCCCGTTCCTCTTCAATCAGATGAGTTGCATGGGTGGTGATAATTACCGTCGTATCAATGTCCTTAAAGGAACGTAACAGCTCCAAAATATTTAATGCATTGTCATGATCCAGATTACCGGTGGGTTCATCCGCAAGGATGAGCACGGGCTTTCTGGCTACAGCTCTCGCTATGGCAACTCTCTGTGCCTCACCCCAGGAGAGCTTCTCTACCGGAGAATCCTTCTTATGTCCTAAGCCTACACGGTTCAGGGCGGCATAAGCCTCCTCCCTCATCCTTCTTGGAGGTATTCCCTGTAATCTCATACCGATCATAACATTCTCCAGAGCAGTCCTTCCCTTTATCAGCTTAAATTCCTGGAATACAGGCCCAATCTGTCTTCGCAGCCTCCGGATCTTCCCCGCTTGTCCCCTCTGTATCCTCTGTCCCAGGACGCTTAATTCACCGGAGGTAGGATATTCCATTCCCATCAAAAGCTTTAGCAGGCTGGTTTTCCCCGATCCGCTCGGTCCGGTAATATAGACCAGCTCCCCTTGTTTTATGCTTAAGTTCACCTCTGATAATGCCAAGGTCTTATCCTGATATCTCAGTGTTACATTATTTGCTTCAATCATTGATCCTCCTCCAATCCTTTAAAAAGACAGCCCGGTCTTAATCGTAAATATCAGGTATCCGCCCTTTGCTGATACACTATTCAGATTAATATCAATCGAAACCAGATTTCCTGCTACTGCTTCAAAATCAATCAGCAGAGGTCCTTCCTTAAACAGCTCGTCAATTGAAGCCATCTCCAGTGGCATTCCATAAAAGGTTCCGCTCTCCGGTACAAACAGGATTGCGCTGTTTCCCGAAATTGTAAATCTACCCTTCAGGACAAGCTTCTTATCCGGCACCTCAATTACGATGTTATCCTCATTAAAATGGAAAACGATCCCCGGAAGCGTTGAATATTCTTTTAGAATCGAATTAAAGATATCTTCACTGACGGAGCCCTTAACGGCGAAAAGGTTAAAGCTTAAATTCAAGTCCTCCATGGTAATATAGCCCTCTCCGATGATCCGTGAGAATTCACCGACGATGGAGGAGAAGATTCCCTTCAAATCCTCCCACATAATTCTAAGGTTATTTAACTGCTCTTCATATTGTTCCTTCTCATCCTTTAGCTCTGCCAGATAAACCTCCTGTTCCTTTTTAAGCCTTCGTTTCTCCTCCAGCTGAAGCTCTAATTCCTCCTGCTTCTTTTGCAGAAGCTCCTTGTCTGCCGCCAGTCTCTCCCTCTCCTCCTTAAGCTTCTCCTTACCGGCCTCAATCGTGTCCAGAAGCTCCGTCGTATTCCGGGAGATATCCTTAATCAGGTTCATATTCTTAAGAAAAGCGGTTAAGCTCTCCGACTGAAGCAGTATCTCCAGATAGGAAGCCGGTCCGCCTCTCTGGTAGCTTAATAGGACCTGCTCCATTATGTACAAATTATTCTCATAAGCCTTCTGTTCTTTCTCAATGGATTGATCCATCGAAGCAATTCGGGCTCTTAACTCATCAATCTCTGCTGTGAGCCTTGCTTCCTCCCTCTCAAGCTCTTCCAGGTCCTGGGAGAGGGTAAACAGCTTCTCCAGCGTCTTCTGCTCCTCCTCCGTGATTCCCTCAAGCTTCTCTTCTGCCTCCGTGATTGGCTTTACCTCTCCGGTAACATGCCCCGGTGCAGCCAGTACCAGAGAAAGCAGCAGAGCAGTCCATAGATAAAATATTTTTAATTTTTTACGGATCTCCATCGGTTATCCTCCAGATTAATGTTACAAAATACTCCAAACTTACTAATTAATAGTATAATCCATAACCTGTCCGACCACAAGCGATTTAAGCTCTGATCTATTCATTTCTAAGGAGAGCTTTATTTTATAGGAGTCGTATCACTTGACATGAATAAGATGAAACGATAAGTCGTATCACTTGATATGAATAAAGAACACCGTAACGGTAAAATACTATGCCAGGCATCGGTATTTTATCCATCCGGTGTTCCATTTCATTCTATATTAGTGATCCTTATGCTGTAATCTTTAAGCAGCTCTTTATATTCCCTTAAACGGAGCGAAGTTATCCTTGCTCAGTATAGTGGAAGCTATACGAACAGATTGACATTCGAGTCCTCAGCTTCTCCGAGGTAATAACCGACTCCGCCGATCTTAACTCCGTCAATCAGCTCTTCCTTCTTAATCCCCATGACATCCATGGACATCTGGCAGGCAACAATCTCAATCCCGCAATCTATCGCTGAACTAATCAGCTCCTCCAGGGAAGATACATTCTTATCCTTCATGACCTTCCGGATCATTTTACCACCCATTCCGAGCATGTTTAGCTTGGAGAGCTTCAGCTTCTTACTGCCTCTTGGCATCATCATACCGAACATCCGTCCCATAAAGTCCTTCTGAACCTTAACCTTTTCAGGTTTTCTAAGGATATTAAGTCCCCAGAAGGTGAAAAACATCGTTACCTTCTTGCCCATGGAAGCAGCTCCGTTCGCGATAATGAAGGAGGCAATCGCACGGTCCAGATCTCCGCTGAAAACGACCAGTGTCTTATTATCCTTGGTCTCCGGTGACAATTGTAAGCTGCTTACCGGGGCCGAATTCAGATTTTTCCTGATCAATGCGATGATATTCCCGCCGGTTTTCTGAAGCTCCACCAGCTCGTTGTTCGTCCTCTTGCACCAGGCTTTGATATCCTCGTAAAAACCTGGATCAGAGGCAGTTACCTTAAGAATCTGTCCCTCTTCCAGTTCATTCATAGAGGCCTTTACCTGCATCAGAGGTCCCGGGCAGCAGAGCCCACAGGCATCCAGAGTCTTGTCATATTTACCGTATTTATTGCTTTCTTCCTTCACTGCCTGGGTATCCGCATCAACAACCATATGCTTGCCTCCCTGACCGGCTGCTCCACCCTGGCTGCCTGACGGACTTCCCATATTTGGTCTGGTCGGATCGAATTGTAGTGCTGTATAGGATTTATAACCACCGGTTACATTGATCACCTGATATCCGTGTTGGCTTAAGATGCTTTCTGCCACATGGCCCCTTAATCCTACCTGGCAATACTCCACGATCTGTATCTTCGGATCCAGCTCAGAAAGTCTCTCTCTTAAGCTGTCGACCGGAATATTAATCGCCCCTTCCACATGACCGTTCAGGAATTCTTCCTCCGTGCGGACGTCCAGCAGAAGATAATCCTCTGTATTCATTCTGCCGACCTCCTCCCAGGTGGCAATCTGTGATCTGCCGGAAAGGTAGTTCTGAGCAACGAACCCCGCCATATTCACCGGATCCTTCGCAGAAGAGAACGGCGGAGCATAGGACAGCTCCAGCTCTGTTAAATCCTCGATGGTTCCGTTCAGACGAATTACGGTTGCAATTACATCAATTCTCTTATCCACTCCATCATAGCCGATTCCCTGTGCTCCGAGAACCTTACCCTCCTCATTAAAGATCAGCTTCAGAGTCATCGGAACCGCTCCTGGATAATAGGAGGCATGGGATACCGGATGAACAAAGATTGCTTTATGAGGAATATCTAGGCGGTTAAGAGTTCTTTCATTGACTCCGGTGCTGGCTGCCGTCAGACCGAATACCTTTATGATCGAGGTTCCCTGAGAGCCCTTGAAGGAGGAATTCAGTCCTGCCACATTATCTGCAGCGATTCTTCCCTGCTTATTGGCCGGGCCGGCAAGAGGGATCGCTGTCTTTGACTTGGTGATATAGTCAATCACCTCTATGGCATCTCCTACCGCATATACTCCGGAGGCACTCGTTTCCATTCTCTCATTAACCAGAATGTGTCCCCTCGTGCCAAATTCGATACCGCTGTCCTTAAGAAAAGCCGTATCCGGAGCAACACCGATCGCAAGAATAACAAGATCTGCTGTGAGCTTCGTATTGCTGTTAAGGGTAACCTCTACCTGGCTGCCGATTTCTCGGAACTCCTTAACTCCATCATTTAAGTAAAGCTTCAAACCACTCTGAATCAGCTCCTTTTCTGCAATAACTACCATATCGGAGTCAAAGGGTGCCAGAATATGAGGTGCTGCTTCCACCAGTGCTACCTGAAGACCTCTTTCCTTCAGATTTTCCGCCATCTCCACACCGACGAAGCCTCCGCCGATGACAACCGCACTGTCTACCCCCTTCTTATCCACATAGGACTTGATACTATCCGTATCCGGAATATTTCGTAAGGTGAAGATTCTGTCACTGGCAATTCCCGGAATACCAGGTCTTAGGGCTTTTGCTCCGGGGGACAGGATCAGATTATCATAGCTTTCCTCGTAGCTTCCCCTGGTCTTACTGTTCACTGTAACCTTCTTATTCACCGTATCAACCTTAATAACCTCACTGTTGTTTCTTACATCGATGTTGAATCTTGCTTTCATTGCCTCCGGAGTCTGAACCAACAGCTTACTTCTGTCCTTAATGGCTTCTCCGATATAATAGGGAAGTCCGCAGTTAGCAAAGGAGATATATTCATCCCTCTCGAACATAATGATTTCTGCGTTCTCATCCAATCTTCTTAATCTGGCAGCCGCCGATGCTCCTCCGGCCACACCACCAACAATGATCACTTTCTTACTCATAACAATCCTCCATTTCATCGTTTATAACTATCTCCTGCTACCCTTAAGGCTCAATAACCCCCTGCTTAAGGATAACCTGCCCTGCTGTATTGAACAGCTACAGATTAATCTTGAAATAATGCCTGAATAACTCTGGCTACTTTGTCATTACATACTTTATAATGGATTTCCAGGCCTTCTCTTCTGCCTTCGATGACTCCTGCAGCCTTCAGCTTTTGAATGTGTTGGGATACCGTAGACTGGGGTGTATTCAGACAACTCTGCATATAGGTAACATTACATTCCCCCTTCTCCAATAGGCCCCTAACAATACAGAGTCTCACCGGATGAGCCAGAACCTTTAAAAGCTCTGCGTTTTCCGTATATTTCTTATGCGCTTTCTCCATATATAAACCCGCTTTCTGATGTAGTTAATTCATATCTGCTATTATAGCTCTATGATTCATTTAATATTACTATATTCATATATTACGATATAGTGATATATATGTCAATTATTTTTACTAACTAATTCTATGATCGGCGATTCATCGTTAACGGCATTAAGAATCACAAAAACGGCATTCCAAGGGCTGGAATGCCGTTTTATTAGCGGTTAGCTGCCACAGGCAGACAATCCGGTTATGCTCATATCATCCTTCTTGTAAGAACCTGCTGCCGTTTAATTACCAATACTTGAGGTTGCCTGCTCCAGCTTCTTCAGATAGTGCAGGGCCTCTTCCGAAGTACTTCCGCACATCTCCTCGGAGGGTCTGAGACTGCCGCAGACCACAGGTCGTTCCTTATGTCCAAACAATTTACATTTATTATCCTCCGTCAACTGTATACATCGAATACCTGCTGGCTTTCCCTCCGGCATCCCCGGTATCGGGGAGGATATCGAGGGGGCAATACAGCAGGCTGCACATCCAATTCTGCAATTCATTAAGCGTACCTGCTTTCCGGGTTCCAGAATCCGAACTCCTGTATCTTGGCGAAGCATAAATCAGAGCATATCTGCTTGTAATGCCTGACGATAGCTATCGACTATTTGGAAAGGTTTCTCTCCTGCTCCAGTGCCGCTAGAGCAAGAATATTGAGATAATTCCAGGGGCGGTCGAAATGAGGCTGGAAGAAGAAATCCACATAAGCCAGATCCTCAATCGTCATCTTATTCTGAATTGCCAGGGACAGGGTATTGGCTGATTGAGTGATATCATATCTGGACATTACCTGTCCGCCTACAATACGATTGGTTCCTACCTCATATACCAGCTGCATCAGTACTTCCTCCGTCGTAGGCATGAACTCCGGTCTGTAATTATCCTTAACCAGAACCGAGCGGACGGTAAGCCCCATCGATTCTGCGCTGCCAACCGTAACACCGGTGGAACCGATATTATAGCCAAACAGGTGAAGACCCGAGGTTGACTGGGTTCCACGGTATTTCACCCTGGGCTCAGCAATATTCATTCCTATCAGCGACCCCATTCTGACAGCATTCGTAGCCAGAGGAATATAGGCCTGCCCACCGTTCGGATTATAATGCACCGCACAGCTGTCTCCGGCAGCAAAGATATCCGGGTTACTGGTTCTCATATAATCGTCTACAAGGATTGCCCCATTCGGAAGCATATCCACCTTACCTTTTAACAGGTCATTGTTGGGGCGGAAGCCGACACAGAGGATAACCATATCCGCATCAAATTCCTCCTTTGCAGTTACTACCTTTGTTATCTTACCGTTCGAATCTGCCACAAAGCTTTTTACTGCTTGATTTAAAGCCAGTCGGACACCGCGGTCCTTTAAGTCCTGCTCCAATATATCGGTAAATTCTTTATCCAGATATTTGTTCAGGATACGGTCCAGGCCGTCAATCAAAGTAACCTCCTTACCCGATTTATTGAAGGCTTCCACAAGCTCAATTCCGATGTAACCTCCGCCAACGATAACTACCCGATTCACTTCCTTTGCCATACGGATAATTTCATTGGCCTGCTCATAGTTCTTACAGAGCAGGATATTCTTGCTTTCGATACCCGGGATTGGAGGTATAATGGGCCAGGATCCGGTTGTTATGACCAGCTTATCATACTCCTCCTCGAATTCTTCCCCTGTTAATAGATTCTCTGCAAGCACTCTCTTATTCTCTGTATCAATATGCTTCACATTATGGCGGATCTTAACCTCTGCGCCCTGTTTCTTAAGCTCCTCCGGATTGGAGTAAAAAAGTCCGGCGGCATCCTTAACTACTCCACCGACATAGAGTGCTATACCACAGGATAAGAAGGATATGTTATCATTTCTCTCGAACACTGTAACCTGTGCTCCCGGATTCTCCTTTAAAATGTTTTTTACAGCCGCTGTTCCGGCATGAGTACATCCAATTACGACTACTTTCATCTTTATGCCTCCTTACGATAATCTAATCTTATGATTCTATAGGATAGTTTATTCTAAATTTAATAATGATTACTATTATTAAATAATATAACATAGTTACTTCTTCAACTTATATAGTCTATTTTTCCCAGAGTATCATATGTCAACCTCTTCTGCAATAATGGATTTCTATCATAAATAACAGTCTATTTATGACAAGGCTTTGACCCTTGTGCCCATATTCAGATATTTTTGCTCCTACCTTCATACAGTCATCCCGTCTATGTTCTTATTCAACTAAATTCCCCTTTAACAGGCTATCCTATTCTATCCATATGAAATAAAATGCTAATATGATGGACGTTCTAACACTGTCTATGGCATTGAGAGGTTTTTGTGCTATATTCATTCGTCAGCCTCCGCTATACCAAGCCTGGGAACAGATAGAAACCACTACAGTAAGGTACCACCTGTTATGTCCATGATTCGATATTGGATAAATCAGGAAATTTTTGCAGAATTAAATTAAATTTCTTACTATTATTTTAAACCATTTGCATTATTTTCCTTGATTGTTTTCGGAACATTGATATAATGAATATTAGAGACTTACTACATTATATTTACAAGGAGAAATCAAATGGAAAAATTCACTAATCCCAATGAGCCTTTGGTAACTCACATTTTTACTGCCGATCCGTCAGCACATGTTTATGAGGGAAAGCTTTATATCTATCCATCCCATGATCTTGATCATAACGAACCTGACAATGACAACGGTGATCAGTATAAAATGGAAGACTATCATATCCTATCGCTGGATGACTTTAATTCTCCCTGCGTAGACCATGGAGAGGCTCTTCATATGAAGGATGTCCCCTGGGTAAGCAAGCAGATGTGGGCTCCTGATGCAGTATATAAGAATGATACATATTACCTTGTCTTTCCGGCCAGGGATAAGGACGGCAACTTCCGTATCGGAGTAGCCAGCAGTAAGAATCCCGCCGGTCCTTTCGAGCCCCAGCCTAACTATCTGGAGGGAAGCTTCAGCATTGATCCCGCCGTGCTGGTTGATGATGGCAGAGCATATATGTATTTCGGCGGTCTTTGGGGTGGCCAGCTGGAGAAATGGCAGTCCGGCTCCTTTAACCCTGATGCAGAGGGTCCTGCAGAGGATCAGCCCGCAATCGGCCCGAGGGTTGCAGAATTCAATGATGATATGTTAAGCTTAAAGGAAGCACCTCAGGAGATCGTTATTCTGGATGAGAATGGTAGCCCCATCCTTGCAGGTGATGAAGACAGAAGATTTTTCGAAGGACCTTGGATGCATAAATACAATGGATTATATTATCTGTCCTATTCCACCGGCACCACACATTATATCGTGTATGCCGTAAGTGATAACCCGAAGGGTCCCTTCACCTATAAGGGCCGGATTTTAACTCCCGTAATTGGCTGGACAACCCATCACTCCATCGTTGAGTTTAAAGACAAATGGTATCTCTTCTACCATGACTGCTCCCTGTCAGGCGGCGTAAACCATAAGCGCTGTGTGAAATATACGGAGCTGAAGTACAATGCGGACGGAACCATCCAGACCATTGATCCCTATAACAATTAGATAGTATCTACCAACATGAGGTACCCATGCTTTCCGCTCCGGATTGCAGTACAGATTGATTCCTGCCATATTATGTCGGGCATAATCCTAATCTGTTCAGCAAACGGTGCCCGGGAAGCGAAGGTACCTCTTTCTTATGTTGGATTCCCTTCTCTTGCGTTGCTTTTCGATATCTCGGGAATATCGGAACGGATAAGCTATACCTTAATGCTCTTTAAAAGGTGACTTCCATTTAGATTTACAGATAGAAATATAAGGCTTGAAGCAGGTAAGGAATCCCTCTTGCCTTAGCGCATTTTAGTAAATGGTTTTTGACAGGCTGAAGGTCTGCTCCTTTACTTCGAACAGCTTCCAGAAGCTTCTCATATCGTTTTCTCTCAGCCGGAGTACTGTCTTTCCTCATATATTCCCAGACCTGTGTAGCCGCCTTCACCTCTGCGTCGATATCCCGGGGTAGCGAGGCTGCCGTTTCTATTAAGTCATAGAATTCTCTAACTACGGATAACTCCTTATTATCCATAAGCCTTTTGATTTCCTGATAAGCCTTTTCTGATTTGCCAAGTACATAATACTGATACCTGGCCCATTCTGCTTCCAGCTCCTTACCTGTTCTGTTAAGTATACCATTGATGCATTTTATTGCAGACAGATTCTTATCCTTCACCTCCAGCATGATATCGACCTCTTGATCGGGAAGCTGGTCATAGTAATCCAAAAATTCAGCCAGATAGATAGTATCCGAATGTGCTCCGGCATTTCCCCCCTTCTTCTGTTGGGAGTAGTGCAGCTTCTGCTTTCCGTCCAGCCGTCTCCAGGTCCTTCCGCTTTCCTCAATCCAATAAGCATCAGGAAAAGCATACTCCGAGGGGTTCACCCTATGGTGAAGCTGATCAAACACCACCGGTGCGCCGGTTTGTCCGGAGATCTCCAGAACATCCTGTATGGTATAATTTCGGTCGTCATTTTCGAGGATTATTCTGTCCTTAAGCTCCTGGGACAGACTCCGGTAATTATACAGAAAGCGCTGAACTGCCTGCCGCTTATCTCCGTAAATCCCACCAACATGAAGTACCAGCTTACTGTTCTCCATTCCAAGCGCCGTAAGAAGCCTGTCATGATAAATAAGATCGCTTACTGCTCTTTCTACCACATCCTTCTCCGGAGAGTTCAGCACAGTATATTGTCCCGGGTGCATCGATACCCTCATACCGGACTTAAGGAGCTTATCCTTCAGTATATGAAACTGCTCCTCATAGTCCGACCACCAGGGAAGCTTGTTAACCGGATGGGATGCAAAGGGTATGATATCCGAACTGATCCGGAAGAGCTTAATCCCATTGGCTATATTATAATCTATCATCTTCTCCAGAGCCTTCAGATTGGAGCTGATGACTGCGCTTAAATTAGCTTCCTCAGCCTTCCTTAGGACACATTTACATAAGCCTGTGTCCTCAACTCCGATTGTCACACATGCATAGCCGATCGCCATCCGATCAACTCACCCCTTCCAATGCAGCCTTTTTCTCCTGTTAAGCTTGCCCTGTTTATTAAAATATAGTCATATACACCGATTTTACCACTATCGCAGATAGCATCAGTTAGCTCCGGTTTCAAACTAACAGCACAGATCTTGTGACTCAAACTAGCATCACAGATCTTCTGATCCATACAAACATTAAAGATATTCTGATTGACTTTTTTCTTAGGTTTGTTATATTAGGATAGAATCTAGTTAACTCTTAAGTCAGGAGACTACATCATGTCGTTCACAACCTTATTATACCATGAAATCCGGGAGAACCGGATGCTTTCTCCGGGTCAGCCCTCTCCGATTGCTGTCAAACAGGAGTATGAGGATAAACTGCCCTCTCCTCTATTCGTTACACTGGAGAATTTCCGTTCGCAGATGGAATATCTGTCTGTAAATAATTATCACACCTTAACCTTGGAGGAGATTAAGGCTTATTATTACAAAGGGGCTGAGCTTCCGGCAAATTCTGTGCTGATTACCTTTGATGACTGCTATCAGTCAGTCCGGCTCTATGCTTATCCAATTCTAAAGCAGTATCAGTTTCATGCGGTTGCCTTTGTTGTATCCGGCTGGCTGAATGTCTCCGATACGCCCTTTGCTCCGGAGCGCTCGGTTTGTCTGACGGAGCACGACTTAACGGAAATGGTCGATGTTTTCGAATATGCCAACCACACCGACCTATTACATACCAGATTTAACCAGGCAACCGGCAGGCTGCAGACAGCAACGGATGCCGAATTCGCCCAGGATCTGGACCGGTGCAACCAACATTCTATCCTCGGAGCAAAGGATGTATTCGCATATCCCTTCGGACTGTTTGAGGACCGTAATGTGAAGCTGCTGCGGCAGAAGGGATTCCTACTGGCCTTCACCAGTAATACCGGAAGGAACGACAGAACCATCGACCCGCTTCTTCTTAAACGGAATGTCATCCCATATTTCATGGAGCCTGCAGCCTTTAAGGCGCTGGTTCGGGAGATATCCTGAACAATAGATATAAAATACCGTCTATGGGAAAAGCAGTTCCGCTAAAACAAACCAGTAACATGTAAAAGGAGACTCAAATGAAAAAAACATTCGCAACAACCCTGTTATTCACCGGCATACTGTTATTATCCGCTTGTTCAAAGGAAACCGGTGAGCCTAAGCAATCCGAAACGATACCCACTATCTCACCGACTTTAGCAGCTCCTACCGCTGCACCCTCAGAGATTGCCGATGAAGCACTGCTGCCCTCTAAGGAGGAATTAAAGATCGGAATTTTACCTGCCGAATCAGCCATACCGATTATTCTTGCTAAGGAAAAGGGCTTCTTTGATGATGCCGGCGTTCAGGTGTCTATTCTGACCTTCTCCTCTCCAAATGACCGGAATGTTGCTGTACAGTCAGGGGAACTGGATGCGGCAATCGGTGATGTCATGACCGGAGCGACCTTTGTGGATCACGGTATCAACATGAAGATTACCTCAGATATCAGTGAGGATTTTAAAATTCTATCCTCTCCTGCTTCAGGCCTTACGAAGCTGGAGGAGTTAAGCGGGAAAAAGATTTCCCTTGTACCGAATTTTATTCTCGAATACATTATGGACCAGTTTGCAGCCGATTACGGTTACAGCTATGAGATTGTCGAGATTCCCTCCTTCTCCGGAAGAGCGGAGGCTTTAATGTCCAACCAGATAGACGGTGTTGTATTCACGGAACCGCAGGCCGGTATGCTGGTAAAGCAGGGAGCCCATCTGCTGGGAAGCTCCAAGGAGGCCGGTATCAAAGGTGGAACTCTCCTGTTTACCGATGAGATGGTAAGTGACCGCCCCGGAGATATCAAGGCCTTCTATCAGGCTTATAATAAGGCAATTGACTATATGAACGAGGCTGATGTGTCAGAATACAGCGCAATTCTTTCAGATTATCAGTTTCCGGAAGCTATCAGTGATTATCTGACTAATATGACAGAGAAATTTCAGTATGCAGGAACCATAGAACTGGATCAGTTTGACAGCATCATTGCCTGGACGAAGAATAAGGGTCAGATTAATAAGCTTTATACCTATGAGGAATTAACGAACTTCTCATATATTAAATAATTAGCACCAGTGGATAGGATCTGGTGCTGCCTGCAGCATTAAACAAAAAACCCTCCTATATCAGAGCTCCTTCCTTTGTGATACCCGTTTTCAGGTTCATTTGAAAGAGTTGCTCCGATATCCGGAGGGTTTTTCCTCTGTGATACCCGTTTTCAGGTTTATTTGGAAGAGTTGCTCCGTTATCCGGAGGGTTTTCCCTCTGTGATACCCGTTTTCAGGTTTATTCGGAAGAGTTGCTCCGTTCTCCGGAGGGTTTTTCCTCTAGGATACCCTTTACAGGTTCACCAAAAAGGATTATTCCGATAACAGGAGGGTTTCTTAGTGGCTGGCTGCCATAAGCAGACAATCCGGTTACGGCCTTCCTTTCCTCTTCTTCATCCAGGGAGTACATAGGGTTTCCAGCCAATCTATAAACCGGAATAATATAATTCCCAAAAAGCCCAGAGCCAGGATGCCGCTGAACATCTCAACATAATTCATCTTCGTCCAGGCACTTAAGATATAATATCCGATTCCGTATCTGGTTGCATAATTCTCAGCGAAGAACAGCGACGCCATTGAAATCCCGATGCTAACCCTTAAGCCGGAGAAGATCTGGGGCAGGATGGCCGGTAGAATCAAAAACCGATATCTCTGGACTGTGGATACACAATAGCTGTCCATTACCTTAAAATAAATCGGGTTAATCTGCTCCACCCCGTCCCGGACCGACAATATAATCTGGAAGATAATGATCCAGATAACCAGAATAACCTTCGAGGTATTACCAAGTCCGAACAGAAGCATAAATACCGGCAGGAAGGCAACCTTCGGTATGGGATAGATGAAATAAAGCAGAGGGGAAAGTAACCGTTTACAGGTCAAGTTCACCCCAAGAAGAATTCCTGTTGGTACTCCAAGCATTAAGGATATTCCGATAGCTGATAACACCCGCAGGAGACTGGCTCCACAATGCTTTAATAACAGCCCCGGAACAGTCAGGGCAAACGCAAGGGTCTCAACAGGAGAAGGAACCGTATGGGTTTTTAACAGCAGATGGAGCAGCTCCCATAGTATAAGAAAGCTTAAAAAGCCAATTAATTGACTTTGATATAATCTCTTCATAATCCTCATCGTCTTAATTCTCCAGCCTTAACAGTTTTCTGATCTTAATACATTCATCATAGAAGCCGAGCTGCTCTCTGGCATTTGGTGCTGCATAAAAAGAATTATCATAGACTGACAGGGTTTTGTCCCCGTTCAGCAGAACTATCTTCTGTCCTAACAGCATGGCTTCCTCAATATCATGGGTGACAAACAGCAGCGTTGTCTTTCTTTTCTTCAGCTCCTTTAGCAGCAGCTGCTGGAGCTCCTCCTTCGTCATCGTATCCAGTGAAGAGGTCGGCTCGTCCATCAAGAGAAGCTCGGGCTCACCGATTAGAGTCCTTGCCAAAGCGACTCTCTGCTGTTCTCCGCCACTCAGCTCCTGAGGATATTTCTTCCCGTAATTCTCCAGACGCAGCTCTTTCAGCAACTCATAAACGGCCTCCCTGCATCCTGCCTTCCTGCCTCTCAGCTTAAGCGGCATGGCAACTGCTTCCTCCACTGTCTGCCAGGGAAATAAACCCAGCTCCTGAAACAGGAATGCAGTTTCTCTTCCGGGACCCTTTACTTCAGAGCCGTTTATGGTTATCCGGCCGTTGTCCGGTTTTAAGAACCCTGCAAGCAGCTTAAGAAGTGTGCTCTTTCCCGCTCCGGACTTTCCTATCAGAGCATAGGAGGTTTGGCGGGAGAGTTCCAGCTGAAGGTCCTTCAAAATAACCCGGCCCCCGTAGGAGAAGGTAACTTTCTCAAGCTTAATATAATCATCCATATTCATTCTATTTCCTCATCCTTTTCTATAACCGGATTGATTGGTAACCTGCGACCTTCCCTACAACGAATGTCAGAAGCCGGATTGTAAACCTCAGTCTGTTCGTCCGCTGACCGGGAAAACAAGCCGGCATACGAATAAAGTATATCATATCAGAGTATTGAAATACAGCTGTATTCTATCCTGAATCATCGCTTTTGACCTCACCCCCAAAAATCGATACCAGAAACCGGAACCTGCACCCTACGAGGTAATCGTTTTCTGCCCGCAGCAGCCAAAAGCTAACCGGATTGTCTGTTGTGGCAACCAACCGCTAACCGGATTATCTGCCTGCAGCAGCCAAAAGCTAACCGGATTATCTGCCTGTGGCAACCAACCGCTAACCGGATTAACTTCCTGTGGCAGCCAAACGCTAATGAAGAAGGACGAGTCATGTAATTTCACAAGGAAATAACTTGATTCGCCCCTTTGATCATAGAGTCATATTCTACTTTACCCTCTTACCTATTTCTAAAGCTTATCCACAAATTCCTTCAGCTTCTTAGGTGGCAGTGGTTTACTGAAATAATATCCCTGAACAATATCACAGCCAATTTCATTAATGATATCCAACTGTTCCTTCGTCTCTACTCCTTCCGCAATCACCTTGGTGTCGAAGCTATGAGCAGCATTGATAACCGCCGCCAGCAGTATTCGATAACTTTTAATATCATCCATAAACAGCTTGTCAATCTTAATATACTCGAAATGAAACAGCAGCCTGGATAGATATTTAAGGGAATTGTGACCTGTTCCGTAATCATCCAGAGATATCTTGATGCCGATTTTCTTAATCTCATTTAAAACATTAAAAAGCTTGGACTCATCATCAATAATGGTTCTCTCCGTCAATTCGAATTCCAGGAGGCCGGGTTCGATGCCATATCGGTCGAGACTGTCCTTGGTATATTCCAGAAGTGAAGTATCACTTAAATCTCTGGGAGAGAGATTAATTGCTACCTTGGTATGAAGCCCTTCCTCCTTCCAGATTTTCAGCTGGAGAATCGCATGTTCAATAACCCACTTGGTAATCTGTCCGATAAATTCCGCATCCTCTGCAAGCTTTATTACATAAGCAATCGGGATATTGCTATAGGTACTGTCATTCCATCGAAGCAATGCCTCGACTCCGACCATTTCATGATCTGACAAGCTGATCTTAGGCTGGTATACTAAGGTAAAGTTATCATTCTGAACTGCCCGGTACAGAGAGATCAGAGTGTTATAATAATCCCTGTTGTCCTGCGCAATTTTCTCATCATATACCATGATATCATTGTGTGACTTGGAAGCCTGGTCCAGGGCTTTCTCCAGCTGTTCAACAACATGATCTACCCGATCGTTGTTGAGAGGTGAGCAGATCTGACCTCCCCGGAGGATAACAACTACCGGCAGCTCATTGATATACAGCGGCTTTTTCAGCCTCTGAGAAAAAGCTTTCGCCGCATCGTTTGCATCTTTGCAGTCAATCTCAGAAAGCAGAACGATAAACTTATCGGTGGCAACGGAATAAATTGTACCTCCCTTAAAATAATTCATTGCCTCATCCATTAGCATCAGCATGGATTTATGTCCTATCTCATAGCTGACATATCGGTTAACGGTCTCCATGTTTACGAATTCGAATAAAAAGATCGACGTAATGCTCTGCCTCTCTCCATTCATCATATTACAGAGATCCAGCTTGAATTTGTTCAAATTCGGCCGGCCTGTCAGGGTATCCTCATAGGCCTTCTTCTTCTCCTGATCATTTAACTTTCTGATGTAATTGGTCAGTTGACCAACCACAAATACAATGATAAAAAAGATGAAGATTCGAAACATCCATTGAAAGGCATCCTGATTGGTTGCCTGAGTGACTTTAACCGGCATGTAAGGCCCGAGAACGAGGCCCGAGATCAGTGATGTCACTATTCCACCCTTCACACCGTAGATAAAAACCGAGATTATAATTGGTATGTACATTAAATGCGAAATCGTATTTGGCGTGCCTCCGGTGAAATATACCAAAACACCGATTAGAAGTATCTGTGATAGAATCACTGCCCACCACAATAACCGGTTTCTTGATTTGACCTTTCCCAATCCGGTTAATCCATATAAAAATCTGTCAGACTTCTGATAAAATTCCATATACTTTCCATTATCCTGCTTCATTGCACCACCCTTTGGACTAATCGAATAACTGATCAATTTCCCCATGGTCAATCATATCAAATAATACCTTGACAACGTTACCGTCCAGACAGCCATTCCTTACATCGTTCATAAGTATCTCCTTCACGGATTCCAGCGGCATTCTGGCCCGATAAGGTCGGTCAGAGTATAGAGCATCAAAAATATCTGCCACACACAAAATTCTGGTCTCAAGAGTAATACTTTCTCCTGTAAGACCATCCGGATAACCGGTGCCATTTAACTTCTCATGATGGTTTCTAACAGGTATTTGGCACTCCTTCAGGGAATCTAACGGCTTGATGATGGTATCTCCGATGACGGAATGCTTCTTGATAATCTCAAACTCCTCCTCCGTAAGCTTTCCGGGCTTGTTGAGGATGCTTTCCGGAACTCCGACCTTGCCGATATCATGAATCATTCCTGCTATTTCAAGAAAATCCAGTCGATCCTTCTCCATTCCAAGGTGTTCCCCCAGCAGCCTGCTAATGGTGGCTACTCTTCTGGTATGTCCGTCCGTATAGCTGTCCTTTGCTTCAATAACATTCGCCAGCGTAATTACAAGGTTCTTCGCACTTTCAGTTTCCTTCGAATAATCATGCTTTAACAGTTCATAAAGTCTGGTAATTTCCCGGTTGGAGCTCTCAAGCTCTTCGTATTTATTCTTTAGCTCATCCTCCAGCTCCTTTTTCTCAAGGCCATTCCTGACCACCTTGATCAGATCATTATTATTCCAGGGCTTCTCCAGGTAATAGTATAAACCGATTTCATTAATACTTCTGATCGCATTTTCCTTATCGGCATAGCCGGTCAGAAGAATTGTGATTGTACCGGGACTTTTTTCGCAGACCTGCTTTAAGAATTCCAATCCGTTCATCTTCGGCATCATAAAATCAGATATAATAAGGTCTACTTGCTTATTCTCCAGCTCCTCACAGGATAGCGCCTGGTCCACATCGTTGTAGGTTATGACCTTCTCCTTCAGCATCAGCTTAAACATGGTGGACAGGGTCGTGGTAATCATCTGTTCATCGTCAACTACCATAATCGTTCTGCTCAATTCTATACTCTCCTTCAGCTGTTAATATTATCAGGTTCTGTCGCTCTGCATCGGTATTTTTATGATAAATTCAGCACCCTTGCCCGGCTCGTTGTTTACATGAATTTCACCGTTATGGTTCTGAATAATGTTATAGCTGATATATAATCCTAACCCTAAGCCGATTCCTACCCCCTTCGTGGTAAAGCCCGGCTCAAATAGCTTATGCATATTCTCCGGTGCAATGCCAGTGCCGGTATCCCGAATGGATATGTGAAGATAACCATCCTGCTGGTAGGTACGGATAAAGATATCCCCTTCCCCGACAATCGCCTGTGAGGCATTGACGATGATGTTCATGATTACCTGGTTTAGCAGTCCGGGGAAGCACTTCACCGGTGGAAGCGCCTCATATTCCTCATGGACGGTGATCCGTTTCTTCAGGAGATTATTCGTCAATACAAGAACGCTCTTGATTCCCTCGCTGATATTGGCTTCCTGGAATTCTGCCTGATCAAGCCTGGAGAAGCTCTTTAAGCTTCGGATGATCTCGATGATTCTGCTGCAGGCAGTAAGGTTAATGCTATTCACCTCTGTTAATTGGTCAAGGACTTCCTTCAGAGCTTCATCCGTCTGTATGGAGGGGTTGTCGCTCAAGCCCTGCAGCAGCAGCTCCACAATCTGTGAGTTACTGTTGATTGCTCCGATCGGGGTGTTGATCTCATGGGTAATTGCTGCTGTAAGCAGACCAACGGAAGCCATCTTCTCACTCTGGATCAGCTGAGCCTGCTGTTGCTGTATCTGAGCC
>JAEYQV010000021.1 GCA_023409835.1 Bacillota bacterium
AGCTGACTTGAAAAAGTAAATTCCGGTGCAGCACTAAATTCCACTGCACCTTTAAAAACGTTGAAAACTTCATATTTTTTCGGGTATAAATGGCTGATTTCTGTTATAATGTAAACAACCACTCACAAAAAATCTGAATTAATGGCATGGCAAACAGACCAGTGAAAATTCGGTGTGCAGGACTGAATTCCACTAGCCACATTGCAAAAATGTGAAAAGTTTATTTCCAGTCTGACAGCAGATTTATGTGCGATGGTTAATGGTTATATTTAATCAGCTTAGGTGTCAGATTTACTTCGTCAGGAGCAATCGGCCTAAGCTGAAGTGCTTTTAGAGTACTTTCACCAAATGATTCATAAGCCATTTCGTAGGGCGTTCTACCACCAAGACTCTCCCTAGGAGTGGAATTGATGTGATCAACGATCAGGTTCACATCCCACTGGGTAAGGAACTCAAAATTCGTTCCCTTGGGAAGTATCATACGAAGCATGGTATGTACATTTTCAACCCCGCCTTTTTGGCCGCTTCTCATGGGATCACAATAATAGATGCTTGTACGCTCGATACCATTGATTCCAGTCTCAAGTGCTTTCGGATCACCGAATTCTGAACCCCTGTCTGTAAGAAGGACATGGAACAGGGAAAGAAACTCATAAGTGTCGAGCTTCTTCTCTAGACGGTCAAATACCATACGGACAGCACCTTTTGTGCACCGGTTCATCAGAAATGCAAGGAACAGCTTCTCACGCTTAAAAAAGAATGTCAGAAGAGTCTTTCTGGATTCCCTTGAAGAATGAACCGTATCCATCTCTGTCCAAGTCTCTGGACTGAGAGTATGAAAATCAGCATATGTTCTGCCGATGAATACCGTACGGTCTGTGATCTGCGTTTTATGACATTTACGGAGCTTGAACTTAGGCTTGCGCTTTAGATCAATGTTCCTTGCTGTGAAAAGCCCGTTATCCAGGTATGTGTAAACGGTACGAACAGACATCTCCAGTTCAGGATGATTCGTAACGATATGATAGGGTGACTGCCCCTGAGCAATCAGAGGTGAAACAATCCTATCTTTCCTGTGCAGCTCCTGCTTAGTCATGTTGATACCGGCCCGGGAACAGCTGAGTAGCTCGCGATATTTCCTATCTGCGAAACGTGCATCATAGCGGTACTTGTGAGCAATCGTACAGTGATTGATTCTTTTACCACAGCCATTGCAGACATAGGGAGCTTTGTCCAACCTGTTGCAGCGCTCTTTTACGAAATCTTTGCAGGTCTGATTACAGGTGGGGCAGGAGGTACATTTGATATCACAGAGAATGATCTTGTTGCAGGCATTCGTTTTTTTGCAGTGATAGCGATGGATGCAAAAGTTATGAGCATTAAAGAATGTACCCTTGTGGTACCAGTCACTTAACCGGTGCAACTTAACTTCCTTTGAAATCGTAGTTGGATCCTTGCACAGATAGCGAGCTATATCCTTAAAGCTTCTTCCTTCATTCAGGGACTTTTCAATAAACATGCGGTTATCAAGACTTAGGTGTTTCTGGTTGCCTGGTATGAGATTACTCATAAAATCTCCTTCTACTGCCGTCAGAAGGTATGAAAATCATATCACTAACGTATGAAGGAGTAAACTCTATTTATGCGAAGGTAAACTCCACAGGACAAAAGAGGAGTGGAATTAAACTTTTCAATTTTCATATGAAAATGCAAAATGCTTCATAGATTGACAAATTCTGTGCTTTAAATTAGAATGATATCAGTTATCAGAGCATTAAGTTTCGGGAATAGGAAACGCTGTATATTGATGAGCTGTAACAAACCCGATGAATAGTTTTAAATACAGAATGGCAGGAATAATGAATGAGGGAGATATTATTTTTGGAACCGGTTTTTAAGTCCATGATATGGGGCGGAAGCCGGCTGAATACGGAGTTCGGTTATCAGATTCCGGATGACCATACCGGCGAATGCTGGGCAATCAGTGCCCATCCGAATGGAGACTGCAGGATAAGAAGCGGCAGCTTCAAAGGGAGAAGCTTAAGCTGGCTTTGGGATAATCACCGGGAGCTTTTCGGTTCAGAGACCGGTAAAGTGTTTCCGCTGCTTGTAAAGATTATTGATGCTAAGGCTGATTTAAGTATCCAGGTCCATCCGGATGATGCCTATGCCGGAGTGAAGGAACGGGGGGCTCTGGGAAAAACGGAGTGTTGGTATATTCTGGACTGCCCGGAGGATGGTAAGCTGGTGCTTGGTCATAATGCCGGGAGTAGGGAAGAACTAAGAGAAATGATTGAGGAGAACCGGTGGGCTGAGCTTATTAGGCTGAAGTCGATCAGGAAAGGAGATTTTCTTCAGATTGAGCCTGGAACTGTCCATGCAATCAAAGCAGGTACAATGCTGCTGGAAACCCAGCAGAACAGCGATATTACTTACCGATTATACGATTATGACAGGCTGGAGCATGGAAAACCCAGACCGCTTCATAAGGAACAAAGCATGGAGGTCATCCGCTGCCCGCATAAGGATATACCGATAAGCGGTAAGCTTACCAGGTATGAGAACTGTCTTTTAGAGGAGCTGATCCGATGCAGCTATTATACCGTTAACAAACTTTCCCTTAATGGGAGGCGGGAATTTGTACAGAAATATAATTTTCTTAATATAAGCATCATCAAAGGAGAGGGGATGCTAGACGGTGCGGCAATAAAAAAGGGAGACCATCTGATTTTACCCTATGGATATGGAGCATATCAGATGGAAGGGGATATGGAATGGATCGAATCTTATACGGCCGGCTAATACAGTTTCGGTCAGAGCGGTAAAGGGGAGGAAGCGAAATTGCGGGAAGCAGAGATAAAAAAACACCTGGTTCAGAATATCATCCCTTTCTGGAAGGGAATGAAGGATGATACCTACGGTGGGTATTACGGAGAATTGGATTATGATCTGAAGCTATACAAAAAGGCAGCTAAGGGAGGAATACTAAACAGCCGGATTCTGTGGTTCTTTGCTAATGCATATACAACCACATCGGATACGGAATGTCTTGCATATGCGGACCATGCATATGAATTTCTTAAGAGTGCCTTCTATGATTATGAAAATGACGGAATATACTGGTCTGTTACCTATGACGGAACAGTGCTAGAGGATACAAAGTATACCTTTAATCAGGCATTCGCCATCTATGCTCTAGCCTCCTATTACAGTGCCTCCCAGAAGGAAGAAGCACTGAAGCTGGCTTATCGGCTGGTAGATATGATTGAGAATATCTGCCGTGATAAGGGTGGTTATTTGGAAGCCGTTGACCGCAGGCTTCAGCCGGTATCCAATGAGAAGCTTTCGGAGAACGGGGTGATGGCTCACAGGACCATGAATACACTACTTCATATATTTGAGGCCTATACGGAGCTATACCGTGTGGATGGAGATGAAAGAATTGGTGAAAGAATGAAGGAGATTCTGGAGCTGTTTGCCACTAAGATATATAACCCACATAAAAGAAGGCTGGAAGTATTTTTTGATTCGGAGATGAACTCTTTAATTGATCTAAATTCCTATGGCCATGATATCGAGGCTGCCTGGACTTTGGATCGGGGCTGCGATATGCTGGGAAATGATGCCCTGAAAGCTAAGATATCCGCAATTACAAAGAAGCTGACCGATCACATTATTGAAGCGGCTTATGACGGAACCTCTCTATATAGTGAGTGCTGCAACGGTGTACTGGATACGAAGAAGGTCTGGTGGGTGCAGGCCGAAGCAATTGTGGGATTTCTAAATGGCTTTCAAAGATCGGGTTATCAGAAATTTCGCTATGCAGCCTGCAATACCTGGGAATTTATTAAAGCTAACATAATTGATAAACGGCAGGGCTCCGAATGGTTCAGCGAAGTGGATCGCTTCGGCAAACCGATTAGTCGGAAGGAGATCGTCGGACCCTGGAAATGTCCTTACCATAACGGAAGGATGTGCTTTGAGGTGATTAAGAGGAATGTATATTTTTAAGGAGAGTTGATTTCCATGTGCAGCCACAAATGATGCGGCTACAGTGAGAATCGCCATCTATTACGGTGCAGCGGATAGTTATATCGGACTGGCATTTACGACGTATGATGATAAGAGGGATTGCCGATTGATAATCGACAATCCCTCTTGCAGTATAATTAACTAATCATTGACACTTCTGATATCAATTACCTCGGTTCTGGTATATGTAATGGATGCCGGTTGCTCACCGGTAACCAGATAGTTATAGAGGGAAATAATCGGATCATGACCCTGACCAAAGGGATCCTGCCCCATTGCGGCATATACAATCCCTTCCTTGATCAACTCGATTACTTCATTATCATAATCGAAGCAGACAATCTTGGTCTTACCTACCATATTAAGCTCCTTAATTGCTCTGGCAGCTCCCGGAACACCTCCGTTAAAGATTGTAATAACCTTGATGTTCGGATATTTCATCAGTGCTTCCTTCGTGCTCTGATATAGTACTTCATCGTTTAATCCGGTTTCAATCTCAGTGATCAGTTTGATTTTTTTCTTCTTATTGATGAAATCGGTTACTGCATCACGACGCACTTTATTGATGGAGGTACTCAGAGTACCGCGGATAATGGCATATTCTCCTTCACCACCCGTAGCCTTAGCAATTAACTCACCGGCCATAGTACCGGAGGCTTTGATATCAGGACCGAAGTAAGATAGCCTCTTTGTGCCCTCCTTAAAATCACAGTTAAAGGCAATGACTGGTATGCTCTTCTTATTGGCCATTGAAACATAGGATTCAATCTCATCGATAAAGCCCGGTGCAATAAGACCATCATAACCGGCGTCGATTTTTTCCCTGAAGGTATTCGCAAACCTATCGTCTACACTGTCAAAACCGATATACTCCACATCGATATTCTTTGATTTTAATTCATTCTGCGCATATAAGGCGCCCTGTCTTACTCCCTGCCAGAAGGGATGATCCAGAGGGCTCAGCATGGCTATTTTAAATCTCTTCTGACTGGTCTCACTGACAGGAATGATGGAGGTTTTGTAACGCTTTAACAAACGCTCAATTCCGGAGAGCATATTTTGAAGGGATAAGGCTTGATTATTGATCTCTTCATTTTCTGCAAGCTCTTCCTCTGTAACCGCAGCTACATCCTGCGTAATGGAGGAGATCTCATTGGAGGCATCATGAAGGATTAAGCCTCTTTCATTAATGCCCTTGGTATTCTCATCAATCAGCCTGGACTCTTCATACACCTTCTTCATGTCATTGTTCAGAATATTTGCGTTCTTGCTTATGGTATAGAAGGAATCCTTTACGGATCCAAATATCTCTTTACTGATATTGAAGCTGTTCAGGCAGTTCCCGATACTGTCACTAACCTTAGCATTACTGCTGAGGATATTGGTCAGCAGCTTATTAATCTGACTGATACTGTCTCTGGTAGCTGCAGAGAGCTTATTCATCTCCTGTGCTACGACTACAAAGCCTCTGCCTGCTTCCCCTGCTCTGGCAGCTTCAACGGCAGAGTTTAATGACAGGAGCTTTAACTGTTCTGTTATATTGATAATCAGACCATTTACCTGGTCGATCTCCTTTAAGTGGGTATTCAGATTGTCAATAAAGGTTGAGGTATCTGTTAGGTTTACGGAGATAACGTCCATCTGTTCATTGTACTTATCCAGATGCCCGGAGCCTGCTTCTGCCATCTGAACCGTATTCTCTACGAAATCCTCGATGCTGGCAAGACTGGTGGTAATGCTGTTGGTTCTTACACTTACCTCCTGGATTCTTTCCAAGGTATCCTTAACAATTTTCAGCTGCTCCTGAGCCTTTTCGGCAACCGTGTTCATATTGGAAGCAATATGCTCATTCCCTTTATAACTCATGTCCAGGCTCTTGGTAACCTTATCCACTGCATCGGATAGAATGATAACATTACTTTTGGTAGATTCAATAAAGCTTAAAAGATTTCTTTTCATGTCGTTAAAAGCTAAAGTTAAGGTTTCGAGTCCCTTTGTTTTATCGGCTATGATATCGCTGACATTTAATTTGCCCTGAGACAGGATGTTCGCATTATGGTCTACTAAGCTGATCGCTTTAAAGAACCTTAGAATTAAAACCAAAAGAACACAAATTAAAATGGTTACCAATAGTAACCCTACAGCAAAAACATTATTTGCGGCTTTCTTATCTGACAAATAGATGATAGAGAGAAGGAACGATAAAGCAAGTATGGCAATTGTCATAGAAAGTATGAAAAAGCGGGTATTATTACGAGCTTTTCCCTTGTTAGCTTGTAGTTCTGACATGAAAATACCTCCCTGTTTCTCAATATGTAATTGTCAAAAACATTCAGTGCAGATACATTAAATTACAGATCTGTATAATGCTACCGAAAATGACTTATTATGCTTCATTCTATCATTAAAATGCCCGAAATACAATAGATATTCAGTAAATATTACCTATAATATCCTAAATATTACGTTATTTCGCCTGCTTTCTCCTGACGGTTATCGTGGTATCAATAAATAGTATTTCTATTGACTAGTCGGTAACAATATCGTAGGGCCAATCAATAATTCCGCCGAAATCATAGAGGTTTTCATAACCCAGCTCCTGCAGGGTTTTTGCTGCTAAGGCGCTTCTTCTTCCGCTTCTGCAATAGATCAGGATGGGAGCAGCTTGATTTGTTAGGATTTCCTCGGCCTTAGTACTGATTTCGGTATCCGGGATCAGAACAGCACCGGATATATGCCCCGAATCAAATTCCTCCTCTGTACGGACATCAAGGATGATGACATCGGGATTACTATCCATCATTTTCCTAGCCTGTTCGGAGGTTATCTTCTCCACTGTATTAACAGACTCCTTATCCGATCCTTTGCAGCCGGTAAGGACGAGGGAAATTGCAATTGCAACTGTGGTAACCAGCATTTTTCTCATATTATTTACTTCCTCTCATTGATTATTGAGTGATAGCGACTGCATGGGCTGATTTCCTTCATCAGAAACAAAAATGCCGCCAATAACTCGAAGGTTGCACCATATAGGGAATGTGAAGGTACAGTTATTATTATAACAGAGGAGGGATAAGGAAGCAGTGATTAAATCACATTTATAAATTATGCCTTATAGCTGAATGTACGGGAATAATTTCGGGATAAGGATGATATAAATAATTGAGGCCAAGTGAAGGAAATAACGGAAACAGTCGTTATAGGGTAAAGGGAGGATGGAGGACTTAGAATGGAAGAGGATTTTTCTTAATAATATCAGGGAAATCTGTCACCTATCACAGATGCAGGTGTTTGCCACGTCATATTACCAGAAGCATTACTTTCAGCTTCAGATTGACAATTATGTTAATGATTTGCTGAACCGGTTTGACTGTCATATTATTGACGCAGCAACAATAGAAACCCAACAACCTCCGAAGGAAGCCGTTCCTGAGGAAGTTACTTCAGAGGAGCTGTCCACCTATAACGGAACGGATAGTATACCATAAAGCTGTGATAAACAGCGTATGATTGTTCATGAGTCTCAGATGGGAGCAACACCCAAAGATGCATTACTCCCATCTGAGACTCAAATATGCTTCGATTTGCTTATACCGCATTATGGCAGAAAGCAACAATCCGGTCAACCGGAATATCACATACGGAACCAACCCGGAATTTATCCTGATGATTCTTTCCTCCGCCGATATTGCCCAGACCACCTTGAAAACCACCGCAGCCCTTATTGCCGGGACCACCATTTTCCTGATCACCGCAGATATTCTCGGCCAGTGGATTGGACGGAGCCGTACCCTGACGGGTTACTAGCCTTACGAATTCACAGTTGACGGAGAGTATTACCCCGGTAAAGCCACAGCCGGAAGCACCACCGCTGGTCGTAAATATAGTTACAGTTTCACCGACAAATTTATTTAGATGTCTGACAAAGGTGTTACCGGAACTACTACAATTAAATCCTCGTAATGACATATACATTCCTCCTATATTTTTATCGATCTACTAATTTTTCATAAAAAATATTCTGCTTAGGGTATGTTACTTAACTTAACTCACCAACCGGGGTCATACGGCGTTATGACAGAAGGATACGATTTTGTCAATCGGGATGTCACAAACAGAGCCAACTGTACAATCTTCCTTCATATCATGTAAACCTCCTGAGTTTTTTCCGCTGAATGTGTGACAGTTTTCGAATTCACCACAGATCTCTTCGCTTAAGGGATTAGCGGGTGGGGTACCTTCCCTGGTTAACAGCCTGATAAAACAGGAATTAACGGACAGAAGAACACCTGAGAACCCACAGCCGGAAGCGCCACCGCTTGTTGTAAATACGGTGACAGTCTCGCCGATATATCTGCAGAGATCAAAACAATTATTACTCATATCAATTCCTCCTTGTAGATTTACTTCCATAGGATTGCTTCTCTGAAATCCTACTATATACTATGCTATGAACGCTCAATTGCGACAAAGAAACTTAATAAATTACAAAATATAACGAATTACGACTGAAGCCAATGCAGCAAAAAGTATATTTAGCAGGACATGCTCTGCCTGTGGCAGTTTACAACCAACCGCCAGCAAGAGGATAGGGTAGACCATTTCAATTGTCATGAAAAAAAGACATGTCCGGAAACATGTCTTTTTAAGAATACTATTTTAAACACTATTAACGTATCAGGATAAAGCATCTCCGTTCGTCTTAATAATATTCCGGTACCAATAAGCGGAATCCTTCAACGTCCTTTTCTGAGTTTCATAATCGACGTGAATTAATCCGAAACGTTCATTGTAGCCCTCCGCCCATTCGAAGTTATCCATAATGGACCAGTAAAAGAAGCCCCGGATATCAACTCCTTCCTCGGAAGCCCGCCTTAATTCCCTCAGGTAGCGCTGCAGGTAATCAATCCGGCCGGGATCGTGGACTTTGCCGTCCAGACTTACCCAGTCCGGCATGGTGAGGCCATTCTCTGCAATGATGATCGGAAGCCGGTAACGCTCATACAGAAACTTCGGCATATAGTACATGATTTGCGGCAGGATCAGCCATTTTAATGCGGTTTTATCATAACCGGGCTTATTGGGAACCTCCCGGATGCCCTTGGCATCATCATGGCAAACAACTGTACCTGCATATAGATTAATTCCCAGAAAGTCTAGGGGCTGGCTCATAAGCTTCATATCACCGTCTTTCACTATATCAGCAGGAAAATCCTTCTGAAAGAGCTCCAGTCCGTCCTCCGGGTATTTACCGAGCAGAACCGGGTCCAGCCACCAGCCGTTGGACCAGATACCTCTGGAGGAGCCATTTAAGGAATATTCCCTCGCTGCTTCCAGATCAGCCTCTGATTCTGTCAGCGGAACTCCGGGCCCGGGATTTGGAACAAATCCCACTACTGGCGGTTTCTTTGCGTAGCTTCTTATCATCTTCACAGCTTTGCCATGGGCAAGATGGATGTGGTGCAGCATGATAAAGATATCCCGCATGGGCAACTGGTCTCCCGGTGCATGGTTGCCAATCATATGACCCAGCAGGATATGGCATAAGGGTTCATTCAAGGTCATCCAAACGGAAACCCGGTCGGATAAAGCTTCTACGACAACCCTGACATAATCTGCAAACCAGTCGGTGATATCTCTGTTCAACCAACCTCCCCTGTCATACAGGGCCTGGGGTAGATCCCAGTGGAATAGCGTAACATAGGGTTCGATACCCGCAGCCAGCAGCTCATCCACCAAATCACTATAGAAGCTTAAGCCTGCCTGATTCACCTTGCCGGTGCCCTCAGGCAATATCCTCGACCAGCTGATGGAGAAGCGATAGGCTTTCAGACCGATTTCCTTCATTCGGGCAATGTCCTCTTTATATCTGTGATAATGGTCACAGGCAATATCACCGTGATCATTATTCTTGATTTTTCCTTCCGTATGGGAGAAGGTATCCCAGACAGACAGTCCCTTCCCGTCCTCTTGGGGAGCACCCTCCACCTGATAAGAGGCGGCTGCGGCGCCCCAGGTAAAATTCTTTGGAAAACTCATCTACGCAACTTCCTTTCCGATTTTATCCCAATAGTAATATCTGCCATTTCATTATATCAGATACAATTTTGAAAGGGAAGGCATATATTACCTGATGAGGATGGCAACAGTGTCTGGATTATCTTGTCATCAGAAGGCATAAGTGGTAAGATATGCTAAACAAAGGGGCATCTGTTTGACGTGGATTAAGGATAGAACTGTTACGGCTGTATAAAATCAAAAAATAAAGAACCGGTATTCCACATAAACTGGTATTATCAGTGGTATTGCATCAGAACGAGTAAAGGAAGAGGGGGAACTAAGATGAAGCTTAAGGACGCCATTCGAACCATGCTGTTTAAGAATAAGATTCAATCCTTTCATCAACTCACAACGGAATGGGGAGAGAAGCTGGACCCGGAGCATGTGCTGGAGGAATACCCAAGGCCCCAGCTGAAGAGGGATAATTATACGATTTTAAATGGTTATTGGAATTATAATATTACGAAGGAAGCCTATAAGCCGGAGCACTATGATGGGAAAATTCTGGTTCCTTTTTCACCGGAAAGTATGCTGTCCGGGGTGAATCGACAGCTGAAGCCGGAGGAGGTAATGTATTATGAAAGACCGTTGATCCTTCCTTCCAAGTATGCCGGTAAGAGGTGTATTCTGCATTTTGGTGCGGTGGACCAGAGCTGCGAGGTATTCATTAACAGCAGAAGGGTGGCAGAGCATATGGGCGGTTATCTGCCATTTTCTGTTGACATTACGGAAGCGGTGGAGGAGGGCGGTAATCTTCTTTCGGTTAAGGTGAGGGACTTAAGTGATTCCTCATATCATAGCAGGGGAAAGCAGAAGCTGAACCGCGGCGGCATGTTTTATACGGCACAGAGCGGCATCTGGCAGACCGTATGGATGGAATGGGTTCCGGACATCTACATAACAGAGCTTAAGATTACACCGCAGTACGATGAAAAACAGGTAAGGGTTGAGATTATCTTGAACCGGAAAAGCGACTGGACTGTAAAGGAGCAGGAGATACGTTTCCGGGTTGAGGTATATGACAAAAGTAGGCGGCTTCAGTCCATCCGGTCAAGCGATGCGGTTATAATGATTCCGATGAAGGAATTTACCGAATGGAGTCCTGAGAATCCCTTCCTGTATCATTTGGTCATAACAGCAGGGGAGGATCTGGTACAGAGCTATTTTGCCATGCGTAAATTCAGCATCCAGGAGGACTCTGAGGGGATGCCGAGAATACACCTGAACAATAAGCCCTATTTTCATAAGGGGCTTCTGGATCAGGGCTATTGGCCCGACGGGTTATATACAGCTCCCAGTGATGAAGCCCTTATTTTTGATATTCAACAGGCGAAAAACCTGGGCTTCAATATGCTGCGAAAGCACTGTAAGCTGGAGCCGCTCCGATGGTATTATCATTGTGACCGTCTCGGAATGCTGGTATGGCAGGATATTGTAAACGGCGGTGGAAAATATAATATGCTGCTGGTGGGATACCTCCCCACCTTATTTCCCGGGATAGCAAGCCGAGTCAAGGATAAGCACTATCGCTTATTCGGACGCGGAAGTGAGGAGGGCAGAAGAGAGTGGACAAAGGAATGTGAGGCTACAATTCGGCTATTGTATAATCAAGCCTCCCTGGCAGTATGGGTTCCCTTTAATGAGGGGTGGGGGCAGTTTGATGCCCTGAAGGCAGAGGAGATGATAAAAAACCTGGATTCAACCAGACTCATCGACCATGCCAGTGGCTGGTTTGACCAGCAGGGTGGGGATTTTGACAGTATCCATAACTACTTTCATCCTCTCAGCCTGACGATGAAGAAACGTGCTGCGGTTTTATCCGAATTCGGAGGCTATGCCTGCTATATTAAGGATCATGCCTACTCCTGGCAGATCTACGGATATCGGATCTATCTTACGAAGGAGGAATTCGATGAAGCCTTCCAAAAATTGCTCGAGGAGGATATCCTAAGATTAAAGAAGCTGGGACTATCTGCAGCGGTATATACCCAGCTAACCGATGTAGAGGATGAGGTCAATGGGCTGTTTACTTATGACAGAAGGGTATGTAAGGTAACAGAGACGAATCGTTTGAACTGACAAACTCCTTAAGAGGAATTGCATAGATGAGATTTAAGAAACCAAAGGGGCTGTCGCACTAAGCTATAGTGATGCAAGAAGCCCTCTACGCTTCCCCACACCTTGTGAAACAAGGCGTTATACACTAGGTTGAGAGACACATCTTGATGCTGTACGTCATATTCGAACAATAAATTGTCCGCCTATGATCACACAACATCAGCAATATGTCTCTCAAACAGTGCATTATGGGAAGCATAGAGGGCTTCCTGTATCTTCAAGGTTATTGTGCGACAGCCCCAAGAGCTTTTTTTAGGTAAAAAGTTAATAAAAAAGTACAGTTTAGTGCATAAGTACATCTTAGACTGTACGTTAGTACAGTTACAAATCCATCTATTATTGATATAATACCCTTATATTAAAGTCAATAAATAGGAGAATATAGTTTTTTTGTTAAGGAGGGTATAATATGTTGCGGTTAAGAAGGATGAAGGGGCTGGGTGTCCTTATGTGCATTTGCATGCTATTAGGTATGCTTCCTAATAATGCATATGCTGATGACGGTTCAGGTTATACGGGAGCAGGCGGAGTTGCCGAAGAGATATATGTAGGAGGGCCGAACGCTGCTGAAGGCAATGAGGGTACTTTTGATAAGCCTTACGCTACGCTTATGGAAGCGGCGGATGCTATCTATAATAATACTGCAGGAAGCTATAACATTATGATGCTGGGAGATACAACTGAGGCCTCTACAGTTGAATTCAGCTACCCGTACAGAGGTCCATTTGATATAAGCATTACAGTGGCACCTACTGTAACCGGAAGTGCCATCACCATATCAAGAGGCTCCGGTATCGGCAGTTTGATTGAAGTGGGTTATAATGCTACTTTGACCATTGAGGGATCACCGGATACAGAATTGGTTTTTGATGGCCGTAATATAGAGGCTAATAGAGCTCTTTTTTATATTTCTTCCGGAATCTTAAATGTAAATGCTTATAGTACTATACAGAACAATAATAATACCTCCGGTGATGGAGGAGGTATTTATAATAATGATGTACTGAATATTAACGGGGGCGTCATTACCGGCAATTCATGTGATGGAAGAGGCGGAGGAATATTTAATACGCGAAGCATGACTATGGATAAAGGCACCATATCATTCAATTATAGTGATGGGGGCGGCGGAGGAATATATACCGGAGGAATATATGGAGGATATAATGGGGGTACCTTTACAATATCTGATGGTATAATCTCAAATAATACCTGTAGTGAAGAAGGATATGGATCGGGAATAAATAACACTTATATAATGACTATGGAGGGAGGCACTATTAGCAATCACTCCAAAGAATGCTTTGTTAACAGCGGAACTGTCGATATGAACGGTGGTTTTATATCAGATAATGAGGGTGATGCTGTTATTCTGATTTATGGTCAGGGAACCTTTAATATGACAGACGGGATCTTAAGTAATAATAAATCATCAGAGTATACCATAGAAGTGTACGATGGAAAGTATAACTTAAGCGGAGGTTATATAATTAATAATGAGGCAGAGCATATAGCCGATGTGAGCGATAGCTTTATCATGACCGGTGGGACTATAAGCGGTAATAAAGCAGACACTGTGTTTAATATAGCGAATAGTTATAACGACTACAACATTGGCTTATCGATGTCGTCCGGTGAAATAACAAACAATAGTGGTAGAACAGAGGATAGCGGTATTATCATTATAAAAACAGAAGGTCCGATTACTTTAAGCGATAATGCCTTAATATCGGGAGTTGAAGGGGAAGTTGACATTTTCCTTGATAATTATGATTATGAACCATACATTAATGTAAGCGGATCGTTAAATAATATAGAGGAATTAACCATAGATCTTTCTATACGTAAAGAAGGGGAGAAAATATTAGCCGGTTCACCACTAACTGAAAGCATTGTTTCAAAGTTCAAAATAGTTGATAATAATTATGGAATTAACAACAGCGGATATACAGAATATCTCGGTGGTATGAATGTATATTATGTAAATGAGAAAGGAGATGACAACTCGAGCGGTACTACTAGTGAAGAACCCCTGCGTACCATTCAGGGTGCACTAGATAAAATAGGTACTGCACCAGGTACTATCATCCTAACATCGAATATAGAAGTGGAAGAGCCGATATTTATCTTAGACTCCGATATTACTATAAAGACGGATGGTGCTGATAAAACCATTGACAATAGAATAACAGACGAGGATTGGGATGGTTATCTAATTGGGGTGTTTGATGGTAAATTAACATTAGGAGATACAGAAGAAACAACTGGTAAGTTAATTATTAGGAATAATAGAGAATATGAACACCTAATAGTATCTAATTCAGGTGAATTGAATTTAAATCATGGTTTATCAATACAAGAAGAATTTGTTTGGGATGCTATCATTCTAAACTATGATTCTGTTACAAATATAGATGGTGCTTCCATATCTACTAGTAGTAGTTCAGCCATACATAATTACAGTGGAACCGTAAATTTCCTATCAGGTACTATTGCTGCTCCTGAGGAAAACGATAGTTTTAGCGGAATTATAAATGAGGATACTCTAAACATGTCGGGTGGTATTATCACCGGCTTTTACGACCGTGGTATTTGGAATCAAAGCATTTTGAATTTATCAGGAGGAACTATCAAAGATAATTATTATAGTATCGTGAATTCTTCTGAACTTAATATGTCACAAAATCCGATTATACCTATAGGAGTCGAAGAGAGTAATGGAATATTTCTTGTAGATACTGGTAAAGGTCTTGGTACTATCTATCTGGAATATGACCTTGAGTTAAGCGATGATAATCAGATACTAGTATACTTGTATGAATATAGATATGGTGACAGAATACTTGATGGTGAGCAGAATGCTGTTAAGAATTACCACTCAAACTTTATCCTATCAGACAGAGACTTTATAATAACAGAACGGGGTGTAACTAAGTTTAACGGTGAGAAACCGGTTTATTATGTAGATGCAGATTATACGGGTGATGGTATTGGTACAGAAGACCAACCATTTAACTCATTGTATGATGCTGTAGATATAATAAACAGTACATTAGGAGTCGGTATAATCAATATTCGATCAGATATTGATTTGCCTGTACGTGGTCCTATTGTTATTTATAGTGATATTACTATTTTAAATGACAGCTCAGAAACATATACCATATCAGGTACCAGTGGTTCTTACAATATGTTTTATATTGCAGAGCCTGGATGTCTTTCTCTCGGCAGTATGGAAGAGGGGGATTACGATGAACAGAAGCTTATTATAGGAGACGGATATGGAGCAACAATTATCACTAATCGTGGTGAGTTAAAGCTCTATTCCGGAGTACAGTTATCTGGCAGTGAGTCCGGTTTTGATACAGGTGGCATTGATAATAATGGAACCTTCTATATGTATAGTGGTGTTATTGCTAATTGCCAAGGAAGATATTACGGTGGAGTCAATAACGAAGGCACCTTTATTATGGAGGGAGGCAAAATTACTGATTGTTTCGGCGAAATTGCCGGAGCAGTTAATAATAGGCCAGATTATTCAGAGGGCACTTTTATAATGATCGGTGGTGTTATTGAGAATAATAATTCGGATGATGGAGTAGCTGTATATAATGAGGGAACCATGCATTTGTCTGAGGATGCCTCCATTCCAATGAAGGGTGATAAGACCAATAAGCTAATGCTTGGTGAATTTTCAAGTATATATATAGATTCAGACTTATCCGATAGTGAAAACATCCAGCTTACAACAAGCAGATATACACCCGGGAGACAGATTCTTAAGGGCAACGATGTTATCCTTTCAAATAATTATAGTAAGTTTTTACTTGATGTAGAAGACTACAGAATAAATCAAGACGGAGTCTTGGAATATCTTGGCGTATATGCTGAATATTATGTAGATGCCGGAGAAAATGGCAGTGATAGCAATACGGGTTCAAAGGCATCACCATTTGCCACATTGGCAAAAGCAGTATCGGAAATAGAGAGTAATGGAGGTGTTGGAGTTATTCATCTATGCTCCGATATAGAAATAGATGCCGTACTGGAGGTTAATGGATCCATTAAGCTTATAAGTGAAGATATGCCATATACTATTTCACGTAATTCTGAATATTTTGATACTATGTTTAGAGTATACGGCAAACTGGAATTAGGTCAAAGTGAGCTTAATGATCAACCTGAAAATGCCTTATTAACAATCAATGGTAATATAGATGGTGGAATGGCTATGGGACCTATAATAGATAATGAAGGTTATCTCATTCTAAATAACGGAATAGTTCTAGAAAAAAATCATTCGAATAACTCCACTGCAGGAGGCATAAAGAATTCGGGAAGCATCCTAATGAAGGGTGGAGTTATTCAGAATAATAAGACAAACGACAGCGGGGCAGGAATATACAATAGATACTCAGGTCATATCGATATCCTTGGGGGAAGTATCAGATATAATGAAACCGCTATTGATGATTATAATATAGGAGGAGGTATATACAACTCTGGTGGAACCCTTGATATATCAGGCGGAAGCATTCATAATAACAAGTCCTTAACGGGAGGCGGTATATCCAACGTATACGGTGTCCTGAACATCTCAGGTGGTAGTATTCACAATAATATAGCGACGTTTGGAGCTGGTTTATATCTCTATAATTATGATACAACTATGTCCGGGGGAGAAGTATACGGTAACACGGGGTATGATGATGACGAATCCACCTTTGGAAGTGGAGTTTATATTGATGGAGCAGGCACATTTACTGTACATAGCAATGCATCAATTTCCGGTGATAATGAGGTGGCGCTAATTGATTGGTATGATCCTTATGAAGATATTACTACTAAGTCGTATATAACTGTAGGTGGCAGCTTGTCAGAAGCTATTCCCGCAATAGTTGTATCAAAGGGTAAGTATAATTATGAATCAGGCACCACGGAATATTATTATCCCATCGGTGATCAGATGATTAAGCCTGCTAAAGGCTATACACTGACGGCACAGGATATTTCAAAGTTTAAAATGGCTAACAGCAACTACGGGATAAACAGTATGGGTAAGCTTTCTACCGGCTTAAGAGATGACTGGTTTACTTTAACTAATACAGAAGATACAAACTATACTGGTAGTGAGATAAGACCTGGTGTTGTGGGAATGAAAGGTTCGACTCCATTAATAGAAGGTATCGATTATAAGGTTAGCTATAAGAACAATATTAATCCTGGCACAGCATCCGTATACATAACCGGAATGGGCAATTATGGAGGTACAGTGATAAAGACCTTCGTAATATCCGGAAGGACATATATTATCACAGCAAAGGCCGGAGATAATGGTACTATAGTACCCAGCGGTGAAGTATTGGTAAATGCTAATGGAAGTCAAGAATTTACCATCGTGCCGGCAACAGGATATGAAATTGCTTCTGTGATGGTAAACGGCGTAAATATGGGTGCGAGAAGTAGTTATAACTTCACGAATGTAACCGATAATCAAACCATAACCGTTACATTTAGAAGAATAACGTCGCCTACGCCACCACCGTCTTCAGGAGAAGGCTCATCGGCTCCTTCTCCAACACCTGTTCCGTCAACAGGTTCTATAATAGAGCTGGAGGCCAAGGTATCGGATAGTACGAGATGGGTAACTACTTCGATTAATACCGAAGAGCTTATGGATAAAATACTTAACAATGAAATTACAGATGTTAATATCAATATAACACAAAGCGGCACGGATGTAGATGGCAGTATAATGATAGATCCGGCTTTGCTTAATGTAATTAAGGATACGGAGACAGACATCAAATTTTCGGTTAAGGATGAAGACGGCAGAGAAAGATATTCATGGAGCTTTAGTGGCAGTGAAATGGCAGCTATGGATAAGGAGATATCCGGGCTGGATATTTCGATTAGCATACAAAAAGCAGCCGATAATAAGGATTTATCAGAGCTGTTGGAATTAGAAACACCATCAGAAGAGAAAAATCAAAACAGCCTGGTTATATCCTTCGGACATGAGGGTGATTTACCTGCACAGGCAAGTGTTAGAATGTATGTGGGTGATATGGGGTATAAAGAGGGGGACAAGCTATATCTGTATTATTACAATCCTGAAACAGGAAAGCTTGACACATTACCTTATAGCTCCGAGTATGTGGTAGACAGCGAGGGCTATATCACAGTAAATATTATCCACTGCTCAGAATATGTACTCGTACCAAATAAGGCAAGTGCCGATGTAATAACCTCCTTAAGAAATCAAATCAGTGTAACACCGAATAAGGTTACTCTGACCCTGGGTTCAAAGAATAACAGTAAAGCAACGATAGAGGTTGATTTACCCAAGACATTGGAGCTGGTTAAAGATCTTAAGGACAAAACATCAAGCAGCGCTATAGGTGCAGCAAAGGTTACTTATAAATCAGGAAATAAGAAGATTGCAACTGTCGATGCTTCAGGTATTATCACCGCTAAGAAGGCCGGAAAAGTTGATATTAAGGTCACAGTTACTCTCTATAGCGGAAAGACAAAGACATTTAAGATTTCTGTTACTGTGAAATAGGGGGTAACCTTACCTAAAAACGTGGCAAGGCTTAGGAGCCTTATAATATAAACATAATAAAAATAGGCACTTCACCATAAAACGGTGTAATGCCTATTTTTATTACTGCAGCAACGTATTCAGAAAATCGTCAATATTGATTCCTTTGGTAAGGCAATAGGAATAGTCATAGCCACCGGTAGAGAAATCAACAAAGGTATTATATTTAATGAATCTTTGGTAGGCCTCTTCTGAACCCAATTCCGCATAGGTGTTTGTTCTATAGAATTCTTCCGCTGACATTTTCATAATGGGAAGAAATGCGGCTTCCAGTTCCTCTTGATACTTCTCGTAGGTCAGGTCTGTCTCTTGATGAACAATCAGAAATTCAATATCCTTCACTACCTTTGTTTCTACATAATCAATACCTATCTGATAGGCAGAGGTATCCGAGATACCGCCATCGATAAATGCATCGATTTGATCTGTTCCATTGCTTATCGTAAAAGAGATGCTGGGTTTTAAGCTTGGTGCTGAGCCTGCTTTTGAGTAATCACTGTCTGTGAGAGTCCAATCCTTCGTAAGCTTCTGCGGAACTAGTACATCCGTCAGATTATTTTCACTCAGAAATTGATATAAGTCTTTATCAACCTGGTCAGGGGGAGTGACAACGGTTAAGTCTTTGGATGCATTCCTTCTCTCGGCACTGTTAATTTCAACGGCCTTTGTGTGATCGGATTGAATAAAGTGATAGAACCTTGAAACTAGGTTATAGCCGTAAGCATAGGTAGCAACGGTATTTAAACCTGTGAATATTATGACGCAGCAGGCGGCAGCAAGGAGCGCTCTAGCCCCTTTACTGACATTCCTTTTTCGATTCATATTGTTGCAATTCTTTATAATTCTTTCCTTCATTTCACTATTCATTTCGATGGTTTGAAATGCATTTTTATAATTCTCTTCACGCATACACAACTACCTTTCCTTAATTTATTATAGAATGAATATGGCTTAACGATCCGTTCGGAAGTGGAACAAAAGCTTCCGGTTCAATTATTAATTTTAGCTTCTGCCTTGCATACTGAAGGCGCTTACGTGCCGTTTCCGGACTTATCTGTAGGATGGCGGCAATTTCCTCTGTCTTGTAGCCCTCCATATAATGGAGATGAATGACGGTCTTGTATTTATCCGGTAGTAACAGGATGCTTTCTATCAATTCTCTATCGCTCTCGGGAGATAAGTAATTATCTACATCCTCAATGTTAATGTGGTTATGACGTAAACGATAACGTTTCATATCCTTGCAAATGTTGGATGCAGTGCGTATTAACCAAGCTTTCTCATGCTCAAAGTCAGAAACACCAATCGCTTTTGTCATAAAGCGAAGAAACGTCTCTTGAACAGCATCCTCTGCATCTTGATCATTACCCAGAATTACAAGGCAAATTCGAAAAATCATCGTACCATGATTGTTTACGATTCGAATCACATCCTCAGCCGGCCGTACTGAACTATGCATCATCTTATCAACTCCTTTCACTAATAACACGAATAAACGATTGATATTGTGATATTTTCATTAAAATAATTGTAAGCTTTCGTATATTTTTAAAGCTGATACTAGCCTGATGAAGGATTGATGAAACTATATTTACAAATAAGAGGTAAGCCGGTTCGAAGCCTCACAGGCTTCCATATCCTGATAGGATTAATTGTATTATAGCCTTTCATGCAACGGATGTATATATCTGGCAACCGGACCTTTTAGTTAAATAATCCTTGGCTATGGAAGGTAATTTGTTAAAAATGAGCCGGGGAAAAGCCTTGCGATTAAAATGCGGTTAAAATGTTTAATCATAGAATTGACATTTTGGTCTATATGGTATAGACTGAATTTATTAGGTCTATAAAATATAGACCAAGGAGGGCGACAATGAGTAGCTATAAATTAACGGAAAGTGAAGAAAGGTTTTCGGAATTAATCTGGCAGAAGGAACCGATTGCCTCGGGAGAGCTTGTGAAGCTGTGTGAAAGAGAAATGAATTGGAAGAAGTCCACAACCTATACCGTACTAAAGAAGTTATGTGATAATGGAGTATTTCAAAATGAAAATACGGTTGTTTCATCTCTTATTACAAAGGATGATTATTACGCAAAGCAAAGTGTTCGCTTTATAGAGGATACCTTCGGAGGCTCACTGCCAAGATTTCTTACAGCCTTTATTGGAGCAAAAAAAATAAACAAACAGCAGGCAGAAGAGCTGAAGAAGCTAATTGATGAGCATGAGTCTAATTAAATAATTAGCTGCCAGAGGAGGCACAGAATGATTGATTTATTTATTGGGATATTAAATATGAGCCTGAAAGCAAGCTATGTCATACTTTTTGTAATATTAGTCAGACTGCTTCTGAAAAAAGCACCGAAATTTATCTCCTATCTTTTATGGAGTGTGGTTGCTTTTCGACTGCTCATACCCTTTTCCTTTGAAAGTTTCCTTAGTATCCTACCTAAGAGTATGAATACGAATCCGATTCCCCTTGATATTGTCTATCAAAAAGCTCCACAGATAAACAGCGGGTTAAAACCGGTAGATATATTCGTTAACACCTCCCTTCCTGCTCCGGAGGCAGGAGCCAGTGTAAATCCGATGCAGATTATTATGTTAATTGGCTCCTATCTCTGGATTCTCGGAATAGCAGCGTTACTTATTTATAGTATCGTATCTGTGATACGTCTTAAGAGGCAGCTGAAGGAAGCACAATTGGTAGATGATAATATATTTGAGGCAAATAATCTAAAGACACCCTTCGTGCTGGGTATAGTAAAGCCAAAGATCTATTTACCTACCGGACTGAAAGCGGAGGAACGGGCCTATATTATATTGCATGAACAGACTCATATTCGCCGAACAGACCATGTGATTAAATTACTAGCCTTCCTCGTATTATCGATTCATTGGTTCAATCCCCTGGTATGGATTGCCTTCGTACTGATGAGTAAGGATATGGAGCTTTCCTGTGATGAGCATGTATTGAAGGAAATGGAAGAGGATGTGAAAAAGCCCTATGCCAGCTCTCTATTGTCCCTGGCAATGGGAGGACATAGGATTAACGGCAGTCCCCTTGCCTTTGGCGAGGGAAATGTAAAGGCGCGAATAAAAAACGTATTAAATTATAAAAGACCTTCCTTTTGGATGATTAGTATTTCGATTATCCTTGCAGCTGTTGTTGTAGTTGGATTAGCTACGAATCCGAAGCAGAAGGCTTCCCTTTCAAGAGAAGCTGTTGCAGAGGGTAATTCCATAAAGCAGGAAGATATGGATAAGAACATTCCCCTTAACCAAGATAATTCTGCGGAGGGAAAGCCCGTAAAGCAAGAGGGTAATACATTAGAGAAGACATCGGCTGTAACGGAGGAGGCCTATTATACCAAAGTCAGGATAAAGAGTGTATCTGATCAGGTGGGCTTTAAAACCACAAAGGAGTTCGAGACAACAAACAATATAATAGTAGCATATATTGATTCCATCCTAAGAGGTGGTGAGAGGGTATCGCCGGTAGAGGATTTGAATAATAATTATACTAATCAATATGCGATTATATTATCGAATGACCTTAGTGAATCAAGCTGCAAGCTTTACTATGATACCCTATATGATAAAGCATATTTTGAAAAGTACGAGGGTCTCTATGAAATAGAGGTAGATTTTGCGCGGTATATTGATTCCTTTCTAGAGAATAGAAAGATAGAGGTTAATATCGAGGACATAAATGCTGTGGTTTTGTTTGAAACATATGGATGGACTCTTGATTATAAGATTAATTCTATGAAACAGAAAATCAACAGCATCAAAACCTTAGCGGAATTTAATCCAAATGCATATTATTTCGCATATAATAATGAGCTTTCTAAGGACATCGGTCTGGATATGAGTGGGTACTCCAATACATCGGATATCACGGTTGATATTTATCGGGTCCATGAGAGTATGCCGGAGGAGTTTTATCCGATACAGAATGGTAGAGGAATTGTAGTGAAATATGAAGATAGGATAATCGGAGCGTTTATCAGTGCGGGGCGCCACAGTGCCTTTAATGCCTGTAGTTTGAAGAGAAACAGCTTTGAAAAGGTGACGGGCCAAACGGTTAATGAATGGCTTGCAGACATGGTCCAAGGGGATGAATTTGAAGATCGGATAGCCACCTTAGAGCCGGAACAGGTCATCAAAGAATACTTCTTAGCCTTAGATAACAAGGATTATTATGCTGCACAGCACTATATCTCAAGAAAAAGTCTAATGGAGAGTCTGACCTCCAATATGGTTAACGAGGAATTATTTAATGAAGGAGTGAACCTGCCATTATCCGGTGCCGAACCGGGAGCAGTATCAAGCGTTAGCAATCTGAAATCGGCGAAGTTAATAAAAGTAGATTTATTTAGCGACTCTGATACCAATTCCAAAAGCTTCGCTGTAACAGTGGATATGCAATATAAGAAAGAAGGAGTATTCAGCAGCGGAGAGCAGTACCTAAATTGTCTCATGGTTTATGAATCTCCTCAGACAGGATGGAAAATAGAAGAGTTTGGACATTAAGGGGAGAGAGATGAACATGAAAACCTAACCGAGTACTGGAAATTACACTAATACAGGCGCTACACCGTAATCTGGTGGAGCGCCTGTTTCCTTCATGCAGGTTATCGAACTCTGTATTTCCCTTTCATGAGTGTTATTGGAATACTAAAGTCGGAAATGGGAGTCCATTAGGATCGTTACAGAAGATGGGAGTTAACTCCATTCAATTCCGGAATACTTCTTAAAGCTGTCCATACTTACTTTTATGCTTTCGAATTCATCATAATTTTCACTGTAATCCTGTTCAAGGAGGATATACTCGGCTTTTGTATACTTGTTAGCAGCGTCGATAATATTTTGAATCGGCATAATTCCGGTACCGACTTCTGTGTATGTTTCCGGAATATCAGCTGCAAAGAACTCCTTCTCTTTAATGGATCTGTGAGGATACTTTGCGGTTTTCATATCAGGGCCCAGGGTGTACCAAATATTAACAGGTACCTTTGTTACTTTGGAGTAGTCCTTCTGATGCAGCATAACTATTCTGTCGCCATAACGTTTCATTATCTCGATGGGATCTTCTCCTCCTCGCATAGCCCAGAAAGAATCCAGCTCGAACAATAAGTCGGTGTTTTCATACAAATATTCAAAGATTAGTTTATTGTCAACGGATGCAAATTCCTGATAATGATTATGGTACATAAATTTGGTGCCATATTTTTTAGATAGCTCGGATAGGTGGTTGAGGTATTCGCACTTTCTTAATATACCGTCACGATTATTGGGGTAAAATTCTACAGGACAAATCAACTTATCATTTCCAGCTTTCAGATGGGCCTCAGAACAACGGGCAATATCATCGTCCTTAAGAGGAACAAGCTTTGGCACATCCTTGAATACAAGTAAGCTTTTTGATGCATCTTCATACATATCTACTCTACCGATATGACAGCTGATGAGTTTCATGCCGAATTCATCAAGCTTCGCCTTTGCATCTTCCGGGCTGAGCTGAAAGCCTAACAAAGGATCCTGATCCAGCGCATAATTTGCTGCTTCTACATACTTATACCCCAGCTTGCCAACCTTATCAATCGTTGCTAAGGGATCGGTATTCATTTTGTTCCTTACAGAGTATAAAGCCAAGCCAACCTTTAACATAATAGTCTCCTCCTGATCGTTATTATTTGTGTCATGTTTATTGAATAGAAGCAATGTAACAAGACTGAAAAAAATTAATCAATTTCATTTATAGTTTCATGATATAACATGTTTGCATGACTGTAAATACACAGAACATACAAATAAATCACATATTATTGTGCATAATACACAACTTATATAGAAAAATGATATGGAATTGTTTGAAAACAGGTGTAATATGAATGAAAATAGTGAAACTGCATGTTTGTTAAAATAAAGTAAAGTTATATTTTGTATGAAAACATCTTGAAAATAGTGCAATAACATTCTATAATAGGATAAAATAGATTGCAAAGGAGGTACTTATGGTAACACTTAGCGATGTTGCAAAAGAAGCCAATGTATCCGTGGCTACGGTATCGAGGGCAATTAATAATAGTCTTCTGGTAACGGAGGAAAAAGTAGAACGTATCAATGCAGCAATAAAGAAGCTAGGATATGAGCCTCCTATGAGGCAAAAACATAATAGTACGACATCAAATAAGGTAATAATTGTGGTTACTGCCATGCTACAGCCCAATTTATTAGATAGTATTCGGGACACTGCTTATGAACTGGGATATGAGATTGCGATAAGTTATACAGGAGAGTGTAAGGAGGGATATGAACGGGCGATGAGCCTCTTAAGGATTTTATCTCCCAATACCTTTAGCGGAATTATTGCCATTAATAATCTGTTCCGAGATAAACAGGTCTGGAATGAATTCAACCATTATCCGGTTGTCCAGATTGGTGAATATGTGGATATTTCACCGTGCTATGTAATACTTACGGATGATACAATGGGAGCTGCAGAAATGACGCAGTATTTAATTAATAAAGGATATAATCGAATTGCCTTTGTCACGAACAAACGATTTATTGAAAAGGACAATTTTCGATTTGCAAGACAAAGAGAAGATGGGTTTCGTAAGACATTAAACGAAAATAATATTGAATTTGATGAAACGTTAAAGATATATGTGGATTATACCCAGGAGGGAGGCCGTGAAGCTGCCCAAAAAATAATAGCAATGAAAAACAGACCGGATGCAGTATTCTGCATCGGTGATATTATCGCAGCAAGCTGTATCAATGAATTGAATCGGGCTGGAATAAAGGTGCCGGAGGAAATTGCGGTTGTGGGTTATGATAATTTAGAGATTTCTGAGTACTGTACTCCGCAACTCACCACCGTGGCCCAATCCTTTGATGATATAGGAGCGGAGGCAGTGCGTACGCTGGACATGATTATTAATGGTAACTTAAATACCGGTCGAAAAATTTATGTCGAACATAGGATACTGGAAAGAGAGAGTACGCTTTGATTAAAAGTGGAATACTGGGATAGTATGGTAACAACGCTCTCTATTAGAGTTTAATCGGCTGATATGTAGAAGCTGATTGAAGTGTGAAGATAATATTGATAAACAGAATTAAAAGAAGAACCCCATCATGTACTTCCTACGGAATTCATGATGGGGTTCTTCTTGAGTGAATAGGTTTTCTGTAAACTAGATAACAAACTGCTTTATATACCTATAGCTTAAGGTCAAAGAGTTTTTGATAGCTTCTTCAGAACCTTCAAATGCCTTGTCCTCAACTTCGATACACGAAAAATTGTCATATCCAATATCCGTCAATGCGGATACGAACTTGCCCCAGTCTACATCGCCAAGTCCGGGGAGCTTTGGCGACATATACTCCAAAGGATATGCCATTATACCAACATCATTTAAACGGTCTTCGTATACCTTAATGTCTTTAAAATGAACATGGAATATTCTGTCTTTAAATTCATACAGAGGTCTAATATAGTCGATTCTTTGCCATATAAAATGAGATGGGTCATAGTTTATACCAAAATTCTTACTTGGAATAATGTTAAATAATTGGCGCCATATCTTAGGAGTAGTCGCTAAATTCTGTCCACCGGGCCATTGATCAACAGTAAAAAGCATAGGACAATTTTCAATCGCTACCTTAACATTATTTTCTTCTGCAAGCTTGATAATAGGAGGCCAAACCTTCTTGAAGATCTCAATATTCTCTTCGGTGGTTAAAGACTGCACTCTACCGATAAATGTAGTAATGGTATCAACATTAAGCTTCGGCGCTACTCGTATCATGTTTTTTAAATGTTCAATATACGTTTCGCGCTTATCTAAGTCAGGATCAAGTGTATTAGGATAGTATGCAAGTGCGGAGATTTGAACGTTCCTTTTATTACAATAGCTTTTAATAAATTCAATCTTGCTATCATCTAATTCCTCAATATTAATATGTGTGACACCTGCATATCTTCTGGTTGCTTTCTCTTTTGGCCAACATGCTACTTCTACACATTCAAATCCCATGAAAGAAGCGGTATCGATCATTTCTTCAAATGTATAATCATCTAGAATAGAACTTACAAAGCCTAATTTCATATTAATTCTCCTTGCTAATGCTCCTAATGAATGCATTTGTATAGTTATTTCAAGCGATTAGAATATAACTTCTTTGCCGGTTCTGGCAGATTCATAAATGGCATCTAATATTTTGGTTACTATAAAAGCTTGGTCAGGATTTACAAGTGGTTCGGTATCGTTCTTCACTGCTGCAATCCACTGTTCAGCCTCCAGATATCCGGGTTCACTTTTCTGACCGCTAAAGTAAGCAACGTGTCCTGAGGAACATGCCTTTTCGTCTGTCAGTATGCCGTTGTGACCATAGTTGTAATACAATTCATCCTCTTTATAGCTCAAACCAGAACGAATCTCTGCTCCTGCTTTTGTGCCACAGAGAGTCGTGGAAGCTTCTCTGGATTCCATGAGGTTAATCGCCCATGAAGCTTTCAAGTTTATGGTTGAGCCATCTGCCATCTTGATAAATCCAAATGCCGAATCTTCAACTTCATAGGTCTTAGGGTCCCAAGCTCCAAAGCAGTTGCCTTCAGTAGCCTGCTCAAGGCTGCCAAGCTTATAAAATACACTGCCTGTGACAGAAATAGGTTCGTAATTATTCATCATCCATAAAGTCATGTCAAGAGCGTGGGTTCCTATATCGATTAATGGACCACCGCCCTGCAGGCTCTTATTGGGAAATACTCCCCAGGTTGGAACGCCGCGACGTCGGATAGCATTTGCTTCGGCGTAATAGATATCTCCAAGCTCTTTTTTCTGGCAAGATTTATAAAGAGACTGAACCTCGGGCCTAAACCGGTTCTGATAGCCAATGGTGAATTTCTTACCGCTTTTCTTCCATGCTTCAATCATTTTCTGAGCATCTGAAGTTGTAGCGGCCATAGGCTTCTCACACATTACGTGTTTTCCGGCGGCAAATGCATCTACTGTGATTTCGCAGTGGGATATATTCGGAGTAAGTACATGTACCACGTCAATGTCAGGATCAGCTAGCAGCTCCTTATAATCAGTATAGATCTTTGCGTCTGAAACGCCGTATTTCTCGGCACCCATTCTTGCTCGTTCTTCTATAAGGTCACAAAATGCAACTAAATCAACCTTATCAGAATGTGCCTTAAGACTAGGAAAATGCTTTTGATTTGCGATGCCACCGCATCCAATGATTCCCACTTGCAGTTTACCGTTTTTCATATGATCTCTCCTTCTCTATGTTTTAGTTGAATTTTTGAAACATCAAAACACGTATAATTACGAGTTATTGATAGTTTAATAAAATAGCGCGTACAGTAAGTTCTGAATATCATTGCTATTTCATTATGTATGAAACGCCAATGAAAAATAAAGAAATATAAATATTTAATTTCATTAAATTTCATAAGCATATTCATATATTACATCAAGCTTCCTGCAAAGTAAATTATATAAAATGCACAAAATTAATTAAAATTAACTGTAAAAAAATAAGTAATTGACAAAAAAATTGACGGGTGATATAGTGTCATTATGAAATACATGAAATTAGCACGAAATATTACAAAATAATATGCATGATATTCTCACGCTAATTTCTGAAATTTTCACAGGGTATCATATATTATTTTAAATATTAACAAAGGAGTGACAGGAAAATGAAAGTAGGCATTCAGCTCTATTCGGTACGTAACAATATGGCGAAAGACCCGATTTCTACAATACGTGATGTCGCAAATGCAGGGTACCGTCATATCGAGGTAGCGAACCATAACGCTATGAATGACGCTGGCGTTGGATTTGGAATTACCGCTAAAGAGGTCCGTTCTCTTCTTAATGAAGTGGGGGCTGAGATCTTTAGTGCACATATCTTTCCGCTTGATCCTGACAGGATGACACCTGTTTTAGAATTTCATCAGGAAATCGGTACCAAGTTCTTGGTGCAACCTATGGATTTCTATCGTGACAGGGAGGAAGCCTTAATCAAAGCTGATATACTTAATAAGGTAGGAGAACGGTGTAAGGCTTATGGCATGCAACTGCTGTATCATAACCACTTTCATGAGTTTCAGCATTTCGGAGGCGAAACCATCTACGAGCTTCTTATGAACAATACTGATCCAGGGCTCGTAAAAATTGAACTTGATACCTATTGGACTCTCCGTGCTGGAAGAAATCCAATAGAAGAGCTTAAAAAATACGGAAAACGTGTATGTCTGGTACACCAGAAGGATTTCACGAAAGGCTTTGAAGATAAACTAAATCTTCTTGCCAGTGTCGAGGTCAATAACGATTACGTTGATATGGATCGCTTCAACTTAGAAGTAAGGCCAGAAACTTTCACAGAAATCGGTACAGGTATCATTGATATCCAGAGCATTATAGATACTGCGAATGAATTCTGTGGAAGTGAGTACATAGTACTTGAGCAGGACTTTAGTAAGTATGATGAGATTGAGAGTATAAAAATAAGTATGGACAGTTTCCGCAGATTCAAGGGTGTTGAATGGTAGAGATTTATAATATTTATATATATTATGTAGAAAAAAAGGAGAATAAATATGAAAAAATTGATTGTTCTGTTACTTACACTGAGCATGGTGTTCAGTTTCACCGCATGCTCAAACAAAAAAGGGAAAGAAGCTACTCCAACACAAGAAAGCACTCCGAAACAAGAAACCACTCCTAAGCAGGAAACAACAAAAAGCGAAGATAATAACACTGCTGCTCCGGAAAAAATTAAGATTGGTGTGTCCATGAATGCCTTGGATGAATACCAGACTCAATACTATGGCTATCTTGAGGATTATGCGAAAGAATTAGGCGTTGAAGTCGTTATGACGAATGCAGAAGGTAAGGTTGATAAGCAGCTGGCAGATATAGAATCCCTTATCTCTCTTGCTCCCGATGTAATTATTATCCGTTCAACTGACTCCTCCGGTGTTGTTTCGGGATTTGAAGCCTGTGCTGCTGCAAATATACCTACAATCGACTCGGCCTATGGAGCTGACTATCAGGATACGCTTAAGATTATGCAAAGTCAGTTTTACCTCTGCAGTCTTCAAGCAAAATACTGTATCGACTGGCTTGATGCTAATCCCGACAAAAACCTTAAGGTTGGTTACATTTGGGGATACCAAGGTATGTCGGCAACTCAGGATCGTTATGACGGCTGGCATAATACTTTAATGGAAGCGAAGGGTGACCGGGTTGAGATATTAGCAGAGAAGGTTTGTAACTGGAGTGCTACCGAAACAATGGCAGCTGTTGAGGACTGGGTACAGGCTTATCCTGAGATGAATTGTATTGTAGCACAGAGTGATGAAATGGCGTTGGCCGCAACTAACGTACTTCAAGCAGCCAATATTGGCACGGACAAATGCATTGTTATTGGTATCGACGGATCTCCGGCAGCACAGGAAGCTATTCGTGAAGGCACACTGAACGCAACAGTTTACAGCTCCAAGAAAGCTGATGCTAAGGTTACAGTCGATTATGCAGTAAAAATTGCTAAAGGGGAGAACTTAGCAGGACAGACAATAGATACAGGTACTGAAATAACTGATCTATTGACCGCTGAAACGATCGATGAAGTTCTTGGAAGACTTGATTGATAGCTATCTCTTTAAGGCCGTTGCGTTGTTAAAACGCACGGCCTACCATTTTACTCTATATAGGAGGTAATAGAATGTCAAACAAGGACGAGTTTATTTTGGAAATGCTAGATATCGTCAAGACTTTTCCGGGGGTCAAGGCACTGGATCATGCGAGACTGCAGATAAAAAAAGGAGAGGTACATGCTCTTATTGGTGAAAATGGTGCCGGTAAATCAACGCTCATGAAGATCCTTCTGGGAATTTACCGTACGGATGGAGGAACTGTTGTGTATAAGGGGCGCCAGGTAGATTTCAGGGTGCCTTATGATGCGCTGACTGCAGGAATTTCTATGATACATCAGGAGATTAGTCTGATACCTACGGTTGATGTGGCTGAGAATATATGGATAGGCCGGGAGAGTGATTTTTCAAAAGGAGGAATCATCAACTCTAAGAAACGCTTAGAAAAGGCGCAGGAGCTGCTGGATGAGCTGGGAATCGAAATAGACCCACGTAAGATTGTCCGTGACTTGAGCGTTGCAAACATGCAGCTGGTAGAAATTGCACGGGCGGTCTCTTACAATTCTGACATCATCATAATGGATGAGCCGACGAGTTCACTGTCTGACAGCGAAATATCAATATTGTATAAAATTATTCAGGATTTATCTGCGAAGGGAACAGCTATCATATTTATCTCCCATAAGCTGGAGGAGATCTTCGAGGTATGTAGCCGTGTAACTGTCATGCGTGATGGACAGTTCATCTCAGTGCACAATACCTCGGATATTACACAGGATGAGTTAGTTGCCAAAATCGCCGGGCGTGAAATTAAGGACCTTTTCCCGAAGCTTGAAACTACCCCGGGAGAGGTGGCTCTTCAAATAAAAGGACTAAGTTCCGGAAAGAAATTTCAAGATATAAGCTTAAATGTTCGAAAAGGAGAAATTCTTGGACTATGTGGACTGGTGGGTGCCGGGCGTACAGAAGTAATGCGTGCTGTATTTGGCATAGACCCATATGACTCTGGGGAGATCATAATAGACGGGGTTCCTGCCAAGATTCATTCGCCTAAGGACGCCATACGCTATGGACTGGCCATGGTCACTGAGGATCGGCGTCAAAGCGGAATTATTGCGGGGCTCGCTGTGAAGGCTAATATCTCTCTCGCCTATCTGAGCAGTATATGTAATAAGTTAACCTTTATTGGTAAAAAACGTGAAGATGAAGATGCAAAAATGTGCCAAAATAAGCTGTCTATTCGCGCGGCCTCCCTTAATCAGACCATTGGCTCGCTATCCGGCGGTAACCAGCAGAAGGCGATTATAGCCAGGTGGCTGCTAACAAATCCCAAGGTTCTAATTTTGGATGAACCTACTCGGGGCATAGATGTCGGTTCCAAGAGTGAGATACATCGTCTCATTAGTGAATTGGCAGCCGAGGGTATGGCCGTTGTTATGATCAGTAGTGAGATGCCGGAGATATTAGGTATGAGCGATAGGATTATCGTCATGCGCGAAGGGAGCATCATGGGAGAATTCAACCGAACTGATGCAGACCAAGAAACCTTGATTAAACGAGCCTTCGGTGCATAATCGATGAAGCGGAAAGGAAATTTGTCATGAATAATAATGTGAATTCTTCAAAGAGTAAGAATATAGGCACCATATTGGGTGACTTTTCACTTAAAAATAAAGCTCTTATCATTCTTTTAATTCTCTGTATTTTAGCGTCATTTGTGACGCCTGCTTTTCTGACAACGCGAAACCTTATGAATGTTGTAAGGCAGATAAGTGCAAGCGCAATATTGGGAATTGGCTTTACCTTAGTTATAGCATCTGCTAATCTGGATCTCTCGGTTGGCTATATGCTTGGTATGCTCGGGGTTATTATGGGTTTACTATCCCGAGCAAATGTACCGTTTCCCTTGGTTCTTTTAGCCGGTATCGGAAGTGGTGCGTTATGTGGCTTTATCAATGGGTATATTGGAGTAAAGTTTAAGCTTCCTCTATTTATTGTTACGTTAGCAACGGGTCAGGTATACAGGGGATTGTGTCAATTATTGAGCAATACATCTCCGGTAAATGGCTTACAAAGTCAATTTAAGTTTTTAGGTCAAGGCTATTTAGGCTCTATTCCCATCCCAATCTATATCATGTTTTTTGTAATGCTCGTACTTTATATTATACTGAATAAAACCCGCTTTGGCCGCCACGCAATCGCCACAGGCGGCAATGCAGAAGCGGCGCGTACCTCGGGTGTTAATACCGGCTTTGTGACAATACGGGTATATATTATTATGGGTATTTGCGTTTCCATAGCAGCCATGGTTATGACTGGTAGAGCATATAGTGCACAGCCTACTGCAGGCCAAGGTATGGAAATGGACGCCATCGCTGCAGTAGTAATTGGTGGAACCAGTCTTTACGGTGGTTCCGGGAATATTATTGGCACCGTAATTGGTTGTCTTATCGTTGGTGTTATCAACAATATACTTAACTTAAATGCAGTTGACAGCAACTGGCAGTTGGTAGCAAAGGGGCTTCTCATCCTCTCTGCTGTCCTTTTAGATGTTGCATCTACTCGTTACTTCAACAAAAAGATGAACAAAGTATAATCATAAAATAAAAAACAAATCAGCATTTAAGAGGGTGCTTGATCAATACTCTGCAATTCTACTCAACTATACCTTGTATCATGGTAGCACATCGTCTGCAGGTAATCAAAAACATGCGCACGAGGATGCCTTCGATAAATGTAGATACTTCTGTTAAAAAGTAAAGTCTTTACATTTTTAGGTAAATAAGGTATATTTGAGGGAATCAAGAGTTGAAAGGGTGAGAAAATGGTAACGATCTTAGATGTTGCACAAGAAGCTGGAGTTTCCCCGGCAACAGTATCAAGGGCTATCAATAACAGTATGCTAGTTTCACAGGAAAAGAAGGAGCGTGTTATTGAAGCGGTGAACAAACTTGGTTATAAACAGGTTCGAATAACTGCTGCTAGAAAGGCTCAGCAAAGTAATATCATAATATTTGCGGCAAACATATTGAATGAAAGTATAATCGATGGCGCACGCCGGGAAGCTGAAATGTTGGGGTATACTTTGCTTGTGATATACATCGGCGAAGCCGCTGAAGGCTACCGTAATATACTTGAGGTCGTAAAAGCACTACCTAGTCATCTGATCGGTGGATTGATCTTTTATCATAACCAATGTGAGGATAGAGAAATATGGGCGGAGTTAAGTAAATATCCGAATGTACAGATAGGTGAGTACCTACCGAGCTCTCCGCTTTATAATATAACTGTGGACGACTTTCAAGCGGCTTATGACATGACCTCATATTTGATTGAGAATGGACATAAGCGTATTGCTTTTGCCAAATCCCCAGCCAACAAAAAATATCAATTTTCGGAAAAACGTCACAGCGGCTACCGCGCTGCTCTTCAAAATGCCTGTCTAATTGAATCCCAGGAGCATTATATCAAGGTTGATCACACCATTGAGGGAGGAGCAGACATAGCTCACTGGATTATGAGGTTAGATACGCGTCCAGACGCAGTCATCTGTACATCGGATCAGATAGCAGTAGGATGCATTATTGAGCTGAGGAATCAGGGAATTAAAGTTCCGGAAGATATCGCAGTTTGCGGTTTCGATAATATAGAAATATCAGAAATATGTAGCCCTCCAGTGACGACAATTGCCCAGCCATTTGATGAGATGGGCATAGAAGCGGTACAAATACTGGATCGAATTGTATCCAATGATATTCAAACAAGTAGGCGTGTTGTTGTTCCGCATATACTGGTTAAACGAGAAAGTGCGTGAAATCGATAGGTTTAGACTTGACTTTAACAGTTGTTCGAATTTTTTAGTACGATGGGAGTATATGTAAACATACGAATAGAAGGAGTGTTTTTAAATGAAATTACCTTTAAAAATAGCAATTTTAGGCTGCGGAGGAATGGGTAGCGGACACGCATTGGCAATAAGTGGGAAAGAAAAAGAGAAACCAGATTTTCTAAGCTATGATGTGTATCAAGAGGGACAAATAGAAATATCAGATTTAAACGATCAACTGGCACTTGCTGGTGTATATGACATAGATGAAGTGAGGATGCAGTGGGTGGCTGAAAATGGTTGGCATTGTTACCGTGATTATGAGGATATACTAGCCGATCCGGATGTGGACATCGTACTTGTGGCAACTCCAAACCATCTGCATAAGGAGCAGTCAATCAGAGCATTAAGAGCTGGCAAGCATGTTCTCTGTGAAAAGCCGGTTATGATGAACTCAAAGGAACTCGAAGAAGTGATGGAAATCGCGAAAGAGAGCGGAAAAGTATTCTATCCTCGTCAAAACCGCAGATGGGATTACGACTACCTGGTGGCTAAGAAGGTCTTTGACGACCATTTATTGGGTGATGTATTTGGTGTGGAGACTACCCTGGTAGGTTCCAGAGGCATACCGGGAGACTGGCGCAGAGTGAAAGCCTATGGTGGTGGAATGATGTTGGATTGGGGTGTGCATCTGTTTGATAGGCTGCTTCAAATGATTCCGGGCAAGATCAACTCTGTCTACTGCCGCTGTACATATATAACCAGTGATGAGTGTGATGATGGTTTTAGGGCATGGCTAAATTTTGAGAGTGGCATCACAGCGCAGGTAGTTGTCGGAACTTGTAACTTTATTGATACCCCGCATTGGTATATAACTGGTCGTGAAGGAACCGCGATTATTGAAAACTTCAGTGCTGATGGCAAAATAGTAAGAGTTACAAATTGGGATGAGGGCGACGTTAAGCCAATTCAGGCAGGAGAAGGGCTGACAAAGACGATGGCACCGCGTAACGAAAACTCCTCAGAAGAACTCCCTCTTCCTAAAGTCGTCATAGATCGAAATGAACTATATATTAATCTTGTCAATACCATCAATGGTGTTGCCCAGCCTCTCGTTACAGCTGAGGAAGCCCTGCGTGTACTTAGACTGATGGAAAAATTATTTGAATCCAGTGAAAAAAACAGTGTTCTTCCTTTTGAAGGATAAAATACTTCCAAAGAGCAGTTATCTGATTTCTAGATAACTGCTCTTTGCATTAGCAGTTGACCGCTACAGGCAGATAATCCGATTGCGAATTAACTCGCACAAACTACTGACGGCAATACTGATTGCAATCATCGCCATATATTCTTTTGCCACAAATTCTATGAAATCCGTTTTATGTAATAATATCTTGAGCCCGAATACGGATAGTCAAACAATTTGAATACTTCTTCATACCCGAATTTTTTATAAAACTCCGGTGCTTGAAAATCAAAGGTATCGACAAATACATATTTGGCTCCTCTGGAAACCGCTTCATCCTCAGCCGATTTCAGCAGCTTGCTTCCGATACCTTGTCCTCTTAATTCTTCACTGACCCACAGATATTTGATACACAGCCAGTTACCGAAAGTATCGGCTGTCAGACCCGCTTTTTTCTTGCCATTAAGATCTTCATAAAATACTCCGAGCGGAATGACCTCTGATGGTTCTCGCTTTGAAAGGTTGAATTGTCTCAGTTCTCCGCGTATTTCTTCTATATCTTTCTCGGTCACATTTGCGGAAATTCTAAAATTCATAACGGATTCCTGGCAGCAGTTTTGTTCTGTTTTACACCCTTCCGTTTTTGAAACGGCATAAACCGACGTTATTTCGTTATTGTTATCCACATATTCTTCAACTAATGTCATGCCGATGCTTTTTGCCGTTGCGGACGACGGACTGTTTGTTTTCTTCATATAGGTAAACACCTGAGAAAACGGTGTGTTTTCAAATGTCCAATCCCGGACGGCGCTTGCGGCTTCTTTCGCATAACCCTTTCGCTGCATATCTCTGCGTATGTGATAACCGATTTCGGGCTTGATACTTCCGTTTATGTTCTGCATTGTCAATCCGCAGTCGCCGATTATTTCTTCGGTGTCTTTCAAGCAGAGGGCCCATAAGCCAAAGCCATATATTCTGTATCTTTCGATATTTCGTTCTATCCAGCTTCTGACGCGCTTTTCGTCAAAGGTGTAGGGATAATGCTGCATAATGTCCGAATCGGCAAGGACACGATATAAAGCATCATAATCTTCGGGAACCATTTCCCGCAGAATCAGTCTTTCTGTTTCTATTTTCATTTTTTTACTCCTTCTGCAGTAGCTTCTTATTATCTTTCTACGATTTCTTCCGGAATGAAAGGCTCGGTAAAATCTTCATTCCGGAACTTCACGAATGAAAACGCACAGTGCGGGTCATAGGTAAAGCCGTTTTCGTGATAGATGTGACATTCTACGTCCTTGTAAGATCCCAAAAATATAAAGCGCTGTACGGCATCCATCAATGAAAAACGACTGTTTTTCGGAGATGTCATATGGTTTGAGATATGGTATTCTTTAGGCGTTTCATTCAGAATGCTGTTGATCTTGTCTATTCCAAGCCCGTTCGCGCCGTTTACAGTGACCGCTTCGCATCCGCTTACGCGGGACACCATAGACGCAAACGCGCCGCCCAATGAGTGACCGGTCAAAAGTATACAGTACGACCGGTTCTTCACCTCGTCACTTTCAAGCACCGCTTCAAACAGTTTAAACGCCGATTTTTCTTGAGAGGTCAAACCGGGTTTTAGTACGAGTCCGACGCAGGCGACGGCATCCATCGTGGAAACTGAACCGCAGTAGGCGATCCAGACGCATTTCTTTTCATCGTCGCAAAAGGCAACGCCGTAAAAACTGCTTGTATCGTTCCGTAGTTCGCAAAGAAAGCGGAAGTTTCCGACTTGATTCCGGATAAAATCCGACGTGTCGAAAAGTGCAGTGGCAGGATCAGATTTATCCGTTCTCACGATGCCGTAATTTTCCGTCAGTATCCCTATATTTTCCCGGTCAAGAAGTTCGCTCACCGTTCCGGATACGTCGGTACCTTGTTCGCACCCGTATGTAAAGAAACTTAGCGATATTGCATTCAGAACTTTCTCTGTCCCGGAATATGACGGCTCAGACAGATCGGAGAGAGAATACTCCGGGATCTTTGTATTTGCACGGATGACTTTCCATATTACCGATCCCACGATGCAAAGAGCGACGATGACAACCAAAATCCGTAAACGTTTTTTTCTCGCTTTTTTCATTGATGATGCTCCTTTTCGTAATAACCGCATCTTTTGTATTCTTTGCCATTCATTTCTTTACATACTTAGCAGTAAACGTTACATTCGGATTACCGGCAAATACGATATATCCCTTTTCCGGTAGGGTAATGGTGGACTGCTTGGATAAGAGAGAACTGTATATTAAGCTTCCGTTCTCATCGTATACGGATAATGAAGCATTCTTAGGAAGCTTAACACTAATTTTTTTCTTTGCTGAAGCTTTATTAATCGTATACCAGTTCGCATACCCTTCTTTACCAAGTTTAACAGTGAAGGAGGCTTTCGAAGATAATGACTTGATATAATCCTCCGAAATTAATATACTGCCGTTGGCTTTTAGATACTCCTTATTTCCAACAGTATAGAAGGAAAGATCACTTAAATCCCTGCCGTAGACCCCCGGTATCTGAAGGTAAGCCTTTGCATTATCCTTGTCTATGATCTTAGCATTATAACAATAACCTTCCAGGTCTTTAAGCATAGGAAGCTTGGAGATCGGTGAACTAAGTGTATATACCATAGAGTTATATTTTTCATTTACTATAAAATAGGATTTGTAGTCCCTCTTCTGCCAAGCAGCCTTTACATCCACTGGAATAGGGTTATCCTCTAGCTTCTGCCCCTGATAACAGGAATTCGCAATCTGGCCTAAACCAGGAATCATACTGTAACCGGATACATTCAGGTATGTAATCCCATTACGTTCGGTTATAAAGCTAAGATATATACTTCCGTCATTGGAATAGAATCTCCCATCACCGGTATAGGTATATTTTTGTGATAAAGACTTTGGAACCGTCGCATCTGATAAGGATAGGATACCGTCATTACTTATGGTTATTTTAGCAACTCCGTTAAAGAATGCATAGACACCTTCATATCCTTGCAGTTCACTTGGCATTACTGTTTTCACAGGCTTTTTAAAGGTCTTATACGGTTTGATTTCGTCAATGATACCTTTAGCCTGTAATACGGATAGCAGAACATCCTGGGCCATGAGCTGATCATAGGTACTAGCTCCACCGGAGGATAATACAGCCATAGCTAGGTTCTCATTCGGTAATACGATAAGACTTCCATGGTACTGCAGAGTATCTCCGCCCTTTACCACAGCCGTGATACCATATTCATTAAATGGATAGGTGTCCACACTGTCCCATCCTAGACCGAAGGACAAAGGGCCGATTTCATCCTTTGGCCAGATACCGTTAAGGTATTCAGGGTTCTCCATTGCTTTAACAGAATCAGCTGATAGAATGCCGGAGTCGGCATCTCTCATGAAAATCTGTGCAAAGCTACAAAGATCCTCAGCTGATGAGTACATTCCACCGGTGCCGATTGCATTAAAATTCTCTGTTGGTAGTGCGCTGTTATTGCCAGTTATATAAGCTTTTACTAACAGCTCTCTGTTAAAGTTATCTTGAGGTGTTTTTGTATCAGCAAGACCTAAAGGCTGATTAATATTTTCCCTTATATATTGGGAGAAGCTGGTTCCTGTTACTTTCTCAACCAGTAGCTGGGCTAAGGTAAATCCGTCGTTGCAGTAAACAGAGAATGCACCTGGGTCTGCTTTCAATCTGGAATCGGATAATTCATTAAACAAGTTATTATAGTATGACGAATCATAATCGTTAAAAAGCATCATATTGTTAGAGGTACTTCCAAGTAAGCCGGAGGAATGATTTAAAAGCATTCTGACCGTTATGTTTTTGTATCTTTCGTCCGACATCTTGAATTCAGGTATATACTGTACTAATGGAGCATCAAGGTTTACTTTTCCTTGATCAACCAACTGCATTACAGCTGCGGTAGTAAATATTTTACTGATGGAGCCGATGCCATACATGTTATCCTTAGTCGGTACCGTTTTCTTTTCTTTGCTATTTACACCGGACTGACCGGAGAATGCTATTATACCATTATCGATTAAGGCATATTGTACACTCGTGGTATTGTAAATTGAGGTAAGGAAAGTTGCTTTTTTTTGGGCTAGAGCCTTCGCATTGTCGTAATTGACTACGGCAGGTGCAGTAGCGTTCGTAGCCGCTGTGCTTATATTTACGGAGCTGTCATGAGTATATGTAGTGGATTGAGCGTAAGCATTTGTCTGAGGTATGATAAACAGTGCGAATGCTATAACGATTGAAATGCTGGATCGTAAAAATTTTTTGAACATATGTCCCTCCTGGATACCAATTTTATCCTATATTATTTGTCATTATAGCATATAAGTGGTAT
>JAEYQV010000067.1 GCA_023409835.1 Bacillota bacterium
GAATCAGGTAGCGAAATGTGAGGCTAATATTCTTACGATTCATCAGAGTATTCCGGTAAATGGAATCGCACTGCTTACCTTAAGTATAGAAATATTGCCTCAGACCGACAGTACATCAATCCTGATCGATGCGATTGAGGCGATGGAGGGCATCCATTACGTGAAGATTTTGGCTAGGGAATGAATACGGTGATATTCAGTAATTGAATGGAGGATAAAAGAATGATTGATATAGCGGTCTTGGGTTATGGCACAATAGGATCTGGTGTAGTTGAAGTATTGAGTACCAACGGAGAGAGCATCAGAAAACGTGCCGGAGACAGAATTAACATAAAATATGTGTTGGATCTCAGGGAGTTTCCGGGAGATCCTATTATGAAGGTACTGGTACATGATGTTAATATGATTTTAAACGACCCGGATATTAAGATTATCGTTGAGGTTATGGGAGGTGTGGAGCCGGCTTATAGCTTTGTGAAGAAAGCTCTACTATCGGGTAAAAGTGTTGTTACCTCCAACAAAGAGCTGGTAGCCAAGCATGGAGCAGAGCTTCTTGATATTGCGAAGGAGAGGAACCTAAACTTCCTGTTTGAGGCAAGTGTCGGTGGCGGTATTCCGATTATTCGGCCGTTGAACCAATCCCTGACCGCAGATGAAATTGTTGAGATAACCGGTATTCTTAATGGTACGACCAACTACATTCTGACAAAAATGAGTGAGGAGGGTTTGGATTTTGATACTGCCCTTAAGAACGCCCAAAGCATGGGATATGCGGAGCGGAATCCGGCTGCCGATGTCGAGGGACATGATGCCTGCAGAAAGATTGCGATTCTATCTTCTCTGGCCTTTGGCATGCAGGTGGATTTTGAAGATATTTATACAGAAGGTATCAGCAATATATCAGCTACCGATATTAAATATGCAAAGGCCATCGGAGCCAGAATAAAATTATTTGCTTCCAGTATCCGTGAGAATGATGAAAGTGTTTATGCAATGGTTGCACCGGTCATGATAAAGGCGAACCACCCTCTATATAGTGTAAATGATGTCTTCAATGGGATCTTCGTCCGTGGTAATGTTATCGGAGATGTGATGTTCTATGGCAGCGGGGCCGGTAAGCTTCCGACTGCCAGCGCTGTGGTCGCAGATGTTGTCGATGCGGCGAAGCACCTCAGCAAGAATATCTGGACAATCTGGAGTAGCAAAAAGCTGGAGCTGACAGATATTAACAAGGTAGAACACAGATTCTTTCTCCGTATCGCCGATAGCGGCAAGGAACTTAAGAATAAGGTACGTACACTCTTTGGAGAGGTTGAAGAAGTGAAGGCAGAGATAGAAGGAGAGTATGCCTTCATTACTCCGCCTATAAGTGAACAGAGTCTGAAGGAAAGAAAAGAAGAGCTGAATGAGGTCCGTAGTGTGATCCGGGTAAGATTCTAGTCTGTGAAGCATAGGTACTCTGCAGCTTATACGAAAGGATATGACAACATGAAATATATTGTAATACTTGGCGACGGCATGGCAGATGAGCCGCTGGCTGAGCTTGGTGATAAAACACCGCTTATGGTGGCAAAAACCCCGCAGCTGGATGAGCTGGCAGGGAAGTCCGAGCTAGGCCTGGCATATACAATACCGGAGGGAATGAAGCCTGGCAGTGACACGGCTAATCTGGCAGTACTTGGCTATAACCCGAGGATCTATTACTCCGGACGCTCACCGCTGGAAGCCTTAAGCATCGGTGTTGATATGAAGGCAACGGACATTGCTCTGCGGTGCAATATTGTAACCCTGTCCGATGATGATAAACCTTATGAACAGAAAACCATTCTTGATCACAGCTCGGGCGAAATCTCTACAGAGGATGCAGCTGTACTGATTGAAGCGGTACGAACTGAGTTAGAGAAGGAGCCTTACAGGTTCTATGTAGGAACCAGCTACCGCCATCTGACGATCTGGGATCAGGGCGAGGTAGTCGATTTAGCGCAGCCCCATGATATTCTGGGTAGAGTCATCGGTGATTATCTGCCGAAGGAAGCAGCTCTCCGGGAAATGATGAGAAAGAGCTATGATATTCTGAATCAACACCCCTTAAATATAGAACGTAAGGCAAGGGGTCTTAATAAAGCCAATTCACTGTGGTTCTGGGGTGCGGGTACAAGGCCGGCACTTACTTCCTTTGAGAAAAAAACCAACAAGAAGGGTGCTATGATCTCCGCGGTAGATCTGTTAAAGGGTATCGCTGTAGGGGCAGGAATGAAAGTAATCGAAGTCCCGGGTGCTGACGGAACTCTTCATACGAATTATGAAGGGAAAGCCTTGGCAGCAGTAAAGGTTCTTCTGGAAGATAATTATGATTTTGTCTATGTTCATATTGAAGCTCCGGATGAGATGGGTCATCAGGGCAGTATCACAAATAAGGTGAAAGCGATTGAAGCAATCGACCAGAGGGTGATCAAGGTTATCCTGGAAGAGATGAAGAAAGCCGGAGTAGATTACCGGATGCTTGTTATGCCGGACCATCCGACTCCGATTTGCTTAAGAACCCATACCAGTGACCCGGTTCCTTACCTGATATATGATAGCACAAGGGATCAGAATAATTCCTGGCTTTATAATGAAGCCGAAGGGAAAGCCAGTGGCAATGTGATAAGGGAAGGATATACTGTTATAGACAGATTATTCAGCTGTGGGAAGGAATGATTTACCTCAGTAGATTGTTCTTCACCGATATACACTAGATTGGGTTTAGGAGGCAGCTATGTTAATAGTAAAGAAATTCGGCGGTACATCGGTAGCCGATAAAGAGAGAATATTTAATGTTGCCAGAAGATGTGTCGAGGACTATAAGAAAGGAAATGAAATTGTTGTAGTATTATCGGCAATGGGAAAACAGACCGATGTATTACTGAACCAGGCAAAGGAAATTAACCCGAACCCGTCCAAGCGGGAACTGGATATGCTGCTTACAACAGGTGAGCAGGTCTCGGTAGCATTAATGGCAATGGCACTGGATGCACTCGGTGTTCCGGCAGTATCACTGAATGCTTACCAGGTGGCAATGCATACTACTCCGGTATACGGAAATGCTAGGCTGAAGAGAATTGATACGGAGAGAATTCGTAATGAGCTGGAAAATAAGAGAATCGTAATTGTTACAGGGTTTCAGGGAGTAAATAAATTCGATGACTATACGACCTTGGGACGTGGCGGCTCCGATACCACCGCAGTAGCTCTGGCAGCAGCTCTAAACGCAGATGTCTGTGAGATATATACCGATGTAGATGGCGTATTTACTGCAGATCCCCGGATTGTGAAAAGTGCTAGAAAGTTAAATGAGATCACTTACGACGAGATGCTGGAGCTAGCTTCCCTTGGAGCCGGTGTTCTCCACAATCGCTCCGTGGAAATGGCAAAGAAATATGGTGTCCGGCTAATTGTTCGCTCCAGTCTAAACAATACAGAAGGTACATTGGTTAAGGAGGAAGTAAAGATGGAGAAAATGCTTGTCAGTGGTGTGGCATGCGATAAGAATACTGCTCGTGTCGCAGTAATCGGATTAGAGGATCAGCCCGGTGTTGCATTCAAATTATTCAATCATCTTGCAAGACATGATGTAAATGTTGACATTATTCTACAGTCTGTCGGTAGGGACGGTACGAAGGATATCAGCTTTACTGTCAAAGCGGATGACCTTGACGAGACAGTCGCAATATTGGAGAGACATCGCGAGGGAAGCTTAAAATGCCAGAAGATTGACGTGGAGCGGGATGTAGCGAAGGTCTCCATTGTCGGGGCTGGTATGATGTCCAATGCCGGAATCGCTGCTAAGATGTTTGAAGCACTCTACGATGTTGGTGTCAACATTAAGATGATTTCTACCTCTGAGATCAGGGTAACCGTATTGATTGATGAGATTCATGTAGAAAAGGCAATGAATGCAGTCCATGAGAAATTCCTATTAGCGCAGCTGTAGACCACATAATTCAATTATAAAGGAACTCCTTAGGAAGAGATATTCCGGCACGCCGGAGAAATTACTTTCTAAAGAGTTCCTTATTTATTCATCGGGATCAAGGAGCTTCATGAAGATATCAGAAGCCCATCGGAGGCCTGTTACGAAGCGGGGAAACGAGAAGCGCGCTTATGGTATAAGCTTTATGATGATTATGCTACATAATCCACGTTCATACCTTTTAATAAGCTGCCTTCCACTGCTTTTCGATTGCTTTCATAAGGATTCTGCTCTTGATATTCAATCGTAGTACGGGTAGTTCCACCGGCAATATAAGGAGTGCCGCATTCCGGACAGACAGCCATCTTAAGCTGTACCGAAGCAGAGATCAGCTGTGCTCCCGGCTGGTTGCCTTTCTTCACTGCATTGGATACATGCTCCCCTTCATGGGCAGACACTGCGGCATAGGATGCCTGCGGTGAGATATTGGTTGGAGATTTAAAGGATACATTCATGTCATTGGAGCCATCGACATACTTCCTGCTCTTGCAGGTCTGGCACTCAGAGGGACTCGTCTTTCCTACCTTCGTTCCATCCTTCTGCTCAATAGCATCCACATGGCTGATCCTGCTGACGGCTCCTACATTATCATAGGGGATGATAGGTTGATAGGCCGGATGATAGCTGACAGGGGTAATCATGAAAGCAGCGCCTCCTTTCTGAAGAATGGGATTCACAGAAATATTTGCCTTTATTATACATCCAAACCGGGAAGATGTAAATAATATAACGGAGAGGCAGGTTGGCGTTACGGAGGGACGGTACTTATTGATTTTCGTTCCGTCCGATGGTATGATAGAAGTACTATGTGAATAAAATAGAGATCTAAGGAGTAGCTGGATGGATATAATAAAGCAAATAAAGGAAGAATTGAATGTCCGCCTGGAGCAGGTGGAAGCAGCAGTAAAGCTGATCGATGAAGGGAATACAATCCCATTCATCGCACGTTACCGTAAGGAGGCTACCGGCTCACTGGATGATGAGCAGCTAAGAAATCTGCATGAAAGATTAATGTATCTAAGAAATCTGGAGGAGAAGAAGACCCAGGTAATCAACAGCATAGAGGAGCAAGGAAAACTGACGGAGGAGCTAAGGAACCAGATATTGGCTGCACCGACTCTGGTTATCGTGGAGGATATGTATCGTCCGTACCGCCCGAAGAGAAGGACCAGAGCAACGATCGCTAAGGAGAAGGGGCTGGAAGGACTGGCGGCTATACTCATTGCACAGGAGACGGACAAGCCTCTGATAGAGGTTGCAATAAGCTATCTTTCTGAGGAGAAGGAGGTCCGTACAGTAGAAGAAGCGATTGCCGGAGCAATGGATATCATTGCGGAGGATATCTCGGATGAAGCGGAATATCGAAGCTATATCCGTGAAATCACCATGAAGGAGGGGAAGCTTACCTCCGTCGCGAAGGATGAGAAGGTTGAATCAGTCTATGAGATGTACTATAATTTTGAGGAGAGTATCGAGAAGCTGGCAGGGCACAGAGTACTGGCCATCAACCGCGGCGAAAATGAGAAGATACTTACGGTGAAGGTGATAGCTCCGGAGGAGAGAATTTTAAGATATCTGGAGAAGAAGGTGTTACTTAAGGATAATGTCCATACGAATGACTATTTGAAAGCTACGATTGAGGACAGCTATAAGCGTCTGATTGCACCGGCGATTGAGAGAGAGATCAGAAACGATCTGACCGAAAAGGCAGAGGATGGTGCCATCAAGATATTCGGTAAGAATCTGGTGCAGCTGCTAATGCAGCCCCCGATTGCCGGACAGGTTGTTCTGGGCTGGGACCCGGCCTTTCGTACCGGCTGTAAGCTGGCAGTCGTTGACAGTACCGGTAAGGTACTGGATACCGTGGTGATTTATCCGACTGCACCACAGAATAAGGTAGAGGAAGCCAAACAGGTATTAAAGAAACTGATTGATAAATATAACATTACCTTAATTTCAGTCGGTAACGGAACCGCCTCCCGTGAATCAGAGCTGGTAATCGTTGAGCTTTTGAAGGAGATTAACAGACCCTTACGTTATATTATTGTAAACGAAGCCGGAGCTTCTGTATATTCTGCCAGCAAGCTGGCAACGGAGGAGTTCCCGAACTTCGATGTCGGACAGCGAAGTGCCGCTTCCATCGCGAGAAGACTTCAGGATCCTCTGGCAGAGCTGGTTAAGATTGATCCCAAGTCCATCGGTGTCGGACAATACCAGCATGATATGAATCAGAAGAAGCTTGGGGAGGCATTATCCGGAGTGGTTGAGGATTGTGTAAATAAGGTCGGTGTGGATCTGAATACCGCCTCCGTATCCCTGCTGGAATATGTATCGGGAATCAGTAAACCCATAGCGAAGAATATTGTTGCTTACCGTGAAACCAATGGAAGATTCCGGAATCGTAATGAGCTTCTTAAGGTAGCGAAGCTCGGACCGAAGGCCTTTGAACAATGCGCCGGCTTTATGAGAATCCTGGGAGGGGACAATCCGCTGGATGCCACCGGAGTACATCCCGAATCCTACGAAGCAACGAAGGAATTACTTCAAAAGCTTGGTTTGACTCTGGAGAATATTAAGGAGCTGCAGGCGAAGGCAAATCGGACGAAGGGCTTGGAGATGTCTAAGACAGAACCAAAGCAGGAGAAACGCAGAGAAGCAAAACCTGAGAAGAAGCCGACGATTACCGTAAAGTCCCAGGATACTGCTTTTGCGAAAGCATTGGCGGCAGCAGTGGGAAAGGGACTGGAACAACCGCATCAGAATGCTCAGGTTAAGAATATCGAGAATAAACGGCAGGAGAATACAGAGGATATGGAGGCCTCCGCAATCGGAAGCAGAATTAAGAATAAGAGTAAGCTGGCAGAGGAGCTTGGTGTCGGTGAAATCACTCTTACAGATATCATTAAGGAGCTGGAGAAGCCGGGAAGAGATCCAAGAGACGAAATGCCGAAACCGATTCTGCGTACAGATGTCCTTGATATGAAGGACCTGACGGAGGGAATGATTCTAAAGGGTACGGTTCGTAACGTTATTGATTTCGGAGCCTTTGTAGATATCGGTGTCCATCAGGACGGACTGGTTCATATCTCTCAGCTTTCCGATAAGAAATTCGTTAAGCATCCGCTGGATGTGGTAAGTGTCGGGGATATCGTTGAAGTGAAGGTGCTCAGTGTCGATCTCGCGAAGAAGAGAATCCAGCTGACCATGAAGCTGTAAATCATAAGTCAAGGAAGGCAGAAAGACGAGTAGCATATAGTTTTTCTGCCTTCTTCATACCGTGTGTCCAGCGAAGCCGGACCACACTGGCTTAACTGCGCAGTTATTGGATACGATAGTCGTAGGAAAACAGAGAGTTAATATAACCACTTTTTTTAGCTGCCGGGAAGTTAAGATTTACTTCGGCGTGGATTGAAGATACCAGTAATCCTATCCAATATATAATTCTGAGACAGAAAGGAATATGGGATGGAAGTATTGAGTTATTTCGCTTTAGGAGCGGGAATCATCAGCTTACTATATTATGGGGCTGTCATCTATTATGCCGGAATTCGCGCGTCCTTTTCCTGGATTTGGCTGCTGTTTGGAGCGGGCTGCATCCTGGCAGCTCTGGTCCTTCGGTATCTGTATCTTCATGAAATTATTCTGAACAAAGGGCTTATTTATACCGGGGTAGGATTGGCAGCAGCTGCAGCAGGAGGCTTTGGTTTGATTGAGGGAATTATTCTCTATCATTCCGGACAGAAGGCGGAGCCGGGGATGGATTATATCATAGTTCTAGGAGCACAGGTGAAGGGAAGGCGAATAACAAAATCCCTGAGGAGACGACTGGAGGCAGCCGAAAAATATCTTCGGGAGAATCCCTCCACGGTGGCTATTGTGTCCGGTGGTAAGGGACGGGGTGAGGAAATCACGGAGGCAGAAGCCATGGCATCCTTTCTTTCAAACAGGGGAATCCCGGCGGAAAGGATTTTTAAAGAGGATAAGTCTACGAATACCGAGGAGAATATCCGATTTAGTAAGGAATATATTATAAAGGAGGAGGTCCGGGTGGCTGTAGTAACGAATAGCTTTCATATCTTTAGGGCGCTAAGGCTTGCTAAGAAACAGGGCTTCAAGGATATCCAGGGAATATCAGCTCCCTCTGATCCGTTGCTTTCCATAAATTATTATGTTCGGGAGGTATTCGGTGTCATAAAGGATTTGTTAAAGGGTAACCTTGCTTGACATTATTCTCCTAAGGAGATAAGATAAACCATAGGATTCTAATAAAGGGGTGATGAGGATGGAGCTATTGATATTAATCCTTAAGAAGGTTGAGTTGATGGAAGAGCTGTTAAAAAAGCTGGCCGCATCAGGAGTGAAGGGCGGAACCATCCTGGACGGTACCGGAATGGCAAGGGAGCTGATGAATATGGAGGAGCTGCCGATTTTCGGTATGCTGAGAATGCTTCTTGCTGAGGATATGAAAGCGGATTGTAAGGTGATGCTATTTGTTCTGAAGGAAGAGCAGCTAATGACTGCAAGAAGTACGATTAAGAAGGTAATCGGAGATTTATCCGTTCCTAATTCAGGAATTATGTTCTCTGTCCCCATCACCTTTGCGGAGGGGCTCGGGGAGTGAGGAGAGCTCCGGCCGATATACTTATATCGTCCATGCAAGTATTAAATAATCCTTTTTTACATATTGACATTCCATATGATACGATGTAATATAGCACTGTAAAATATATAAAAGGTAATCTTCGGGGCAGGGTGAAATTCCCGACCGGCGGTATAGTCCGCGACTCAGGTGGCAGGAGGCAGAGAGCGTCCCGTTATCCGTGATTGATTTGGTGAGATTCCAAAACCGACAGTAAAGTCTGGATGTGAGAAGAACAGCAGTTATTTGAATGCATTTCATGTGCCCCGGTTATAATGTAACCGGGGATTTTTTTATTCATGACATGTGAAGCGAGTTTTTGTTTCAGCTTTGATCGTGCGTCCTATGAAACAATAATTCATAATGAAGCTGCAACCGAACGTTTCCTTTGAGAAAAAAGGAGAGAAAGAAATGAATACAATGATTAACAAAAGAAATGAAACAAAAGCAGGAAAGCTGTTAACAACCAGAACACTGACCGTGATTGCCATGATGTCGGCAGTAGCTACCTTATTAATGCTGTTTGAGATACCTTTATGGTTCGCACCTATCTTCTATAAGCTGGACTTCAGCGAGGTACCCGTGCTAGTGGGAGCATTCGCATTAGGACCAGTCGCCGGTATCCTGATTGAATTAGTTAAGGTATTATTAAATCTCGCATTCGATGGATCAATCACCATGGGTGTCGGTGAATTCGCCAACTTTCTGATTGGATGTTCTTTGGTGGTACCGGCTGCTTTCATCTATAAAAGGAAAAAGTCAATTAAGACAGCCTTACAGGGTCTTGTGGTCGGAACAATCTGCATGACCATTATTGGAAGCATCCTAAACGCTGTATTATTACTGCCGGTATATGCATTTTTTATGAATGCTACTATGGCTGATCTGGTAAGATTCGGAACCGAGATAAACCCGGCTATTCAGAATCTATCAACCTTTATCATGTTAGCCGTTGCCCCGTTTAACTTATTGAAGGGTGTCGTAGTATCCATAGTAACTATGCTGTTATATAAAAAAATAAGTGTTATTATCAAGGCTTTTACTAGATAAACTTCAACGGATATAAACAAATAGGTCATGGAACAAAGGTAGGGCTTTCAATGAAATCCTATCTTTTTTCTATTATCTCTGATATAATAAAGCGTAGTGAGCATACCGCAAGCTTGCTTGCAGGTATGCGAGCGGAGCGAAGACCATGAACTGCTTTTGTTCATGGTATAATAAAGCGTAGTGAGCAGCGTAAACAAGTTTACGCGGCAAGCTTGCTTGCAGGTATACGAGCGGAGCATTGAATAGTAATACGAAACGGAAGTTAGTTGTTAATTATAGTAAGAAGAGCCGAAAGGATTTATTATGGTCATAGAGAGCTACAGTGCAGAGGATACCTTCCAGCTGGGGGTTTCCCTGGGAGAGAAGGCGCAAAACGGAGAAATATATTGCTTGAGCGGTGACCTGGGGGTTGGGAAGACTGTATTTACCCAGGGTTTTGCGAAGGGTCTGGGGGTTACAGAAGCTGTTAACAGTCCCACCTTCACCATTATCCAGGAATATGAGGGGAAGAACCTACCCTTCTATCATTTTGATGTATACAGGATCTCCGATGTGGAAGAGATGGAGGAGATCGGTTATGAGGAATATTTTTATGGTAACGGTGTGTGCCTGATTGAATGGGCGGAGCTGATTGATGAGCTCCTTCCGCAGGACAGAATCAGCATATCAATCCGAAAGAATCTGGAGAAAGGCTTCGATTACCGGGAGATTACGGTGAATTATCCGGAAAGGGAGGCAGGACGATGAAAATATTGGCTTTGGATAGTTCGGGTATGGTAGCCACAGTCGCTATTGTTACAGAGACTTCTTTATTGGCGGAGTATACCGTAAATTATAAGAAGACACATTCGCAGACACTACTACCTATGTTGAATGAGATTGTGAAGATGACGGAACTGGAGCTGTCAGAGGTGGATGGCATAGCAGTGTCGGCAGGACCCGGCTCCTTTACGGGACTTCGTATTGGCTCTGCAACTGCCAAGGGACTTGGGCTGGCACTGAACAAGCCGGTCATTGCCGTTCCTACCCTGGACAGTCTGGCTTATAACCTATACGGAACGGACAAGCTGATCTGCCCTATGATGGATGCCAGAAGAAATCAGGTTTATACCGGACTTTATGAGTTTAAGGGTGAAGATTTCCGTGTAGTATCAGAACAAAAGGCAGTACCGGTGGAGGAAATCGTGGAGGAGATTAACCGTTTGGGCAGAGAGGTTATTTATCTGGGAGATGCAGTACCGGTTTATCAGGAAATGCTGAAGGAAAAAACCAAGGTTAGCTATTCCTTGGCACCGGTACATGTAAATCGTCAAAGGGCCGGTGCGGTCGGAGCCCTGGGACTTAAATTATACCAACAGAATAAGCTTGAGACGGCAGCAGAGCATGAACCGATATATTTAAGGCTATCCCAGGCAGAAAGAGAACGGGCTGAAAGGCTGAGTAATGGGAAGGGGTAAATAGAATGCTGATCCGGGATATGAAGGAAGAGGATTTGGATCAAGTATTAAATATAGAACAGGAAACCTTCTCTGATCCCTGGAGCTATGATGATTTCGCGAGTTCCTTCCGGGATGAGAACAACCGCTATCTGGTTGCTGAAGTGGATGGGATAATCGCAGGGTATTGTGGCTATTGGGGGATTGCCGGAGAAGGAAACATCTATAATGTTGCAGTAAAGAAGGAATTCCGAAGACAGAAGCTGGGACTTTTCATGTTAAGTTCCTTAATCAGCCAGGCAAAGGGAAGGGGGATCACCGCCCTCACTCTGGAGGTAAGACAGTCGAATGAAGCTGCACGGAGGCTGTACCAACAGCTTGGGTTTGTGGATGCCGGTATCCGAAGGGACTTCTATACAAAACCGAATGAGGATGCTGTCATTATGTGGCTTAACCCGATACAGTAATTCCCTATATGAAAGTTTTGTTTTTCAGATTATAATGATAATAAGATATTTCGTCCCATGTAACGTCTGCCGGTATGCATGTACCTTCCGCATCGTTACGGAAATACCTAGGGCGGATGCATTATATCAGGAGGGGATAGTCGTGAAAAGGGCATTAAACGTAAATAAAACCGTGGAAGTTCCGAATTACTGCAATTCATGCGGAAAGGTTCTTAAGGTTGAGAATGGGATCCTGAAGGAAGCTGTATTTGAAGCAACAAATGAGTGGGGATATTTTTCCAAACGGGATACGGAGGTTCATCATTTTAACCTATGCGAAGAGTGCTATGAGAAGATGATTGCTGAATTTAAGATTCCTGTTGAGATAAGAAAGAAGCTGGAAATTTTATAAGAGGATAATAGCCGGTCTAAGGACCGGCTTTTTTGTGGCATTGAAACGTTTTATCGTTTCATCTTATTTGCGGTTGGTCCGGTTCATAATGGTGAAATCAGCTGGTTTCATCCTTTTGATAGGAAGTAACTCTAAAGGAAATAAAAGTCCGAATTACAGAATCTATGGACGATGATAGAAAATACTGCTAAAATATATGTTATTACCTTATATGATTCGTCTAAATGTGGTAAAATGAAAATGAAACTATTAAGAAAGGCAAAAAAATAATGTTAGATGTATGTTTATTAGGAACAAGCGGCATGATGCCCCTGCCCGGCAGGTGGCTGACGTCGTTGATGACAAGATATAACGGAAGCAGCCTTCTGATTGATTGCGGAGAGGGAACCCAAATAGCAATCAGGGAGAAGGGGTGGAGCTTTCACTCAATTGATATTATCTGTTTTACCCATTATCACGGCGATCATATCAGTGGGCTCCCCGGACTTTTGCTTTCCATGGGAAATGCGGAGCGGACACAACCGGTAACCTTGGTGGGACCCAGGGGCCTGGAGAGAGTTGTCAACTCCCTGCGTGTCATAGCACCGGAGCTTCCCTTTGAGCTTATTTTCATAGAACTTACTCAGCCGCAGCAGATGATTGAACGGAACGGCTATGTGATTCATGCATTCCAGGTAAAGCATAATGTTACTTGCTATGGCTATACATTGAATATCCGGCGGGGCGGAAGGTTTTATACAGAACGGGCGCTGGAATATGAGGTACCGCAGAAGTTCTGGAATCGTCTCCAGAAGGGCGATATCATCGAAGACAATGGCAGGGTATATACACCGGATATGGTGCTGGGACCGGAGCGAAAGGGAATCAAGCTGACCTATTGTACCGATTCCAGGCCGGTAAAATCCATCGTAGACAATGCGGCTGAAGCAGATCTTTTCATCTGTGAAGGAATGTACGGTGAGAATGAAAAGGATACGAAGGCAAAGGAACATAAGCACATGACCTTTCGTGAGGCCGCTAAACTCGCAAAGACTGCGAATGTAAGTGAACTTTGGCTGACACATTACAGTCCTTCACTGATCCGACCGGAGGATTACATCGGAGAGGCAAAACGAATTTTTCCTAATACGAAGGCAGGAAAAGACAGAAAAAGTGTAACTCTTGAATTTGATAAGAACGAATAATTGTCAGATAGTCAATTAAAGGTGGTTTGGATAAGGAGGTAGCGGAATGAGTAATAAAGGAAAAAGAATATCATCAATCATCGGTGGAATACTGGTAGTAGTTATTATTGCTTTACTGTTCTATATGGATTGGATGCGGGGAAACAGTAAAGAGAAGGCCGCTACCGACAAGACAATGACAGAAGTGGAGAAGCTGTTAGACAGAGATCTGAAGACAAACTATCCTGAAACACCCAGAGAAGTGGCCAAGTATTACAGTAGTATTACAAAAGCACTGTACTCCGGATTAAAGGATGAGGAAGTAGAGAAATTGGCTAAGCGTATTCTGGAGTTGTATGACGAGGAATTTCTTCAGAATAATCAGGAGGAGCAATATCTGAAGGACTTATATTCCGATATTGCAGCCTGGAATAAGGCGGGGCGTAGGATAACGAATTTTCTTCTGGTAAACGAGGATAAGGAAGAGAAGGCTGAGATACAAGGCAGAGAATATGCTACCATCTATGTATCCTACTTCATCCTTGAGGAAGAGAAAGCCTCTGAGACCAGGAGATTTCTGATGCGTAAGAGTGAGGATAAGAAATGGAAGATACTTGGCTGGGAATTAGTAGCCGGGGACGAAGAGAAATAGGAAAGAGGACAGTATGAGGAAAGACATATATATTTTAGCGATAGAAACCTCCTGTGACGAGACGGCGGCAGCAGTTGTGAAGAACGGAAGGGAGATTCTATCCAACATAATATTTTCCCAGATAGAGCTTCATAAGCTATACGGAGGCGTTGTTCCTGAGATCGCCTCCAGAAAACATATTGAAAAGATTAATCAGGTTATTGAAGAGGCATTGTCAACCGCTAAGGTTACACTGCAGGATATAGATGCAATCGGAGTCACATATGGCCCGGGACTCGTAGGGGCATTACTGGTAGGTGTTGCTGAGGCTAAGGCGATCAGCTTTGCTACCGGAAAGCCGTTGGTCGGAGTTCATCATATTGAAGGACATATTTCGGCAAATTATATCGAGAATAAAGAGCTGGAACCTCCCTTCCTGTGCCTGGTGGTATCCGGTGGACATACCCATCTGGTGCTTGTGAAGGCCTATGGGGAATATCAAATCATAGGAAAGACACGGGATGATGCTGCAGGGGAAGCCTTTGATAAGGTAGCTAGGGCCATCGGACTCGGATATCCGGGCGGACCCAAGGTAGACAAGCTCTCTAAGGAGGGAAATCCGGAGGCAATCGCCTTTCCGAGGGCACAGATAGAAGGTTGTCCCTATGATTTCAGCTTCAGCGGTTTAAAATCAGCCGTTTTAAATTACATCAATTCCCAGGAAATGAAAGGGATTGAGATAAACCGCGCAGATATCGCCGCCTCCTTCCAGAAAGCGGTTGTGGATGTATTGGTGACCAGGGCTATTGCCGCAGCAAAGGACTTTGGAATGAAGCAGGTTGCTATAGCCGGGGGTGTTGCAGCTAATGCTTCTCTTCGGAATGCCATGACCGAGGCTTGTAAAGAAAACGGATTGAGCTTTTACTACCCGTCACCGGTTTTTTGCACGGACAATGCCGCTATGATCGGATCGGCAGCTTATTACGAATACTTGAAGGGAGTTAGGGATGGCTTGGATCTGAATGCCATACCGAACCTTAAGATAGGGGAAAGATGATGAATAAGATTACCGCTGTTGTATTAGCTGCCGGTCAGGGCAAACGGATGAATTCACCGGTAGCAAAGCAATATCTGACCCTGAAGGAGAAACCCGTCCTGTTTTATTCTCTTAACGCATTTGAGAAAAGCACTGTGGATGAGATTATCCTGGTAACAGGAGCAGGTCAGGTAAAATACTGCGAAGAAAACATCGTACAGAAATACCGACTTGGTAAAGTAACCAAGATACTGGAAGGTGGGGCACAGCGATACGATTCTGTTTACCGGGCCCTATCTGCGATTGATCAGACGGAATATGTCCTGATTCATGACGGAGCGAGACCTTTTATCACCACCGAATTAATTGAGTCTGTGATCGAAGAGGTAGCGGAGCATAAGGCCTGCATTATAGGAACACCGGTAAAGGAAACAATTAAAGTAGTTGACGACAGGGGTTTTATTACTGCTACCCCCGACCGTAATAGCTTATGGGCTGCCCAGACTCCCCAGGCTTTTGAGTTCCGGACAATAAAGAAAGCTTATGAGATGTTATACCTTGATACAGCTTACCGTAATATTACGGATGATGCCATGGTATACGAATCTTATTTAGGAAAGCCGGTTAAAATGCTTGCCGGTAATTATAATAATATTAAGATTACGACACCGGAGGATTTAGTCCAGGCAGAAGCATTAGCATTGAAATTATTATAGCGGCACGGATATTTTGTTACTCACAAAGGATAGAATCGTCGCCACAATCCCGTAAGAATTGTACAAAGATGGAGGAAAGAGGGGAATAGAGGATATCCTGAATCGGTTCAGTAGTTAATTGCATGTTTTATAAGAAAAAATGAAACAATTTCCGTAAGGATTAATTGAAAACCTCTTGACACGGGTTTGTTGGGATGATATACTAGTCAAGCGACGTTTGGAGAGATGCCCGAGCGGCTTAAGGGGCTGGTCTTGAAAACCAGTGATTCTGAAAGGAACCGTGGGTTCGAATCCCACTCTCTCCGCTTAATATTGAAGCCACCTAAGATCCGGTGGTTTTATTATTCGGACTAAGCGGATTGGCATCCTTATTCAATCTAATCGCATCCATGAACTGAATCGATTTTATATTTAGCTGAATGGTTTCAATATTAACCATATGGAGAAATACCCAAGCGGCTGAAGGGGCTCCCCTGGAAAGGGAGTAGGTCGTTAATAGCGGCGCGAGGGTTCAAATCCCTCTTTCTCCGTTCTGCTTTTCCTTAATTTTACGTTAGTTTAACCATATAACCAAGTTACAAATATCGGTGAAAAAATAGTAAAAATTAAATGAGAAAAGTAGTTGACAAAGCCTTAGAGGCATGATAAGATAGTCAAGCTGACGTTGCGAAACACAGCAAACTAAAGCATCTAAGCGAATTTGAACCTTGATAATTGAACAGTGAAACAACCCTGAAAATTCTAAAAATATGAACCTCCACATGGGGTTCAAAAATAGATTTTCATGAGATGTATCAGAGATGATACGTCACGAACCAGTATTGATACGAGAGTATCGATACACCACAAAAACAGTAAAGACAGAATAGCTTGCAATTCTTAAGAATTGTAATAAAG
>JAEYQV010000091.1 GCA_023409835.1 Bacillota bacterium
CCCGACAATCGATAATCTGTATGCACTTAGCAGATTGCTTAACACGTCGATGGACAATATAGTACGAGGTAGAGAGGAGGACAAGAGGTCCTCCTCTCTTGTCGTCTACGGAGAGCTTTTAAACTACAGGTTCAATGACAAAGTGATACCCATGATTTATTCTGAATATAGTCTGATTTAAGAAAGTGAGGCAGCACAATGAAGATGACAAGTGCGTATGCTAATAAGATGTTAAAGCAGCTTAGTGATGAGAAGGATTACTGGGTAAATAAAGAGAATTCATCAGAAGTATATACAGCTGCAGTCGGGGAGACTCCGGTAGTGCCGGAATATGATTACATAGAGGTATCTGCCAAGGTTGTAGAGATAGACCATAAGGTTACCACCATAAAGCATGCCATTAACCTGGCAAATGTAACAAGCATAATTACGGTTGGAGAGGATGAATATTCTATTGATTCCATCCTGATCAGGATGGCACAGCTGAATAAGAGAAAGGCTTTCCTGGATGTATTACGTAAGCATCAGGAAAAGAGCAGAAAGGAGCCTGACTATTTTAGAGGCCGTTCTGCTAATCCGGAGTACCAGTACATTAACTATGATTTGGCTACAATCAAGCAGGATTTTGAAAAAGTCAGCCATGAGATCATGGAGATGCAGATGGCTCTGGATAAGTACAATCAGACGTTTGAGTTCGAAGTAGAAATATAATATTTTTCCGTACAGGCCACCATTAATTATTGCTATCAGCCGGTGAACGTTTACAGTTATTGATTATTCCGTTATTTTTATATCTGTTCATGTATAGGTTCATGGTAAGTGTTGAGTGATGATTGGGGATTTTATTCTTGACCGCAAGGTCGCAGGCCTGTGAAAAACCTGTCGAAAGACGGAAAGCACCGGGGTTCGGTTTATGAGGCGCTTTTAAGCTATGACTTTTAACATGAATTCAGTAATTACATAATAAATGGAATATATCTTTTAAGAAATACGTTTGAATGATATAATATAAAAGGTCTGCAACATAAACTGGAAGACATGAGCGAGTACTACAAGCTGTTTCAGCTTCAAGCAATTGTGGATGTTGTAATTGACGTGAAGGAAAAAGCCTCTTATAGTGAAAGATTAACAGAGAAAATCCTCTGGATCGTAAATGGAAAATAAGAATCCTTAAAAGTCTGGAGGTACATCAAGGTGGTGAAAATATGAATATACAGATATTTGGGACCAAGAAATGTAATGATACAAAGAAGGCGGAACGTTTCTTTAAGGAGCGTGGCATTAAGTATCAGTTCATTGATATGAAGGAGAAGGGCATGAGTAAGGGAGAGCTCACGTCCGTGGCTCAGGCGAATGGTGGCCTGGAGAATATGATTAGCCAGAATTGTAAAGACAAAGACTTACTGGCTCTGATTAAATATATTGCAGAAGAGGAAAAGCTTGAAAAGATCATGGAGAATCAACAGGTGATTAGGACACCAATTGTAAGAAACGGAAAGCAGTCTACACTAGGTTATCAGCAAGACATCTGGAAGAACTGGAATTAGCCGAGAAATACAGGTAAGGAATTTAATGTCTTAACGGCAAACATCAGGAACGAACAGTAAAGAAGAATAGCTGAATAAGAGCGTTATCAGATTGCAGAGCCGGTGGGAACCCCGGCTCTTTTGTCCCTCTGAATAGACGGTGAATTTTTGAGAGCATATAATTTACAGATAACAAAGGTGAAAGTATTCCCTTTTTTATGCATAGAATCTATTTGTCAGCAGGTGCAAAAGCGCAGGGGTCAACGTACCAAAAATAAGTAAATAAGGAGAGGATAATTTATGAAATGTATTTTTAAGAGGACAGTAAGTGTAGGAATGGCTGTAATCATGATGATGGCAATAGGAGCAGTTACACCAAATAAGGTCTATGCAGCAGTATCGGAAGATGCGGTATCGATTGAACTTGGAGAAGAGGTTCAGGATTCCCTTTCGGACAAGACGGAGGAGGACTGGTATACCTTTACGACACCGAAGACAGAATCAGGAGTAGCTTCCTGGTTTATGATAGAGCAGATGTATAGTAATAAGAAGGAGTCGGGTTATCCACCGTCGCTGTATCTATATGATGAGAAGAACAAGGAAATTCTTCATGTCAGTCCGTCTGGTGAGAATGAAGCAGAGTATGGATATGTGGTTTTGGATGAGGAAAGTACATACTATGTTATGATAGCCTCAGAGTATCATAATGATACAGCAGATTATCGCTTTGTAATAACTGAGCTTGGGGATGAAGCTGGTCAGACAATAGAGACAGCGGCTGAGCTTGAAAGAAACCTGACAAACCGCTTTGAACTGCAAAGCGCTGATGATGAGGATTGGTTTTATGTAGAATCTGATATTACGAAACCTGCGATGACTGTTAAAAATCCTAAGGTCCAAGCCCTAACTGTTGTTGTTTACGATATTGACGGAATTGAGCTGGAGAGCTTTGAAGTAGACCGCAGCAAAAGTGAAACCATAAAGTTGAATCTTGAGGATAAGAATTTTTATGTCAGAGTATATTCCTACTACAGCACAGAAGAAAGTAAGGGAAGCTATACGATTGCAGTGGATGATCAGGTCAAAGCAACGAAGGTATCCCTAAGCAACAGTTCAGTTGAACTGAAAAAGGGGAAGGGTTTCACATTAAAGGCAACGGTAACCCCCAGTAATGCAACGGATAAAACGGTTACCTGGAAATCCTCTAATTCTAAGATAGCAACTGTTGATCATAAGGGTAGGATTGTAGCGAAGAAAGCAGGTAAGGTGACAATAACCTGTACGGCAAAAGATGGAAGCAATAAGAAGGCTACCTGCAAAATAACAGTAAAATAATCACATAGACGGTTACGGCGGAACGGTGGATACAATGTTAAAATACCTTGCACAGCCGCAGAGTATCATGATGCTAAAAAGAACGCTGTATTTGAAGTCTCGGGGGCAGGAATACTCCCTAAGACGGAACAAATACAGCGTTTTCTGTTAGCGGTTGGCTGCCACAGGCAGACAATCCGGTTTTGACAAGTGAAACGATTTATTGTTTCATCTTGTATCCGAAAATCAGGCAGGCGGGCGATATGTGTATTCTGTATTTAATTACAGGACAATAAACGGAGGATGGTATCGGAGAAACTACCTTTAACTAAAATACCCAAATAAGAAAATAATCCTCGAAAAAAGCTTCCAAGTATGGTATACTTATGATGACAGACTGCAATAGGTACATAAAGGAAGGCTTAAGCACCTTGCAGCCGTAAGCCTGCAGAAGCCAAATTCGTACTGCAGGAAACTAAGCCTGTATAATAATGGTAAAACCTGTAAAAGCTTAAAATAGAGTTATCAGGCCCTGGATTTTGGAGGAGCGTATGTTAAACAATAAGAAAATCCGATTAATGACGAAGCTGGCTGTATACGAGAATAAAGACGGCAAGGAAGATATTCATCTGAGCAAATACTATAAAACCGATTATGTAAGATTTCAGGTGCTAAAATCCATTATCAGTGCGACGGTTGGATATGTTCTGGTTCTTGCCCTGATCGGAGTTTATAAGATGGAATATATTATTAAAAATGCTGTTACCCTGGACTACAAAAACATCGGAACCTACATTCTTGGTTTTTATATCATGGTAATAACAATATACGGTTTAGGCTCAGTCCTTATTTTCTCCTTGAAATATGATATCTCAAGGAAGAAGCTTTCTAAGTATTACAAATTGCTGAGGCGGCTGAACAAAATATATAAGGACGAGACACCTGAGTCTTAAATTGTGGAGGATTAACAATATGATGCAATTACTTGTTTTCAGAGAGCGCGTAAAAAACTTTTATCAAAGATATGATGCATATATTACACCGGCGGTAAAGTTTATTTTTGCTTTTATCGTATTTCAGACCATCAATAAACAGATCGGTTATGATGCCAGACTGGAGAAGCTTCCGATTGTACTGGTAATTTCCCTGCTCTGTGCTTTTACCCCCTCGGCGGTTATGGTACTTCTATCCCTTCTGGTCGGAGCGCTGCATGTCTATTCGATTTCGCCGATCCTATCCATCATTGTCGTTGTGATTATGCTGATTCTGTACTTCCTGTTCGCCAGGTATACGCCGAAGCAGGGATATGTATTATTAGCAATACCGATCCTATTTGTATTGAAGATCCCGTATATTATTCCGATTCTTCTGGGACTGGTATCGACACCGGCAGCGATTATACCCACCAGCTGCGGAGTAGTGATTTATTTCCTGTTCCAGATCATAAAGACGGCCGTGAATATGCAGGTAAATATGTCTGTGGATGATATTTTACAGTTATATAAATATGTGATTGACAGTCTTATTAATAATAAACTGATGATTATGACGATCGTAATATTTGCTCTGATTTTACTGGTAACTTACTTTATCCGCAGGATGAGCTTTGACTATGCCTTTGAGATAGCGATTGCAGCAGGGGCATTGACCAGTGTGCTGGGTTTTCTGGTCAGTGATCTTTTTCTGGATAATTCCAAGCAGATTCTGAGTATGATTCTCGGAACGATAGTCTCCGGTGCTATTGTTTATATCATTCATTTCTTCGAGCTGACCCTGGATTATTCCGGAGTGGAGCGGGCGCAGTTTGAGGATGATGTATACTACTACTATGTCAAAGCTGTACCGAAGGTGACAGTTACTACTCCCCAGGTGAATGTTAAGCATATCAATGTGAAGACGGCAGATCAGAGTGTGACAGGGAACTTCCGAAGGGATATCGATTCCACAGAGGATTATGATGAGGATGAGGATACCTATCTGGAGAATCCGGAGGATTATTCCTATGGCAACAAAAATAAACCGGAGAAAAAGGATTGAAACTGACTGGTAAGAATGTATAAATTAGCGGCAGGAGAGTAGAAACTATGGAGGCAATCAGAAACTTTATTAATAACTATCTGATATGGCTATCGATTCCGAAGATAGGTACCACGGATATTGTAGAGATCATTATTCTGGCATATCTCATCTACCATGTAGTGAAATGGGTAAAGAATACCAGAGCCTGGGCGTTAGTCAAGGGTCTTGTGGTAATTATGCTCTTCTGGCTTGTTGCGGTTGTATTTGAACTGAATGTACTTATATGGATTATTACAAACACAATTAATGTGGGTATTATAGCGATCATTATCGTATTCCAGCCGGAATTCCGTAAGGCATTGGAGCAGCTGGGACAGAAAAACATTGTAAAATCAATCATTACCTTTGACGACTCCAGAGATCGGAACGAGAGATTCTCAGATCATTCTCTGAATGAAATCATCCGGGCAACCTTTGAGCTTGCACGAAATAAGACTGGTGCGTTGATTGTACTGGAGGAGGACATACCGCTTAAGGATTTCGAAAGCACCGGTATTTATATTGACAGTATTATCAGCAGCGAGCTGCTGATTAACATATTTGAACATAATACGCCGCTCCATGACGGAGCAGTGATATTAAGAGGTGACCGGATTGTTGCCGCAACCTGTTACTTACCCTTGTCGGACAACATGCAGTTAAGTAAGGATCTGGGAACAAGGCATCGTGCAGGAATTGGAATCAGTGAGGTGTCGGACAGTTTAACCATCATAGTATCGGAAGAAACGGGCAAGGTGTCCATCGCTAAGGCAGGAAAGCTGATCCGTAATGTGGACGGTGATTATCTTAGAAAAAAGCTTGTCGAGGCGCAGAACAAAACAACCGAAATTAAGAAGATTAAACTATGGAAGGGAAGAAGCAAGAATGAAAAAGAAGCTGACTAGGAATATCGGTTTAAAAATTCTATCCATCCTTCTTGCAGCGGTCTTATGGCTGGTAATAACGAACGTCGATGATCCTGTAAAGACGAAGCCCTTCCCGAATGTACCGGTAAAGATTCAAAATGAGAGTACGATCAATACACCGAATCAGACCTATGAGATCGTAGAAGGTGAGACGGTAAGCTTTAAAGTGGCGGCCAGACGCTCTATCCTGGAGAATCTCTCTGCTGCGGATTTTAATGTTAAAGCGGATTTTTCAAAACTGATATCCGGCAACACAGTTTTGATTGATGTCACCTGCAAGAAATACGGCAACGAAGTCGTAATAACAGAGTTAAAGCCGAAGACTTTAACCATTAAGCTGGAGGAGCTCTCGAAGAAAGACTTCAAGGTAAATGTTGTGCAGAAGGGTGAGGTTATGGAGGGCTATCATATCGGTGAGAAAACGGCAAGCCCTAACATTATCCGTGTTACCGGTCCCAAGGGAAGGATTGATAAGATTAAGGAGGTAGTTACCGAGGTCGATGTTACCAATGTATCTAAATCCTTCAATAAAATAGAGGAGCCCATCGCATTGGACGAGGACGGTAAGGTGATTGATGCCTCAAAGCTTACCTTTAGCGATAAATATATCACGGTTAGCTTAACGGTATATAAGACGAAGCAGGTGGAGCTGAATGTCCATACGGAGGGAGAGCCGGCTGACGGCTACGTGGTAACCGGTGTGGGATTTGAACCGAAGAAAGTCACCATAGCAGGGGAAGATAAACTACTGGAGAGTATCAATTCTCTGCAGATTACAGAGGATATATCCGGTAAAACGACTGATATTGAAAAGGATGTTAACCTTGTTGATGCAATCCAGCTTCCTGATGGAACCCGGCTTCCGGAGGGTATCGATTTGGTGGGAAATAATCTGACTGTGGGTGTGAATATCAAGATAGCCCGACTGGAAACTAAGGAGATTAATATCTGGCCGAACGATATTGCGTTAAAGAATAAAAAGGATGGCCAGGAGGTTACCTTTAATACAACCGGACCGATCGTGTTTAAGTTGAGGGGTCCCTCGGAGGAAATAGAGGATATTACAAGAAATAATTTAAAGCCATATATCGATGTTGCCGATTGTACAATCGGTACATATGCATTATCGCTCAATGCGGAGCTTCCCCCAAATACATCGATCTATAACACCGCCATGGTCAGCATCAGCATTGACTATAATTGGGAAACCGATGGCTGAGGATAGGAGGTTTCAACTTGGTAAGCACGAAATTAACGATAATAAACCCTACAGGACTCCATTTAAGACCAATTAGTGTATTATGCCACAGAGCAATCGAATATAGATCCACAATTACGATTCGAATGGGCAATAAGTCGGTTAATGCAAAAAGTGTACTGGGAGTGTTATCTGCCTGTGTAAGATATGGCGATGAGATCGAGCTGATCTGTGAGGGACCGGACGAGTCCGAAGCCCTGGAAACCATCAGTACGTTGATTAAGAGCGGTCTCGAGGACGAATTTGTAAAAAAGTAGTTGATATAATAAAAACATAATGCTATAATTTAGGTCACATAAAAATTATGTGACCTTTTTTTATAATTATACATAAATGAAAATAATGGTAATCTCATTTTGTGTAAATAATTCACCTTATTTCGCATATGAATAGAGTACCTGTAATACAGAGGAACCGTGCTGAATATTAATTCAAAAAGAACCAGAGCTTTGCAGCTGTTCTTTCATAAAATAAAACAGAAAGGAATGATGTCATTGGGACTCGAGTAGACAATACAATTTTATTCATCGTAAAATTGTACAGTGTGATTTACCGACTCCGAAGTTAGTATGATACCTGTCGTATATCACTAATTAGGAGGATAATACTATGATGAATTATAAAAGATATCAGAGGAATCCGGTAATCAGTCTTCCGGATAGGCAATGGCCTAACAAAGAAATTGCAACAGCACCGATTTGGTGCAGTGTGGACTTAAGGGATGGCAATCAGGCTTTAATTGAGCCAATGATTGTAGAGGAGAAGGTAGAATTCTTTCGGTTATTAGTTGAGCTTGGCTTCAAGGAGATTGAAGTAGGCTTTCCTTCCGCTTCTCAGATCGAGTTTGATTTCTTGAGACAGTTGGTTGACCGCAGATTAATACCGGACGATGTTACGGTCCAGGTATTGGTTCAGTGCAGAGAACATCTGCTTAAGCGCACCTTTGAAGCGTTAGAGGGTGTGAAACAGGCCATTGTTCATATTTATAATTCCACATCTACCTTGCAACGGGATGTCGTTTTTCATATGAGCAAGGAGGAAATCAAGCAGATTGCCATGGAAGGAACGAGGCTTGTTAAGGAGTATGCGAAGACCTTTCCCGGCAAGATCCTTCTGGAATATTCACCGGAGAGCTTTACCGGAACCGAAGTGGATTATGCCCTTGAGGTATGCACAGCAGTACAGGAGATTTGGGAACCGACACCGGATAACAGGATTATATTTAATCTTCCGGCAACCGTTGAGATGAATACACCGAATGTCTATGCAGATCAGATTGAATGGATGAACCGTAATTTCAAGGACAGGGACAGCATTATATTAAGCGTACATCCTCATAACGATCGCGGAACCGGTGTTGCCATCACCGAGCTGGCGTTACTTGCCGGGGCGGATCGGGTAGAAGGAACGCTGTTCGGTAATGGTGAGAGGACCGGTAATGTTGACATTCTCACCTTGGCGTATAACATGTTTTCCCAAGGCATTAATCCGGAACTGAAGATTGATAATATAAATGAAATAATTGATGCCTATGAACGGCTTTGCAAGATGAAGGTTCACGAGAGACATCCTTATGCCGGCAAGCTGGTGTTTACTGCCTTCTCCGGCTCTCATCAGGATGCCATCAATAAAGGCATCAAAGCTATGAAGGAGCGAAACAGCGCGATTTGGGCCGTTCCGTACCTCCCGATAGATCCTGCCGATATCGGCAGACAGTATGAGCCCATTGTCAGGATTAATAGTCAGTCCGGTAAGGGTGGTGTGGCCTTTATTATGGAGAACTATTATGGCTACAAGCTGCCAAAGGGTATGCATAAGGAATTTGCGGATGTTATTCAAGCTCTTTCCGAGAAGCAGGGTGAGATCGCTCCTGAAACAATTATGAGTGAGTTCAAGGCATGCTACTTAGATAGGAAGGAGCCGCTGCACTTCAGAAGATGTAGATTTGAGGATCTGTCCGATCATGATGATTCCTGCAATACAAAAGCAACGATTGTTTACACGGATCTCGGTATCGAGAAGACCTTTGAGGCAACCGGTAACGGTCCTATTGATGCGGTACAGAGAGGCCTGCAGAATGAACTGGGCATCAGTGTGAAGCTTCTTGATTACTCCGAGCATGCGTTAGGCGGCGGTGCAAATGCTCAGGCGGCGGCTTATATTCATATGCTGGATATGAAGTCGGGCAAAACAACCTTTGGAGTGGGTATCAGCTCGAATATCACCCGGGCTTCCATCAGGGCGATCTTTAGTGCAATCAATCGGTTGGAATTACGTTAACAATCGTAGAATAGTGTTGGAATGTTTTTTTAAGTAAATATATATGACCCTGGATATGTATGCCGTGATTGTACCTTAAGTCCGATCCCGACATAGTGATCCGGGGTCTTTTCATGCTCCCAGGCAAGCCGGCATAACAGGGTATCCGTAACCAAGCCACAGGAAAACTGTCCGGTGACCGGTTAGTGCTATTCTTTGGGCTTGCCATTTGCGGTGAGGAAGTTGAAACGGAATAATCTGCTATATCATGGTTATGATAAAGAAAAAGCTGTTTTGGAGGATGGTAAGTGCAGAGTTCTTGACTAGCCCTATGCAAAATGCTATAATTCCCTTGCTTGATTCCATAGTAAATAGACCCAAAACCATTGGAGGAATGCTATATGATCAGTATTATTGTTCCGTTTCATAAAGGAAATGCATATCTAAAAGATTGCTTGGATAGCCTGAAGGATCAGAC
>JAEYQV010000119.1 GCA_023409835.1 Bacillota bacterium
CATATCACTAACGTATGAAGGAGTAAACTCTATTTATGCGAAGGTAAACTCCACAGGACAAAAGAGGAGTGGAATTAAACTTTTCAATTTTCAACATAGAAACTCTTATGAAAAATAATACTTAAAATAAGTAATATATGGTATACTAATCATAGCGCTATATGAAACTTTAAATGGAGTGGGTGTTAAGCAATTTTATGCACCGGAATAAGAATAAAAGCAGGTACCATATATGAAAGAAAAGGTAAGAATGAAGGATAAACACGATAATAAAGAGAAGAAATCAAAAAAGAATCAGGAAGTATTCAGAAACGGTGTAGTAAAGAAGAGCCGTGAAGAGAAGCGGGAGAAGGAATATAAGAAGACTCAGCCGGAAATGACGGTTAGGAAAGCCCATAAAGTAATCGAAGCAAAGCTCGATAATGAAGCCAGGAGAGAGAAGGCATCGATGTTGGAGTCCTTCTTCGCCAGCCCGGAATATAAACCCATGCGGCTTAAGGATATGGTAACTCTGCTGCAGGTTCCGAGGGAGTCCAAGAATGATTTGAAGGAAGTACTGGATATATTAATCGCCCAGGGGAAGATATTGGCGGATGCCCAGGGTCGCTACCGGCTGCCGGGTGATGATGTCAAGACCGGTATTTTCTCAGGAACTCAGAGAGGCTTTGGTTTTGTTATTCTGGAAGGGGATGAAGAGGATATCTTCATTCCTGAAAATGCAACGAACGGAGCCCTGCACGGGGATAAGGTAATGGTCACGATAAGTGAAGAACAGACCGGCAGAAGGAAGGAAGGGGCGGTTGTCCAGATTCTCGAACGTGGTAAGACAGAGATCGTAGGAACCTTCGAGAAGAATAAGAACTTTGGCTTTGTGGTACCGGATAACCAGAAGTTCAGCCGTGATATCTTCATCCCGAAGGAATTCACCAAGGGAGCGGTAGATGGTCATAAGGTGGTTGTCAGGATCTCAAATTACGGTGATTCCACCACGAGTCCGGAGGGTAAGGTGATAGAGATTCTGGGTCATATTAACGATCCGGGAGTAGATATCATGTCCATAGTTAAGGCTTATGAGCTGCCCACTGATTTCCCGGAGGATGTCATGAGAATCCTGAACCTGGTCCCGGAGGAGATTGATCCGAAGGAAATTGTAAACCGCATGGATATCCGCAATCTTACAACAGTTACGATTGACGGGGAGGATGCGAAGGACCTGGATGATGCCATCTCCCTGACGAAGGAAGGAGATATTTATCATCTGGGAGTACACATCGCAGATGTTACCCACTATGTGAAGGAGAATGCGGCACTGGATAAGGAGGCCCTGAAGCGGGGCACCAGTGTATATCTCGTAGATCGGGTTATTCCGATGCTGCCTCATAAGCTGTCCAACGGAATCTGTTCCCTTAATCCGGGAGTCGACCGCCTGGCCTTGAGCTGTTTCATGGATATCGACGGAAAAGGAAATGTACTGGGCCATAAGATTGCCGAGACGGTAATTAAGTCGGATCGCCGTATGACCTATACGAATGTAGCCAAGATAGTTGAGGACAGTGACCCTGAGGTGAGCATGGAGTACGTGGAGCTTGTACCCTTCTTCAAGCTGATGCAGGAGCTGGCGGAGATTTTGAAGGAGAGAAGACATAAGAGGGGCTCCATCAATTTTGATTTTCCGGAGAGCAAGATAATCGTAGATAAAAAGGGAAAGCCGATTGAGATTAAGCCCTATGAGAGAAATAAAGCAACAAAGATCATTGAGGAATTCATGCTGATAGCAAACGAGACCGTAGCGGAGGATTTCTTCTGGCAGGAGCTTCCGTTCGTATACCGTACCCATGACAATCCGGACGAGGAAAAGATTCGTAAACTGGCGATTTTCATCAATAATTTCGGTTATAGTATCAAGATGGGTAATGAGGAGATACATCCGAAGGAGCTGCAGAAGCTGTTAAACAAGATTGAGGATACGCCGGAGGAAGGCCTGATCAGCCGTCTGACCCTGCGATCCATGAAGCAGGCAAAGTATACGGTTGTCAATACCGGACATTTTGGCCTATCTGCCAAGTACTACTGCCATTTCACTTCCCCGATCCGTCGCTACCCGGACCTGCAGATCCACCGGATTATTAAGGAGAACCTAAGCGGCAAGCTGAGCGAGGGAAGGATTGGACATTATGAGAAGATTCTCGCTGAGGTTGCGAACCATTCCAGTAAGACGGAGCGCAGGGCGGATGAGGCAGAGCGTGAAGTAGAGAAGATGAAGAAGGTCGAATACATGCAGGACCATATCGGTGAGATCTTTGAGGGTGTTATCTCCGGTATCACGAATTGGGGCATGTACGTGGAGCTTCCCAATACGGTTGAGGGTATGATCCGAGTCAGTGCAATGGAAGATGATTATTACAACTACGATGAAGAGCATTATCAAATGGTCGGTGAGCACACCAAAAAAATATATAAATTAGGGCAGACGGTCAAAGTCGAGGTTGTCAGTGCAGATAAGCTGCAGCGGACGATTGATTTCGCTCTGGTGGAGGTTGAAGAATAAGTGGGGGAAAATATTAAGCTGGTAGCCAATAATAAGAAGGCTTATTTTGACTACTTTATAGAGGATAAGTACGAAGCGGGCATCGCATTACACGGTACAGAGGTCAAATCCCTGCGTATGGGTAAGTGCAGCATCAAGGAATCCTTTCTTCGGATTGAAAACGGAGAAGTGTATATCTATGGAATGCACATCAGCCCATACGAGAAGGGGAATATCTTCAATAAGGATCCCTTAAGGGTAAGGAAGCTGCTGCTCCACAAATATCAGATCAATAAGATTAACGGACAGCTGGCACAGAAGGGGTATACCCTGGTACCACTGCAGATCTATTTCAAGGGCAGCTTAGTTAAGGTGGAGATTGGTCTGGCCCGAGGAAAGAAGCTCTATGATAAGAGAGAGGATATCGCGAAGAAGGATATCCGTCGGGAGGCAGAGAAGGAATTTAAGGTGAAGAACCTGTATTAGGAAGGACTCTGCTTCTTAGTAGCGCTCCGGCTCTCTAAGGCATGGAAGTATAGGTGCAAGGCAGAGACTCTGAGACATAGAGGTATAGGTGTAAGGCAGTATAAGTTAACATTAAATTATTTACGAAGGATAAGAGGTATAGAAAGATGAATTATATCGGATTTCGTATGAAAGGTGAGGGGATCACCCTTGGTATGGATTATGAGCAGGCAAAAGAGATTCTCAATCACATCTATCCGGATTTAATGGAAGAAGAAGTAGGAAACGGAACAACGATATGGAAGGATTCCGGAGAAGACAGTAGGTTTACTTTTAATGCGGATAAGAAGCTGATCTCCATAAGTGTATTGCGAGAGACGGTTGACACCATCGAGGGCAGCCTGGGAGATAGAAGCTTTGAGGTAAAGGATACGATTGACCTGAGCAGACATGGCTTTGATATTATTCCAATGGTATATTGCAGTGACCTGGCAGCCTTTATTGATTGCGTGAATAAAACCTTTGCGGACAGCAAAGAGCTGGTCAAATGCTTAGTGGAACATGACGGAAAACGCTGCTATAATTGCCCTGCCGGTGTAAATCACGGAAATTATTCCTTTATCAATATGGACCATGAGATAGAAATTAAGACCTCTGTCGATAACAGCCGGCAGATGTATATCACACTTAAGGGTTAATACTATAATTCATATTTAGATGAAACAAATTAGTTTACAAATATTCGAATTACAAATATTTACTTGCCTGCACGTATTGACAATTCGGCAATATTATATTAATATAGTTTACACGTCTGTGAGACCTGAACATTACTGCAGAGTAATAGGGGTACAATAGTAATCCTATACTTAAGCCGTAATAACAATCTTATTTAACGGGGTTGTACTGGTTTCGACGGGGGTTTTGAAATTGCGGTAGCCATTCGCAGACTAGGACTGCGTCATCAACTTAGAATTAAAATTAAACGCAGACGAAAATTTAGCGTACGCTGCCTAGTGGCAGCTGTCGACCTTAAGCAACTCGCGGCTTAAGACCTCGGCATCAAATTAGCGGGGACCTTTATCTTCAAAGCTTTGAGAAGGTAAAAGATTCATGAAGCTACTGAAATCGGAAGCTTGTCTACCGGCGCCCGATGGAGGGAACAGTGTGGTAACGCCACACATAAAAGATAGACTGTAATGGGAGAAGCGGCAATGGAAGGGCTTTCGGACAGGGGTTCAACTCCCCTCAGCTCCATTGAAAAGAGGCACTAAACTCAAGGGTTTGGTGCTTTTTTATTATTTTGAGTTGACATATAGGTTGACATTTTTTTATATGTTAAGTTTTCTTATTATAATTATAGCAGAAGACATTATTGTTTTGAACCTAACAGGTCACCTCCGCTACACTATTTTATTGACATATGTATCACTGATAAACAGCTGAGATTTACTGAGCTTTTCTATATAAAAAATAGATATTAGCGGCAGTTGGAGTAGTACGATAAGATAACCTCTTATGAGTAGTTACTGTTAAATATTAGTAAAATATGCTAAATATTCTTGTTAACCTTTAGGACGAGTGTTATAATTGAAAAGCAAACTATTTCATTATAGGAGGATCGATTTATGAAGAGAATTTGTAAGATGTTCCTTTCTTTTGCACTCGCCCTGGCTTTAGCTATTG
>JAEYQV010000121.1 GCA_023409835.1 Bacillota bacterium
AGGATCACCATTCCAGAAGAGGTCTCCTTAAGATGGTAGGACAAAGACGTGGATTACTGGAGTACCTTAAGAAGACTAACATTGAAGGTTACCGTGATTTGATTGAGCGTTTAGGTTTAAGAAAATAGCCTTTTTATTTTGGACTGTCCCACTTTATAATGTAAAGCTGGGACAGTTTTTTAGTATAGGTTATTTCGTCCTATACATTAAATAATGCTCCGTCAAGAGAACGAAGACTACTCAATATTATCAAGTAATGTTTACAAGTTTCGCTTCTTACAGGAAGTAGCTTCTGTTAAATAAACTATCATGAGAACGCAACAATGCTAATTCTTAACTACATAAGGAAAGGTACAGGATGAACTATATTAAACTATTAAGCAAGAATAAGAGCTTTCTTCGAAAGACAATGGTTATCACGATTCCAATCGCATTACAGAATCTATTGAATAATGTATTGAATCTGGTGGATACCCTGATGATCGGACAACTGGGTGAGACAGATATCGCTGCGGTCGGTTTGGCCAACAAGGTATTCTACGTATTCTCCCTCCTCATGTTCGGTGTATGCAGCGGCTCCGGAATATTGGCTGCGCAGTACTGGGGGAGAAGGGAGCTTAAGAATATCAGAAGAGTGCTTCGGATGTCCCTGCTCATCGGAATAGGCTGCTCCTTCCTATTTGTGATACCGGGAATTCTCTGCCCGGAACTTGTCATGAGAATCTTTACTCCAGATGGGGAAACCATATCGGAGGGTGCGAAGTATCTTGCAATTATTGCCATCAGCTACCCTTTGACTGCAGTAACCAATGCCTATGTGGCAATACTACGAAGCATGAACTATGTAAAGCTGCCGGTGATCATAACCTCCATTGCAATCTGTGTTAATGTCTTTCTTAATTATGGAATGATATTCGGACATTTCGGCTTCCCGGCCATGGGTGTAGCCGGTGCGGCTCTCGCTACGGTAATTGCCCGTGTTGTGGAATGTGCTGCGCTCCTTATTATTGTCTATCTGCACAAAGCAGGGGATGATGGAGTCGGAGACTTCATTCATCAGCCAAAACAGGAGGAGATTGATAAGATTTCCGAAGAATCACCAAAATTAGCCGGAAAAAAGCTTTTCCCTAAGACCTTTGTAGAGAAGTATATCTATACAGCCGCCCCGGTTATTATTAATGAATTTATGTGGGGACTTGGTGTAACGATGTATTCCCTGGTTTATGGGCGGATGGGTGTTCAGGCTACATCAGCGATTACATTGGCAAATTCAGTGGAACAGGTTGTGCTCGTATTTTTCTTTGGAATCTGTTCGGCAGCAGCTGTTATTCTTGGTAATGAGATGGGAGCTGATAAGCTAAAGCAGGCGGAGGAGCATGCCAAAGTCTATATCGTTTTACAGCTGTTACTTACCTTTCTGGGAGCGGCAATACTGTTTCTGTCCAGAAATCTGATCGTATCAATATTTACGGTTTCTGATGTAGTAGCGAATTATGTCCAGCTGTGTCTCATGATGTTTGCTATCTACATGCCTGTAAAGATGCTGAATGCCCTGCTGATTGTTGCAATCCTTCGAAGCGGCGGGGATACGAAATACGCCCTGTTCCTGGATGTGTCCGGAGTATGGATGATCGGAATTCCGATGGCTGTGCTTGGAGGGCTTATCTTCCACCTGCCGATTTATGCGGTATACAGTATGGTCATGCTGGAGGAGCTGTATAAGCTGATATTGGGGCTTCGGCGGTATCGTAAGAAGAAGTGGCTGAATAATATAGTGGCTTGATAATTATTTCGACGGGAACAGACACATTAACCTTCCTTTTCTCATATGATAAATTGGTTACTTAAGTAATCCCCCGATAGCGTGCAGGGTGGCATAATCAATACCTGCAATACTGCGGGTATCGTATGTGAAAGGAAGGTTATTATGGGTTACAGAGATAGGAATATGGACAATAATCAGGAACAGTGTGAGTGCCATAAGGAGCATACTCATGTGCATGAATTACAGGGTAGCGTGAAAACAGCAGATCAGGAGGATCCGCATCAACATCGTTTCAGCACGGTTACCGGAGAGGCAATCCCATATGGAGGAAATGATCATGTGCATGATGTTATGTTTTGTACCGATACCTTTGACGGTCATCACCACAAATTCTGCGGACGGACCGGCTGTGCTATTCCGGTAGGAGATCGTCACGTTCATTTTATTGAGTCAGTCACCACCGTAGAAGATGATCACAGACACAATTTCGAAGCGGCTACTTTTATTGAGAATCCGACCGGTGGGGAGAATAAAAAGATGGAATGCAGGGATGAGGTACAAGGCCGGCGTGAGGTGCAGGACAGACATGAAATGAAACATGAGATGCAAGGCAGACATGAAATGAGACATGAGATGCAAGGCAGACATGAAATGAAACATGAGATGCAGGGCAGACGTGAAGTTTGCAATGAGGAGCATAGGCGCCATTCACAGCATGAACATCGTAACATGAGATACAGATAATATCCATCTGATAATCTATTAGAAATAGCTGCAATCTAAGCACTGATCTATCATACTCTGCCATAATAAAAAACACAAGGATAAGGACTGTTTTTGAAACCATAAGGTATTGTCATCAATATCTTAGGGTTCTACAACAGTCCTTATTAAAATACTGCGATTACTTAATATAATATTATCCGCGAAAATAAATGTAGCATATTGGTAATAATAATGGTATAATGTTTAGGTTAGAGTAACGGGAGGACAACCCGAGACTTCTGAAAAGGTTATCGGATCAATAGCTCCGGTAGATTTTTCAGTTGTTTCGGTGCCTCCGGCTCTACAGGCTAAAACTGCCCGCAAGGCAGCTAGGCCAGAATTATGATGAATGAAAAGGAGAACTGAATATGTACAAAAGTTATTCAATGGAACTTGCAGGCAGAACTCTTACCGTTGATATCGGAAGAGTAGCAGCTCAGGCAAATGGTGCCGCTTTAATGCATTATGGCGATACGGTTGTATTATCCACCGCTACCGCATCGGATAAGCCGAGAGAGGGCATCGACTTCTTCCCCTTAAGTGTGGAATATGAGGAGAAGCTATATGCAGTTGGTAAAATTCCCGGAGGCTTTATTAAGAGAGAGAGTAAGCCCTCTGAAAATGCGATCTTAACCTCCCGTGTTATTGACCGCCCGATGAGACCCTTATTCCCGAAGGATTACCGCAATGACGTAACCTTAAACAATCTGGTGCTCTGCGTTGACCAGGATTGCCCGCCGGAGCTGGCTGCGATGCTCGGTTCTGCAATTGCAACCTGCATCTCAGACATTCCGTTTGACGGTCCTACCGCTTCCACAATGGTTGGTATGGTGGACGGTGAGCTGGTATTTAATCCGACCTCTGCACAGAGAGAGAAGTCCACATTAGCCCTTACAGTGGCTTCCACTAAGGATAAGGTCATCATGATCGAGGCAGGAGCGAATGAGATTCCTGAGGATAAGATGATTGAAGCAATCTTTGCTGCCCATGATTTAAATAAGAAGATTATTGAGTTTATCGAAAGCATCGTAGCAGATTGCGGTAAACCGAAGCATGAATATATCCATATGGATACTCCTGCGGATTTATACGAAGACATGGTAAGCTTCATTACTCCGGAGGCTATGGAAGTAGCTGTATTTACCGATGAGAAGCAGGTTCGTGAAGAAAACATCAGAGAAATCACTGATAAATTAGTTGCCCGCTATGAAGAGACTCATCCGGAATGGCTTCCTCTGCTGGGTGAAGCAATCTATAAGTTTGAGAAGAAAACCGTTCGAAAGATGATCTTAAAGGATAAGAAGCGTCCGGACGGCAGAGATATTAATCAGATCCGTAAGCTGGCGGCTGAGGTCGATGTATTACCGAGAACCCATGGTTCCGGTATGTTTACCCGTGGACAGACACAGGTTCTGACCATCACAACCTTAGGTGCTTTGGCAGAGACCCAGAGACTGGACGGAATTGATGAGAATGAAACCGGTAAGAGATACATGCACCACTATAATTTCCCTTCCTACTCCGTAGGTGAGACTAAGCCCTCCAGAGGTCCGGGAAGACGTGAGATCGGTCATGGCGCATTAGCTGAGAGAGCATTGGTTCCGGTGCTTCCTTCTGAGGAAGAGTTCCCTTATGCGATCCGTACCGTATCCGAGGTTCTGGAATCCAACGGATCCACTTCACAGGGCTCCATCTGTGCATCTACCTTATCCCTGATGGCTGCAGGCGTTCCGATTAAGGCAATGGTAGCCGGTATCTCCGTTGGTCTTGTAACCGGAGAAACCGATGATGATTATATTATTCTGACTGATATTCAGGGCCTCGAGGATTTCTTCGGTGATATGGACTTCAAGGTTGCCGGTACTCACAAGGGAATCACCGCAATCCAGATGGATATCAAAATCCATGGTCTGACCAGAGAAATCATTGAGAAGGCTATTTATAGAACCAAGGAAGCAAGAACCTACATTCTGAACGACATTATGGCTCCGGTAATCTCTGAGCCCAGACCGGAGGTTGGACCTTATTCACCGAAGATCGTACAGATTAAGATCGATCCTTCCAAGATCGGTGAGGTTGTCGGCCAGAGAGGTAAGACCATCAATGCAATCATCGACCAGACCGGTG
>JAEYQV010000004.1 GCA_023409835.1 Bacillota bacterium
CATGCCGATACCATCAAAGCAAGCAGTGAAGTAAAGGAGCTATTATACCGGCAGGTGATGAGCAGTGTATTATGGGAGCAGACCATCCGTCGGATGGTCAACAGCGGAATAAGGCATTTTGTTGAGATCGGGCCGGGCAGGACACTTTCCGGCTTTGTTAAGAAGATAGAGAGAGGCTTAAATACCTATCATGTAGAGGATATTGCTTCTCTGAAAACTGCTGCGGAGTCAATCAAAGCAGCAAAGTAGAAAGGATGTCGAACATGCTGAGAGGGAAAATTGCAGTAATCACCGGTGCCGGAAGAGGAATTGGCAGGGCGATTGCCTTACAATTTGCCGGATATGGAGCTAAGGTGGTAATAAATTATCGCAATAGTATCACACAGGTTGAGGAGCTACTGACAGAGATAAAAAATGCCGGAGGCGAAGCAATAGCAGTCAGAGCGGATGTCAGTTTGGAGGAGGAAGCGAAGGCACTGCTTGACGGAGCAGCGGAGCAATACGGAAGAGTGGATATCTTAGTTAATAATGCAGGAATCACCAGGGATAATCTACTGATGCGGATGTCTGAAGAGGAATTCGACAGTGTCATGAATATCAATCTGAAGGGAACCTTCTTCTGTCTAAAATATGCGGCAGCGATTATGCTGAAGCAAAGAAGCGGTAAGATTATCAATATTTCCTCCGTGGTAGGTGTAACAGGAAATGCAGGCCAGACCAATTATGCTGCCTCCAAGGCCGGGGTCATCGGAATGACAAAATCCGCTGCCAGAGAGCTGGCAAGTCGAGGTATTACTGTGAATGCAGTGGCTCCGGGCTTCATACGGACGGATATGACGGAGGTACTGCCGGATAAGGTGAAGGAAGCCAATATTTCGAACATCCCATTAAGACGGTTCGGTACGGCACAGGAGGTTGCGGGAGCGGTCAGCTTCCTGGCTTCAGAAGCAGCAAATTATATCACCGGCCAGGTTTTGCAGGTTGACGGCGGCATGGTGATGTAATATAAGGAGGAATACAAGCTATGGAGCATAGAGTTGTTGTTACAGGAATGGGTGCAATCACGCCCATAGGAAACAGTGTTGAAGAGTTTTTTACCGGTGTAAAGGAAGGAAAATGCGGCATTGATTTTATCAACTCCTTTGATACGGAGCATTTCTCCGTTAAGTTAGCTGCCCGGGTCAGGAGCTTTGACGCGAAGAGCTATATGGATATGAAGGAAGCCAAACGAATGGACCGCTTCTCCCAGTTTGCGGTTGCTGCTTCGGGCGAAGCCATCATGGATTCGGGACTAAAGCTGGAAGCACTGGATAAGGAACGCTTCGGTGTCATCGTTGGTTCCGGAATCGGAGGACTGGAAAATATTGAGAAGGAAGCTAAAACTCTGACAGATAAGGGACCAAGAAGGGTGAATCCACTGTTTATTCCCATGATTATTACGAATATGGCAGCAGGCAATATCGCAATTAAATACGGCGCACTCGGTATATGCACCAATATCGTTACAGCCTGCGCGACCGGAAGTCACAGCATCGGCGAGGCCTTTCGTAACATTAAGCACGGTTATGCGGACGTCATCCTGGCAGGCGGCACCGAAGCCTCCATAACTCCCCTCGGAGTAGCAGGCTTCTCGTCCCTGACGGCTTTATCTACCAGCACCGACCCCTTAAGAGCCTCCATTCCGTTTGATAAGGAAAGGGACGGCTTTGTGATGGGAGAAGGTGCAGGCATCCTGGTATTAGAAGAATATGAGCACGCGGTGAAGCGCAGAGCGAAGATCTATGCTGAGATTGTTGGTTATGGTGCCACCTGTGATGCTTATCATATAACAGCACCCTCCCCGGATGGTCATGGCGGAGCAAGAGCCATGAAGCTGGCGATGGAGGAGGCAGGGATTACTCCGAAGGAGGTATCCTATGTAAATGCCCATGGAACCAGTACACCGATTAACGATAAGCTGGAAACCCTGGCGATGAAAGCGGCCTTTGGTGAGGCTGCCTACCATATTCCGGTCAGCTCAACCAAATCCATGATCGGACATCTGTTGGGAGCAGCCGGAGCAGTAGAAGCAGTTGTGTGCGTCAAGGCGATTGAGGAGGGCTTTATCCCGGCAACCATCGGCTATCAGGTACCGGATGAGGAATGTGATCTGGATTATGTGCCTGGGTACGGCAGAGCTGCAGAGGTTACCTATGCAATGTCCAATTCTTTAGGGTTCGGTGGACATAATGCCACCTTGATTTTCAAGAAGATGGAGGATTAATTGTGGATTATAAAGCTATTATCAACCTAATGAAGGAAATGAATCAGACGGAGTTAACGAAGCTTGAGGTTGAAACCGATGGTGTCCGTATCTGCCTGGAGAAGGGTAATAATCAGACAGCAGTCACACCACAGATCGTCACTATACCCCAGGGAACCGTTGCTCCCTTACCGGCTCCCTATGCTGCAGCGGAGGGAATTATCAGAGCAACCTCTGAAGTGGCATTGAGCCCGGCAGCACCGGCTGCCCAGGCAACTGCAGCTATCGGAGCAGCTGCACCGATCGGTACAGCTGAGGCAGCAGGTGCGAGGAAGCTGGTATCTCCCATGGTCGGTACCTTCTATGCACAGGCCTCTCCGGAGAAGCCCCCCTTTATTAAGGTAGGAGATCAGGTGAAGAAGGGGCAGACCATCTGTATTATTGAGGCTATGAAGCTGATGAATGAGATTGAAAGTGAGTATGACGGTGAGATCCTTGAGGTACTTGTAAAGAATGAGGATATGGTAGAATTCGGTCAGCCCCTGTTTCTGTTAAAATAATAGATCAGGGAATACTTTGAATAAACCGATACACTGATGGGTTCTTAAATCGGACGTAAAGGCTAATATTATGTTGATACAGAAAGGATATATATGTTAAACATAGATGAAATCCAAAGGATACTTCCACACAGACCTCCGTTTCTGCTGATTGACCGGATTGAAGAGCTGGAGCCCGGCAAGCATGCTATTGGCAGGAAATGTGTTACCATGAACGAACCTTATTTTGTCGGGCATTTTCCGGGTAAGGCAGTAATGCCCGGAGTGATGATCCTGGAGGCTCTTGCCCAGACCGGTGCCCTTGTTTTGTTATCGGTTGAGAAGAATACGGGTAAGATTATATACTTTGGCGGAATGGATAAGGTGAAGTTTAAGCGTCAGGTTTTTCCGGGTGATGTTCTTAAGCTGGATGTGGAAATAATTAAAATCAGAGGCAGCTTCGGTGTCGGAACCGCTGTTGCCTATGTGGATGACCAGGTTGCCGTGGAAGCCATACTAACCTTTGCCATCGGCGAATGACCATCGAACGAAGCCTTAAGGAGTGTTATGATGTTTAAAAAAATATTAATCGCAAACCGTGGGGAAATTGCAGTCAGGATCATCCGTGCCTGCAAGGAAATGGGGATTGAAACAGTAGCCGTATATTCTGAGGCAGACAGAGAGGCCTTGCATGTTATGCTTGCTGATGAAGCGGTATGTATCGGCCCTGCAAAATCCAAGGACAGTTATTTGAATATACAGAACATCATCAGTGCAACCGTGTTGACCGGAGCTACGGCTATTCATCCGGGCTTTGGCTTTCTATCGGAGAACAGCTCCTTTGCCAGAATGTGTGAGGACTGTAATATCACCTTTATCGGACCGAAGGCGGATACCATAGACCTGCTGGGTAACAAGTCGAGGGCAAGGGAAACCATGAAGAAGTCCGGAGTTCCTGTTGTACCCGGCTCCGAGGGAGAACTGGAGAATATGAAGGAGGCCTTTCGTCTGGCGGAGGTCATCGGATATCCGGTGATGATCAAGGCCTCTGCCGGGGGCGGCGGTAAAGGAATGCGCGCAGTATATCGGGCAGAGGAGTTGGAGAACGCGATCAATTCCGCTAAGAATGAAGCTAAGGCGGCATTCGGAGATGATAAGGTATATCTGGAGAAGCTGATTGTGAATCCGAAGCATATTGAGTTCCAGATCCTTGCGGATCAGCATGGCAATGTGCTGCATATGGGTGAGCGTGATTGCTCCGTCCAGAGAAGAAACCAGAAGCTGATGGAGGAATCCCCGTCCGCCCTGATGAGCAAGGAGCTTCGCCTTGAGATGGGGAATGCCGCTGTCAAGGCAGCCAAGGCTACCGGCTATGTCAATGCCGGTACGATAGAATTCCTTTTAGATCAGCAGGGAAAGTATTACTTTATGGAGATGAATACAAGAATTCAGGTAGAACATCCCGTTACGGAGATGGTTACCGGAATTGATATGATAAAGGAACAAATCCGTATCGCGGATGGAGAGAAGCTGCCTTACCGGCAGGAGGATATCGAGTTCCGTGGGCATGCGATAGAATGCAGAATTAATGCGGAGGATCCGAAGCGTGGCTTTATGCCGTGCCCTGGATTAGTCGAGGGCGTTCTGTTCCCCGGTGGTTTTGGTATCCGCGTGGACAGTGCTTTATATCCGGGCTATCGGGTGCCTTCCTGCTATGATTCCATGCTGGCCAAGGTAATCGCCTATGGCAAGGACAGGGAAGAAGCCCTTCAGAGGATGAAACGTGCTCTTTCCGAATTAGTGATTGACGGAATTGAAACCAATATTGATTTCCAGTATGGGCTTTTGGAGCAGGAGGAGATTATTACCGGAGCTTACAATACCGGCTTTATTCAAGACAAGATGAGTATACTGATCA
>JAEYQV010000056.1 GCA_023409835.1 Bacillota bacterium
TCATACATCTGTGCTGCATTCTTATCATCATAGAAGAATTCCAATACCTTCTGCACCTTCTCCGGGTGATTTAAAGCCTTCTTACCTACGCAGAGAAGATTGGTCGGGTTACCGAAGGCCTTGTATTTCGGAGCTGTTCCGTCAAAGGTAGGAATATCGATTACATCCCAATCGATCTGTGCAGGGAACTGGGTGTTATAAACTGCTACGTCGAAGCTTGCTGCACCCATCATAGCGATGGTTCCTGCTGAGAATTGAGCTCTGAGCATATCCGCATCCATTGTCTCAAAGCCGGGGATAATACTGCCTTCTGCTACCATCTGGTCAATGGTACTGATCAGAGGATTGTATGCTGAGTAATTAAACTGCTGTGTACCATAGTCAAAGCCATAATGACCGATATTCTGTCCGGCACCCATGGTATAGAAGGAGGTAATGGTCCAGAGTGCACTCGGTGCGATTCCCAGGCCGTAGGCTTTACCACCGGAAGCATCTGTGATCTTCTTGGCTACTGCTCTTACCTCATCCCAGGTCTTCGGATAATCTGCCTCAGTCAGACCACTGGCTGCGAATAAATCCTTGTTTACTACGAAGCCATAGGTAGTAAGGTTGTAAGGTAAGGTATAGGTCTTTCCGTTAAATACATGAGCCTGGTTCGCTATGATGCTTTTGTATTTACCTAAGAAGGCTTCACTTCCCGGAAGGTCCTCAATCGGTACTAAGTAATCGGAATCAACAAATTCCTGCATCCATTTGGAGTCGGATCTGAATAAGTCAGGAGCTTCACCGGCCTGGGCTGCGATCTTGATGGTATCGGTGAAATTACTGCCGTATACGGTGTATTCAATCTTGATACCCAATTCTTTTCCCACGGTATTGTTAAACTCTTCGATCTGCTTATCTCTCAATTCCTTCTCATGAGCATTGTCGGACCAGACAGTGATGGTTTCCATCGTTACAGGTTCTGCTTCCTTGTTATCACCGGATGCTTTGTCCGTTCCGGTGGTCTCCGGACTCTTGGTCGGAGCAGGTGCATCTTTTTTGTCATCAGCTTTACTGCAGGCCGCCATCGAGGTACCGATTAAAGCTACTGATAAAAGTAATGCCATAAGTTTCTTGCTTTTCTTCATTCTCATACCCTCCATAAGTTAGTTTGGTTAGTTAATTGCGAAACGATAAGAGTTACTTGTTAATAAGTTTCGCAATTATCTACTTTAATGAATATTAGCTGTTCAATAGATCGCTCTACTGATAAGCTAATTATAGTGTCCTTTCCACTTTTCGGATAGGTTGAACTTCTCTCCCACTTGCACAAGTAAATCGATGTACCCTCTGAAAAAAACGTCTATATTTTATACACCACCGCGCAAATTTGTGGCATTTTTTATATTAATTCGTTCAATTACAATGTTTTATTGTGCATATTTACTTTATCAAAACTCTTGGGGTTGAGATATATTCCACCCTTGCTGCTTACTTATCACAGAATGTTACAAGCTTTTACTCTGCAATTACTCCTGATCAAGACGAAAATACTCCCCTATGAGCCCTAGAAGAAAAATACCAGTAATTATATAATGAACCTCTTCGCGACATATTTTATAATATATTAGGATTTGCAGATATATTCAGGAAGATTTCTCCTGCTGCTTGTATCCATGTAACCCGTACATAGAAAACTGTTCTTCAATGAACTAAGGAGGTAAAACCTGATGAAAAGATTACGATTTATATTTTCATTCGTACTTATCTTAAGCATTGCTTCATTTACGGCAATTCTTTATGCGCAAGATAACAATAAGGCTCAGGCTGCCGGTAATATCTATATCAACGACACAGCAATTACTTTGGAGGTCGACCATTATAAGACAATCCGGGTTCACGGAACCAACAGCAGAGTCTACTGGTCTTCCAGTAACAGCCGTGTAGCTTCTGTAACCAGCAGTGGTAAAGTATTTGCCAAAGCACCGGGAACCGCAACCATTACTGCTTCTGTCGCCGGAAAGAAAATCAAATGTAAGGTGAATGTAATCTATATTAATAAGAAGACCTTAACTCTACCCTCCGGTAAAGATTATTCTCTAAAGATTACCAATGCAAAAAGCACACCGATCTGGTCAAGCAGTGATTCCAAGGTAGCAACAGTATCAAACAAAGGTAAAGTAACCGCTGTAGCAGCCGGTAAAGCCACCATTACTGCTTTCGTGGATGGTAAGGAGGTAATCAGCAAAATTACCGTAATTGACATCAGTGATAAGTCCGTTGTTATGGAGGTGGGCGGCTGGTCCGGTGCAGTCAAGACATTGAAGGTTAGCGGTACGGACAGCAAGATTACCTGGTCCTCCAGTGATCCTTCAGTCGCCACTGTATCCACAAAAGGCAGAATAACAGCACACTCCTACGGCTCTGCAACGATTACCGCATCCGTTGACGGTGTTAAATTGACCTATAAGGTAAAGGTTGTTCAGATGAGCAATAGTACCGTGACTCTGAAGAAAGGGGAAACCTATCAGCTTGAGATTTATGGAACCACAAGTAATATCGAATGGGCTTCCTATAAGAGATCCGTTGCAGTCGTATCCGATGATGGTATCGTGACAGCAAAGAAAGCCGGTAAGGCAACCATCGTAGGACTTGTCGACGGCAGGACTGTAAGATCAAAGATTACAGTTATTGAATAATCCTTATAAAGATTAATATTTGAGAGACCTATCCATGAGTTTTCCGGTAAGCTTATGATAGGTCTCTTTATTAGTGGTCGGTTGCCACAGACAGACATTCCGCTTCATGACAAGTGAAACAATTACTCGTTTCCGTAACTCTTATCTTGCTTTCATTACGTTAAAGTGATATACTGACTACTAGGTAAAGACAAGTGTCTTTATAATGAAGACTGTTATAAAAACTAGAGGAGGATATTTTATGAAACGTAAAATTTTAGCACTGATGCTATGCTTAAGCTTAGTAATGGCTGTATTTTCTGCCTGTGGCAGCAAGGAAGCAAGTACAAGCGGCGAAAAGGTAATTAAAATTGGTGTTTTTGAGCCGGTGACAGGTGAAAACGGTGGCGGTGGTTTCCAGGAAGTATTGGGAATGCGTTATGCCAATAAGGTATATCCTACGGTTGAAATCAACGGAGATACATACAAAATCGAATTAGTAGAGGTTGATAATAAGAGTGATAAGACCGAGGCAGTCAGTGCCGCTCAGAGCTTAATCAGCTCCGATGTTAAGGTAGTATTAGGCTCCTACGGTTCCGGTGTTTCCATTGCAGCCGGTGAGATTTTTAAAGATGCAAAGGTTCCCGCAATCGGCGCTTCCTGTACGAATCCTCAGGTTACACTCGGAAATGATTTCTACTTCCGTGTATGCTTCTTAGATCCCTTCCAGGGTACGGTAATGGCTAACTATGCCAGCCAGTCCGGAGCTAAGACCGCTGCTGTTATTACACAGCTCGGTGATGACTATTCCTCCGGTCTCGGCAGCTATTTCGTATCGGCCTTCAAGAAGCTTGCCGGTGACGGTGCTATCGTCAGCGAGGAACAGTTCCAGACGAACCAGACCGACTTTAAAGCGATCTTAACTAATGTTAAGGCTGCTAATCCTGATGTTATCTTTGCTCCTTCTTCCATCGCTACGGCTCCGCTGATTATTAAGCAGGCTCGTGAGCTTGGAATTACTGCTCAGATTATGGCAGGCGATACTTGGGAAAACTCTACGATTATTGAAAATGCCGGTTCCGATGCAGAGGGTATTGTACTCTCCACCTTCTTTGACGAAGGCGATCCCGCAACCGATGAAGCAGCTTCCTTTATCAAGGGCTTTAAGGATTATCTGAAGGAGAACGGACAGTCCGATATTATCCCTGCAGTATCCGCTCTCGGATATGATGCTTATCTTTGTGCGCTGCAGGCTATTAAGAGTGCTAAATCCACCGATTCCACAGCAATCCGTGATGCACTTGTGAATGTAAAGATTGACGGTGTTACCGGATCTATCTCCTTCGATGAGAACGGTGATGCGAAGAAGGATATGGCCTTTATTAAGACCGTTGATGGCGGCGCCTTCAAGTTCTTAAAGACTGTAACAGTAGAATAATGTAATTAGTCCAAGGGTGTTGTTGTAGTATAGCATATTTCTATAAGAGGCACCCTACGCTTCCCATAACTCTCTGTTTGCTGAACAGATTGTGTGGGAAGCATAGGTGTCTCTTGAAATGATTATAGTTTTACAATACTCCTTCGAATAGAATATCAGCAATTAAGCTGCTCACCGTAAGCTAGTGGCAGCTTTTATAATGAAAGCACAATATTATCGCTTCATTTCCTTCCCTGGAGATGAAAGTGTGGAGGACATCTCATGAGTTTATCAACCTTTTTCCAACATTCCCTAACCGGAATATCCCTGGGTGGAGCCTATGCATTAATTGCAATCGGATATACCATGGTTTACGGTATTCTCCGTCTGATTAATTTTGCACATGGTGACATCTTTATGATGGCCGGATATTTTATGATCTTTTCCATGGTAAGCTTACCATGGCAGATCGCAATTCCTCTGGTATGCATCCTGACGGTTATTCTCGCTGTAGTAATTGAACGTGTTGCCTATAAGCCGCTCCGTTCTGCTCCCCGTATGTCTATTATGATCTCTGCGATCGGTGTTTCCTATCTGCTTCAGAATTTGGCAACCTATCTGTTTACTGCCCTGCCCCGTGCATATCCGGAGATCCCTTTCCTAAAGAAAATATTCCAGATCGGATCCGTATCCGCTTCTCTGGTTACCTTTATCACACCGGTATTGACCATTCTGCTGGTGATTGGACTTATGTTTCTGATTAACCATACGAAGACCGGTATGGCCATGCGAGCAGTCTCAAAGGATTTTGAGACAGCCCAGCTGATGGGTGTTCGCCTGAATAATACGATCAGTAAGACCTTTATTATCGGCAGCTTCCTGGCAGCGATCGGTTCCATCCTGTATTTTACGGACCGTATGTCCGTTACTCCTTTTTCCGGCACCCTGCCCGGATTAAAATGCTTTGTAGCTGCGGTTCTCGGCGGTATCGGAAGTATTCCCGGCGCCGTAGTCGGCGGCTTTGTCATCGGTATCTGCGAAACCTTCCTGGTTGCCTTCGGATACTCCACCTTCAGTGATGCATTTACATTTATTCTGTTGATTATTATCCTGCTGTTCCGCCCGACGGGTCTGTTTGGCGAGAAGAACATTGATAAGGTATAGGAGGAGGTTAAAATGAAGAAATCTACGAAAATAATCTGTTCTTCCATTCTGGCCATACTCATAATTGCCTTATTGTTCTTCCTGAATGCGAACAAGAACCAATATGGAATGGCTTATACGGTATTACAAAAGGGTATTATCCTGGCTGTGGTTGCCGTATCCATGAATCTGGTCACCGGCTTCACCGGTCTCTTCTCCCTGGGGCAGGCAGGCTTCATGGCAATCGGTGCTTATGTAACTGCTATATTCCTGATCCCTGCGGATAGTATTGAGGGAGTCTATTATATCAGCGGTGTTAATTCTGGCATCCTGCATTTTAAACAATGGCTGGAATCCGGTCCCGCCTGGACCCATAGTCTGATTCCCTATGTGGCATTGATATTCGGCGGACTGCTTGCCGCTCTATTTGCAGGGCTGATCGGTATTCCCGTGCTCCGCTTAAAGAGTGACTATCTGGCTATCGCAACTCTCGGTTTCTCAGAGATTATGCGTGCTGTCATCTCCAGTCCTCAGCTGGATACCATAACAAACGGTTCCTACGGTCTTAAGAGCATCAAGGGCTTTACTTCCCTGTTCCAGACCTTTGCTATTGCTGCTGTCTGCATTGCCTTTATGGTTTTATTGGTCCGCAGTACCTACGGCAGAGCCTTTAAGGCAATCCGCGAGGATGAGACCGCTGCCGAGGCTATGGGCATTAACCTGTTTCGTCATAAGCAGCTCTCCTTCATCATCGGCTCCTTCTTCTCCGCTGTTGCAGGCGGAATGCTGGCGATGTTCATGCGTTCCATTGATTCCAAGACCTTCAGCATATCCTTAACCTATGACATCCTGTTGATCGTCGTCATCGGCGGTATCGGCAGCGTTACGGGCAGCGTGATCTCCGCGCTCTTAGTCACTGCCAGTAAGGAATGGTGGCTTCGTTTCTTCGACGCACCGTTATACATCGGAAGCTTCAAGGTTCCGTTATTTAGAACCGGTTTCCGTATGGTTGTCTTCTCCGTAATCCTGTTACTGGTCGTACTGTTCTATCAGAGAGGTATCATGGGCAAAAATGAATTCTCCTGGGACCGGCTGGCGAATCGATGGAAAAAATTAAGTAAGAAAGTGCTACACTCCTCGAAAAAGGGAGGTGCTAATAATGTCTAATAATATACTTCGGGTTGAAAATGCCACCATGCAGTTCGGTGGTGTCATAGCAGTGGATAATCTCTCCCTAGAGGTGAATGAACATGAGATTGTATCTCTAATCGGTCCGAACGGTGCCGGTAAGACCACAGCCTTCAATGTCATTACCGGGGTTTATCAGCCTACAAATGGTGCTGTATATTTCAAGGATAAGATGATAACCTGCAATTATCCTAAGGGTAACATGAAGAAGCTTTATGCAGGCCAGAATAACGGGAAGTATACGACCACAATCAAGAAAACTCCGGATCAGATTACGAAGCTCGGAATGGCACGAACCTTTCAGAATATCCGTTTATTCAAGGAGCTGACTGCCTTTGATAATGTATTGATTGCCAAGCACATGCGTGCGAAGGCTAACTTTCTCTCTGCTACTCTCGGACTTAATCATGCGGAGGAGAAGAAAATGCGGGAAGAGACCCTGGAGCTGCTTGATATCCTTGGTCTGACGGGAGTAAAGGACGAGATTGCGAATTCCCTCCCCTACGGTCAGCAACGGCACTTAGAGATTGCCCGTGCCCTGGCTACCAAGCCGGAGCTTCTGCTTTTGGATGAACCGGCTGCCGGTATGAATCCGCAGGAAACCGATGAATTGACCGCGTTTATTTATGATATCCGAAAGAAATTCAACTTAACTATATTTTTAATCGAGCATCACATGGATCTGGTTATGGACATCTCCGACCGTATCTATGTACTTGACTTTGGTAAGCTGATTGCTTCCGGCAATCCGGAAGAGATTCAGAATAACCAGCGGGTAATTGAAGCTTATTTGGGGGTACCGGATGATGGAGAAGAATAACATATTGACAATTGAAGATCTGTACGTATCCTATGGCGGTATCCGTGCTGTAAAAGGGATCAGCCTTACTGTACCCGAGGGAGAGATCGTTACCCTGATCGGTGCCAACGGTGCCGGTAAGAGTACGATTCTTCGTACCATCTCCGGACTGGTTAAGCCGGAAAGCGGTAAGATCACCTATAAAGGGGAAGATATTACGGGCAGCTCCACCAATGCTATCGTAGATAAAGGAATCACTCTGGTACCCGAGGGTCGCCGGGTTTTCCCGGATTTAACGGTACTGGAGAACTTAAAGATCGGTGCTTTCCGCCGTAAGGATGATCTGGAGGGTGATATCAACTGGATCTATGAGCTCTTCCCGATCCTAAAGGCCCGCTCCTGGCAGATGGCAGGTACTCTCTCCGGTGGCGAGCAGCAGATGTTAGCTGTCGGTCGTGCCCTGATGAGCAGACCGAAGCTGATCATGATGGATGAGCCTTCCCTGGGACTTGCACCGATTATCGTACATGATATTATGAATATTATTAAAACAATTAACAAACAGGGTGTAACGATTCTTCTGGTGGAACAGAATGCGAACCTCGCTTTAAAGATCGCTCATACCGGATATGTCTGTGAAACCGGCAGCATCACCCTGAAGGGAACCGGCTCACAGCTTCTGAATGATGAGTCCGTGAAGGCAGCGTATCTTGGTAAGTCCAGAAAGAAAAATTCATAACGGCAGCCAACCGCTAATAGGAAGCCCCTTTCGTTCCTACGCAATTAAGAATTCCTTGCGATTTACACAATTAAGAAATCCTTGTGATTTACACAATTAAGAAGTCCTTATGATTTACACAATTAAGAAGACCTTGTGATTTACACAATTAAGAAATCCTTGCGATTTACGCAATTAAGAAGTCCTTGTGATTTACACAATTAAGAAATCCTTGTGATTTACACAATTAAAAAGCCCCTTGTGATCCTTCACATTTTATGTTGGATGCAGGGGGCTTCTTTTCTTTATGTCAGCTTATTATCCACCAGCTTACCAGTATACCGACTTCTTCCTCAATAAACTCAGTGATTAGCTGCTTATATTCCTCTTCTCGGTTCTTAAGCTGCCGGATTGCAGGAAGTATCCTCAATTCTTCTTCAGCCACTTCTTACCGTCCGTAAATCTTGTAACCAGCATTGCACAAGCTGTGTTACCGGTAGAGTTAAGTACGGTAGCCGGGGCATCGATGATCGTGCTGATCACTGCGATAATCGGAAGGAGCTCCGGTGAGAAGCCGTATACACTTAAGATCAACAGCTCTCCGATCATACCGCCGCCCGGAATGGCACCCATTACCGCACCTACCAGAAATCCGACTGCCAGAATGGATAATAGGGTCGGGAGGCTGGTCATATCCTTACCGAACAAGCCGAACAGGAAGACAATCTTCATTACACCACCGATGACAGAGCCGTCCTTATGGGTATTGACTCCGAGGGGGATTACCGTATCTGCGATGTCCTTCGGAACACCGATTTTCTTGGTAGCATCCAGGTTTACCGGAATGGAGGCTGCACTGGAGCAGGTAGCCAGAGCTGTAATCGTCGGAGGCAGAATATTTCTCCAGAAGGCCTTAACTCCTTCCTTCCCTCCGGCTATCAGAGCGTAAAGGCTGAAGAAGCCGAAATAATTAACGACCGACAAGCCCAGATACAGAAGGAATACCTTCAGATACCCGGTCAGAATCTGTGTTCCCAGCTGTCCGACGATGGATGCGAAGTAACAGCCTAAACCGATCGGTGCATAATACATGATAATATCAATCATCTTCATAAGAATGGACGAACCGGAGCTAAGCAGGTCCTTCACCGGCTTTGCCTTCTCACCGAGCATAGCTGCGGAGATACCGAAGATAACGGAGAATACAATCAACTGAAGCATATTGCTTCTGGAGAACAAACCGAAGAAATCATTTACGGTAACGGTCTTCACTAATTGCTGCGGCAGGGTGAGCTGTACAGCTTCTGCGGCTGCTTCTTCATCGGACAGAGACAGAATGGATTCGATGGAAGCAGTATCCAGATCCTTGGTAGGATTAAAAATCAATGCTCCGGCGATGGATAGAATACCGGATAACAACGCGGTGACAATAAAGATAACAACAATATTAACCATGATTTTCCCCAAGCGGTTCATACCACCCATATTCGCTATGGAGGAGGAAACACTGAAGAAAACCAAAGGTACGATTATGGTAAACATCAAATTCAAAAACAACTGACCAAAGGGCTCCAGCTTTGTAGCCTCCGGTCCCATGATGGCTCCGACAATTCCGCCGATTAATATAGACACAAGTAAAATAAATGACATTTTATAATTCTTTATAAAGCTTTTCATAAATAATCTCCTCCCTTGATATAACAGGCGGCTTCCCCTATGCATACGAAGCTGTGGCAGGAACCCTTCCCGTATCTAATACCATTATACTCTACGAATTTACAATAAATATTGTTTTATCTGCTGCATTTCTTGCATAAAGTGCCATTTTATATTATACTTAATAACAATAGCAAATACTCCGGTTCCTGGGGGAGAAAAGCCTCTTCTACCGATTGATTAAGCTATGGGATACCGGTGTTGCCATTGAAAAAGCAAGCTTTTCGAAAGACTATGGCGGAAAGGAGTTATGATGGAGGATAATACATTGCCCTTGGAGGGTGTGAAAAGAGGTTATCTGGACGAGGATTTTCATTTCTTTCAGCTGAAGGATCAGAAAAAGAATGAATTCGAATACCATTACCACGACTTTAATAAGATTATCATCTTTATCTCCGGGGAGGTTACCTATATTATCGAAGGTAAGGCCTATAAGCTAAAGCCCTGGGATATCCTGTTGGTGGGCAGGAATGATATTCATATGCCGATTATCAGCCCGGACACTACCTATGAGAGAATTGTCCTGTGGCTGAATCCGCAATACCTTGAAGAGCACAATAAGAATAACTGCAGCTTATTAAACTGCTTTGAGCTGGCTGCCAAACGAAAGCTTAATCTGATCCGTACGAATAAGATGGATATTCTCTCCCTGAAGCAGAATCTGACGGAGCTCGAAGAAGCTGTTCGGGATACTGCCTTTGGGAGCGAGATTCTTAAGAATGCACTGTTTATTCAGCTGATGGTGAAGGTGAACCGTTTATTTCTGGGTATGGAGGACGATAAAAGCCTCGAGGATATCACCTACGATCCCCGGATTGAAGCGATACTAAGCTTTGTCAACAGTAATCTGGAGCAGGAGCTATCCGTAGAGCTGCTCGCAAATAAGTTCTATCTAAGCAAGTATTATCTGATGCATTTATTCAAAAAGCTGACCGGATATACTCTATATTCCTATATCCAGAAAAAGAGGATCATCAAGGCCTCAGACCTGCTACGGGAAGGAATCCAGGCAGGCGAGGTATGCTCCCTCTGCGGGTTCGGTGACTATTCTGCCTTCGTCCGGGCATTCAAGAAGGAATTCCGACTGTCACCGAAGCAGTATTACAAGTTTAATAAAGCAGAGACGGGACTACATAATGAACGGCTGAGCGGCAGCTAGCGGATAGAAGCTGCTTATTACCATGCTAAAAAACCAATGTATCCCCAGGAGTACTACAAGACTATACGGGATAATCGAAATACTTATGATAGATAAAAGCTCCTCCTTATCGCCTACTGTTCCACTGTCAGCGATAAGGAGGAGCTTATTCATTATTTTGCAATTGGCTGCCACGGGCAGACAATCCGGTTAGCGTTTGGCTGCTACAGTTTATCCCTTCTAAAGCTGGTAACATGATAAACTAAGCTTCGCACGTTTTTTAGTTTACATAATATTTTTAAGTATCCCTTTGATGCTACTTCCGATACTATAATTATTGAAATACGGTAACCGGAACGGAAACTGCTGTGGCCGTGCCGGCGGAGGTGTTGCCTGCCGCATCCTTAAGCAACGATCCGGGTGCTATATTCAGTAATAAGGGGGAACCGGTAAAGCTTGCCAGAATAGTCGCATCAACAGTGCCAAGTTTAATGGTCAGCATGTTTGCAGTGCTTACTACACCGGTGGAGCCTGTTCCTGCCGCGCTTGTCAGCTGATAGGATATACCATAGACCGTGTTATATATAGAGAGCTTGGAAACATCAACGGTATCTCCCACTTCTCCTGCTCCGGTAACATTTAAATAGATACTGGCGCCTGAGACACTATAGACTGCAGAGGTAATCCCGGTATATTTCGGAGCCACATAATCAACAACAAGAGTAGGGTTTCCTGTTTTACTTACAACAGACTGGTTAGCAGCATTGTAAAGCTTCACAGTTACAATTCCGCCTGCCGGCACTGCTGACATAAGCTCCGCTGTTGTAGGTGTATTATCCGATGTGGTAAAATTAACTGTTGTATCGGTTGCTGTTATAAACGCATCGGTTGCTACCAGCTTGGAACCGACATATAGCTCAGCTTTGCCTCCGGTTGCCTGACCTGCCGTTATATTAGCCGATGCGATCAGATAGAGGGTTGTGCTGTTCAAGGTGTTCGACACTGCAACTCCTCCCATCGGAGTAACGGTTACATTGGTAGGATTGTTCAGTCCGGGTATATCAACGATGATATCGTCATCGTCTACCACTGTATTTACTCCAAGAACTCTGGCAATATACTTAATCAGAACGATTGTCTTATGCTCGTTCTTCGCAGTAAAGATACCGGAATTCTTATCTTCAACACCATTCACCTTAACTGTTGAGTTGATGAAATCAACGACGATGGTGATGGTACCTTTGGTTACGGTAAGAACAGCTGTTTTCTGATCAAATGTAACTGTAGCTCCCATGCCCTTTGTAACCGGTGCAATCGGCAGCTTAAATTTACCGTGTTTTATCAGAGGAGCACCATTGATCTTAAACTCCTGCTTCTTCTTATCAGGCTTCCCGGGCTTCTTGGTCTCTTTGCCTTTGTTTTTCTTATCCTGCGTAAGCGTGGTATGTGGCTTTTTTCCTTTTGCTGTAATGCCTGGCTTTGCCAATGCTACTGATGTTGACGTAAGAATAAGTACAGCTGTAAGAATGAAGCAAATTATCTTTTTCATGTTACATCTCCTTCCATTCGTGTTAATTTAATTGGGTCACATTAATATTTTCGCACGAATGGAAATATATTTCGGGGTAGTAAATAAAATACCGCATAGGTATTATTTCCCTGTCAGCTGTTCCTTAAGCTTCATAAGCCCCTAATATGTACCGTCCCTTCCCAACAACCGGAAGCTCATATATTTTCCACAATATTTATATCTTGAAATCTATCACCCTGCAATTATCCGGTTAATATAATAGTACATATGAATATTCGGAGAATCGGTATGAATCAGAATATATATGAATTAGCTTCTCCAATGCAGGCAGACAGATTTGTCAAAGCCTCTTACTCCATCACAATAAATAGGGTAAATCATACTCTGACCCTGTATCAGGACAATAGGGTCTATAAGGTGTATCCGGTTGCGGTTGGTAAGCCGACAACTCCTACCCCGAAGGGTACCTTTCGAATAATTAATAAAGCCAATAATCCCGGCGGTCCCTACGGGGCCAGGTGGATTGGATTAAGCTCACCGGGGATCGGTATTCATGGTACGAACAACCCCTCCTCCATTGGAAACAGTGTGTCCCATGGCTGCATCCGTATGCAAAATAAGGATGTCATTGAGCTAAACCAGCTGGTTCCGATCGGAACAACCGTAACAATTATTTAATTTAAAAAAGTAGTTCTATATAGTGTTTTCAATATCGTTTCACAGAGCTGTTCTCTTTAGATTTACAAAAATGTTCCATAGAGCTGTTCTCTATGGATCTTTAATAACCGTTAACAGAGCTGTCCTCTATAGTATTTGCAATAACCGATCCACACCGCTCTTCGTAGCATCCCTGAAGAAAAAGTCATACCGGAAATACAGGAAGCCGTCTACTCTCCCGGTCTTTCTCCCATACTCTATCTGCTTTTTTAACAGATCCTTATCCTTCCTCCAGTCCGGTTCTTCCTGCGATCCCGATTTATAGACCGCAATACCGACATAGACCTTTACCTCCGAATTAGTACGTAGCTTCAGCCATCGGTCCAGGGTCTTATCATAAGGAAATGTCTTATGGTTGAAGGACCAGTAGATCTGCGGAGCGATATAATCGACATAGCCAGGTTTGGATAGCCAGGTATTAATATCACAATAATAACGGTCATCCATGACAAGATTATCCAGAAACCCTCCCGGACTAATTCCGAATACAAGGTCTTCATTCTTCGCCTTGACAACCCGGTACACTTTTTTCACCAGATTATTGACGTTATTCCGTCTCCAGTTAGGGAGCGTTTTGATCTTAACATCATTCTCCTTGCACCAGTCAACGTACTCCTGATATTCCTGAGAGTCGAAGCTATTCTTATAATTCGAACCTAAGGTCGGATAGAAATAATCGTCAAAATGAATTCCATCCACCTCATAGTTCTCCACAATCTCCTCTACTCCATCCCGAATCAGCCGTTGTGTCCAGGTATCCGCCGGATTGTAATATAGGGAGCCGCCGTAGGAAAGAACTCTGCGGTCATTGGATTTCGATTTATCTGTGAGCCATTTTCTGGCCAAATTATCCTTCGACAGGAGGGATACATCGGTACTATTGCTGGTCACTCGGTAAGGATTGATCCAAGCATGGAACTGCAGTCCCCGCTCGTGGGCAGCCGTAATCATATATTCCAGCGGATCGAAGCCGGGATCAACTCCCTGAGTTCCGGAGATATATTTTGACCAGGGGTAATATTCCGAGGGATAGAATGCATCCCCAAAGGGTCTGACATGGACAATCACCGCATTCATCCCTAGGGCTGCCACCTTGTCAAACATCTCATCAACTACCTCTTCAAAGCGGTCCTCTGTAAAGCCGGGTTCTCCTGTTACCGGATCCTTCAAACGGTCATTGAATTCCAGATAGGAGATCCAGATGGCATGGAATTCATCACTCTCCCCGACTGCCTTTGCTATCCTATCCGGTACAGCCGTAGTAAAAATAAGAACAAACACCAATATCGCACATAGGCCTCTTAAGAAAATTGTATTATTTCTGTTATGCATCCTTCTGTTTCTCCGTTTCTGACCATTGCTTATACTTCAGTGCTTCTATCTTCCCGTTGGATATTGCTCAAATACCTGCAGCAGAGTTTCATAGATGATCTTCACTGTATTCTCCCTAAATACCGGATCGGACAGCTTCGCATAATCGTTCTTATTCGATAAGAAGCCCAGCTCGATCAGAATCGCCGGAACTGTATTATTATGAACAACCGTATACTTTTCTGCCTTGGCACCGCGGTTTAAGGTACCGAGACCGGAGCATAGATTATTCACCATGATACTAGCCAGAGTCTTACTGGTCAATCCCGCTCCATTCGGCTTATTATTACTATTCGAATAATATACTTCGGTACCATACGCTCCCGAAGCAGTGGAAGCATTCATATGAAGGCTGACGAACAGGTCGGCACCCAGCTTTGACGCATAAGCTGCCCTCTCTTTAAGCGTTAGGTCCACATCCGTTTCTCTGGTATAATACACCTTAAGCCTGGAGGGGTCAGAATTAAAATATTTCTTTCCGATCTCGTAAAGGATCGTCAGATTAAAATCCTTCTCTTTTGAGCCGAAATACTGTGCTCCGTTGGCAGGACCGCCATGACCCGGATCCAAGACTACGATATTCGGATAAATATCTCTCGGATTACCTATATTGATATAGATGTTGTCCTGATCCGTGACATATTCATAGCCCTGCAGCTTTGTTGTTGTTATCTGGATCTCTGTTTCATTGCTGTTGTTTAAGAATACGGATATATCCTTAATTACACCGGAATTACTGATGATGCTGTTCTTCGAAATAAGTGAGGTATAATCTCCCGGAAGCTTGATGGAAAAACGGTTATTGAAGTAATCATCCTGATCGGATAATTGGCTACGAGTAATCCCTGCCGGTTTCGGAATTATGATTTCATATATGCTCTTATCCGGCACAACGGTGTCCTCCGTTGGTAACGGCTGTTCTGCGGCAGACCCTGTCCCGAAGGTAACGGTATAACGGTTACCCTCCTGGGAAACATGATATTTCGTACCGCTGTTCATTCCCAGAAGGAGCTGTGTCTTCTCCGGGTAGCTCACAGCGTAGAAGAGATTTAGATTTTTCGCACCGGTGATAGGAATGTTCTGATCTCCGATGCCATTTACGGTATAGGGGAGATCAATCGTAAGCATACCGTTCTGCTCGCTTATATTCACCTTTAGTGTATCCAGTCCGGTCAGGGTAAGATAATCCCCACTGTCATTCGTACCCATGGATATTCTCGTTAAGCCGTTAATATATACTGTAACAAACATAATCAGCTTATCCTCGGATAAGGTAATATCATAGGAATAATTCTCAGGAAGAATATTAAGATCAATCGCTGTATAGAATTCCGACGAATGACTGGTTGTGATTATGTTATTTACATAATTGCCGGTATTACCGTAGATCTGATAGGTATTATCTATACATTGCTTATTATGAGCTATGATATTGATTTTCTGTCCGGACTTCCCGGAGGTTACCTTCTCAAAGGGTGTTGTCGCAACAATCATATAGGTTTCCGCGTTTTGCTTAATGTTCGTGTAATCGCGATTTACAAGGTAAATCATACCGTTATCGCCAGCCGTTGCAATCCCCTGGTTTAGCGCATACTGTTCTAAGCTTTTACCGTATATGTCCACTGGAGCACTCCATTCCTTCAGAAGCAGTCCTGTATCATTATACCCGGAATCTCCCAGCTCCGGTGATGTATTGTCATTTCCCTGAGGCTTTCCCGGTTCATTGTTTATCTTCTTGGTAGTAATCACAGAGGTGCTCGTTGTCTTATTCCAGGTGTAATCATATCCGAGCAAATTCGCGGTATTATTACCGGGGACCATAACAAAGGAAGCCTTCACATCATAGTTATAGATAAGCATCGGTGCACGGTCCAGTGTTACTGCTGTACCGTTCAGATATGCTGTCTTACTTCCGATGGTCATAACCAGAACCTTTCCATCCTTCGCCAGTGTCACCGTATTACTTTTTTTATCGTAGGAATACTCTGCTTTGATAGTAGAATCGGCAAACACCCTCTTCGCCCGAAGCATTGCCGTATTATTGTTAATAATACTGGGCATGTTGCCGAGGCTGATATTCTTCCCGTCAATAGTAACGAAACCCTGAGTTCCGGTATAATCAAATCTCTTACCGCTATCATAGGATAAGGATAAGGAATTAATATTCGAAGTCTTTACAATTGCAACTGTACTTGTGCTGCTGTTCCAGGTATAACCATAGCCTAAGGTCTCACAGATGAATCTGGAGGGCACCATTACTTTAGCAATGTTTTTATTGACAAATTTAATCTTAACCGGTGCAATCGGTAAGGTAACCGCTTTTCCGTTAACATAAGCCTTCTTGCTGCCAATAGTCATAGATATTGTTTTGCCAAACTTCGAGATAGATATTGCACCGGTGCTTTTATTATAAACGCATTCGGCACTGATATCTGAGTTGGCGAAGATATTATTATAGGGGACCAATGCGATACCATTCATCAGAATGCCCGGTGTATTGTAGCTGCTAATCTTCTTGCCGTTATAGGTTACTTTCAGCTGTTTGTCCGTATAATTGGTCTCTTTCTTGGTCGAATAATTATATAGCTTAATTCCGGCAGCCGCTTGTATTCTGTCCGCCGGTATCCCTGCAAGCATAAAAACCGTAAGCAGAATCAAGCTGACGGTAAGATATCGGTATCTTCTCTTAAGGGAATAAACCGATGGATGATTCATTGGATTAGCCGAAGGACTACCCATTGGGTCATCATTCCTATGTAACGAGGGTATTGGTCGAGTCTTCTGTAAGAAAAATCTCATGTGATGTCATCAACTCCTAACTTTTCATAAACCATTAAATAAAGGGTATCGAATATAAATATTACAGTAATGTTAAATAGTGTTAAAACTGTGTCATTCAGAAGGTTTTACAAAAAACATGAAAATAAATCAAAAAAA
>JAEYQV010000077.1 GCA_023409835.1 Bacillota bacterium
AAAACGATTGAATATTTCAAAGAAAATGTCCAGGTATCAGGCATCACAGTCAGTGAGGAGAATGGGTCAGCCATGGTCAGCTTTACTATTCTATGTACCTATGCGGATTAGTTTATTTTGGAGGTAATCGCAGTGAAGAAAAAGAAAATTACCGGGAAACAGATAAAGCTTATATTTAATATAGTCAGCTTGTCTATCTTCATTTTCTCATATTTTTATCTTTATGAGCACTATGTAGACGAAAAAGAGCAGACCCAGAAGAAGATAGAAAACGTGAAGACGGATATCCGGGTGAGGGAGAAGAAGCTTGCTGAGGAGGACTCTATACGTGAGCGGATTGCGGAAGTCAATGCTCAGAAGCAGGAGATTATCAACAGCTTTCCTCCAACCATCAAGGATGAGGATAACTTTATGTTTATCGAGGAGATGGAAGAAGCGTTAAAGATCAGAACCTCCTCGGTCACTCCCTCGGAGAGCACATTATTTTTTGAGACAATCCTTCCTGCCGATGTAACGGAAGCAGCTACAGCTGCAACAACTCCTACTGCTGATACCATAGCGGGTGATAGCTCTGCTCAAGGCAATAATGGAACTGTCGCAGACGGAGCGCAGGGTAGTACGAAGAACGGGCAGACAGCAGGTGATAAAAACAAAGCAGCTGCACCGGTTGTAACGGCTACCGTGAACACCCTCAGCATGAGCTTTATGACCGATTATAAGGGCTTAAAGAATATTGCGGAATACATCAGGAAGTATCCGGATCATACCATTATTGACAGTATTTCTGTCAGTGCGGACAGTACCACCGGAATATTAGCCGGGAATCTGGTTCTGAAGCGATTTGCTCTCTCCGGAATTAATAGGGAATATGTGGAACCCTCCATCGAGGGCATTGATATTGGCACGGATAATATATTCGGTGCCGACTAGAGGCAGGTATTTGAAAGGCTGGATACTTAATGAAGAAGGATGAATGCAGTAAAGTACATAGGAGCCTGAATAACAAAGGGTTTTCTTTAGTTGAACTGATCATCAGTATCGCTGTCCTGGTTATCATCATGGTTCCTTTGATGAATAATTTCTTCCGATCCATGCAGTTGAATCAGAAGGCTAAGAAGCTTCAGATACAGAGTAATCTGGCGGCAAGTATCATGGAGTCCGTGAAGGCAAATGAGCTTCCTGCGATCATCGAGCAGTTTAATCGCGGGATCGAAGATTTTGATCTGATTCCGGAGGAAGCGAAGGAAGTATTACGTTTAAAAAAAGTTGATACAGATAAGTATGATATATATGTGACTTCAGACGGCGAGCAGGCGACCTATTACTTTGCTATTCATGGAATAAGTGTGGGGAGTACTGCTTATGATGCGTTAGTAACGATTGACTCGGATCCGGCAGCGAATCAATATAAACAGAATGACGGAACAATGAATCGATACCCCATGCCGGAGGTAATCAACCTGGATGAGAAAGCCAACGGATTGGTATTCTCCAATGGGACAACGGAGGAGGGAAAAGCTCATTCGGATGCTATGGATACAGCAGCACTTAATGATTTTATTTCCATGGGCAGTTCCTATGCACAGACTAAGCTGGAGCAGACCCCGGAATATCAGAGCTACCTGGAACAATACGAAGCCTGGAAGGATGCCTGTGTACTGGCGGAAATCAATAACACTACTCCACCTGCCGAGCCTGTAAAACCCACCCTGGCAAGCTATGCCGCAGCTCATCCGGAGTATGACAGATACATTGATCCTGTGACAGTCAAGCAATATGTTACCAAGACCATGAAGCTGACAGTGAATAACAAGACCCTTGACTATGCGGTCGAATATAGCTGCAGCTGGCCTGTCGGAAGTAATATTCAAAGCAGCATATCGAATCAGATCTCAAAGGTAAACTATGCGAAAACGATAGAGAACATATACCTGTTCTATACACCCTCTATCTATCAGAGCTCCCACTCTGCAGATAAGATCGTGCTTCAGAAGGTATCAGAGAATCCCGTAAGCTTATTCGTTGCAAAGCAGGGAATGGATACGATGGTTTACCCGGTTATCATTCAGAGAATTGGTGATGGTCTGTCTGCATATACGGACCTACCCGGAACCGGCTTTATCTCCTATGTGGGAGATACGCAGGAAACCGGTAACACAACCATTAACAACAATATTGTAAAAACCAAAGAAGAGGACAGGATATACAGTGTTACGGTTGAGATTTGTTCTTATCCGGGAGAAGGTACACCTGTCTCTGGCCGATACAAGGATGTTTTATACAAGCTGGAATCTACGTTAGTGAGATAAGAAAGGAACGAAGGCAGTATGAGAAGAAAATGGTTCCAACTGAATAATCAGGGCTCAACACTGCTTACAGTTATTATATGTATGGCCTTTATCGCTATCCTGGGTTCCATGATGCTCTCTGTTACTATGACCAATCTTCAGATGAAAATAATCGAGAGTAAGTCGAAGAAGAATTTCTACACCTGTGAGATGGCTATGGAGGAGATCAGGACGGGTATTGAGGAGATTGCCTCCGATCAGATAAAAGAGGTTTACGAGAAAGAGGTTATGACGGATTTTGCCGGTTTTCTCGCAAAGAACAAGGAAGAAAGAAATTCCTATGTCAAAAAGAAGGTAGCATATTATATTATCAAAACAATCGGTGATGATACCGGGTATTCCGAAGCGGACCTGACCAACGGTACGGCGGTAAAGGTAGCAAACCTTAGCATATTTACGGATTACCTGTCACAAGCACCGGTCGGGGTTACCAGGACGGTTACGGTCGGAATAAGCAATACCGATACTCCGATTTATAGTGAAACCGGAGCTTCGGTTGTAATTCAAAATATCCGTGTAAGTCTTACAAAGGAGGATTATGAGACCTCCATTACCTCGGATATCGTGATTACCTTACCTGAGTTTACCTTTGATGACGGCGCAGAAACGATTGTCTACAGGATGGATCCGCCCTTTAAGGATTATGCACTGGTGGCAGATGGTAGTATCATATCAGACCAGTCCTATGTCTATGATACCGTAAATACTGTCAAAGGAAATGTCTATGCCGGCGCTGGCATAACAGTTGACAGTAATAATAATGAGAAGCACGTATTAAACATCAATGCCGGCCATATTGTGACCAGAGGGAATATTACTGCGGTTGATACGGGAAAAATAGTAATTCGGGGAATGGACTCGAAGCCGCCCATCCTATGGGCTGATAATCTGATGACGAATACAACTTCCTCTTATACAACAGAAGGCTTCCATAGAGCTACTACCCTGGATATCAGCGGAATCTGCTTTATCAAGGATGACCTGGTACTGGAGGGCACGAATAGTGCTGCAAAGATAGCCGGAGCCTATGTTGGCTTCACGGGAGTACATAATGCGGAGGGTAGCTCCATGATGATTAACGGTGCGGGCTCCTCCCTGGATCTGTCCGGGCTGGATTCCTTAATTCTGGCAGGCAGAGCCCATGTGTCTGTGAAGGATGCACTGAAAAACACGGAAATAATGACCGGAGAATCAGTTGCCTTTAAGAGTAACCAGAAGGCATATCTGATTCCGGGAAAATTCATTAAGGATATTTATCATAATCCGATCACTGTTGCGGATACAGCGAATGATCCACAAGTGGACTTCAGCACGATAGATCCGATGGTAGATATGATATATACGGATTATGTGGATGCGTCCCATCCATATAAAATTGCATCGAAGCAGACAATGGAAGGTGACCAGGCAACGATTCTTCGTTATTGTTATCTGGATTTTCTCAGTGGAAAGCTGGCAGATGAATATCTTGATCAGTATATGCTGAAGAATCCCACCGCCTTAAATATCATGGATCCGTTCTATTTGGGTACCGTGCAACTACCGCCGGCTGAAAGTGAGGTCAGCTGTGTCGGTAATCTGATGTCCTATGATGGAGCTACGGTCAGTCTGACCAAGGGCTTAAGCTACAGCGCTGCAACGGATGCGGAGCTGGATGGCGATATGAACGGATATCTGCTAAATCGTCCGGTTTATAATGATATCTATGCGGCCGGGCTTCCTGCCTCCTGCAAGGTCGGTATGCTGGGAGAACAGTATTCGAAGCTCAGTCATTTGCTATATCTGAACAGTACGAGAGCATATCAGGAAACAGATGCTGCCGTGGGCTCTGTTGTAATACCGGGCGGAGTGACGGTGATCAGAGATAATTATGCTGCAAATCCCAAGGTTAATTACTACGAAAGCAGTGTGGTCACAGTCCTTGATGCCAGTGTTATTCATCCGGATGACACGAATTTCATCGTGGTAAACGGAGATGTTACTTTAAACTGCAGCTTTAAAGGAGTTTTGATTGCCAGCGGAAATATAACCATAAACAGTACGAACAGTCCTGATTTTCATGTAAGCGGAATGCTTGTATCCGTCGGCTACGGTAGTACGAATCCCACAGCCGGTGGAAACATTACGGTTGGTAATAATGTGTCGGTGAAAGGCAGACTGGTGGCAGTAAAGGATATCCTCCTGGGCATTAACGATACCTTTGAAGCAGCTGACGAAGCTCCCTTAACCTCTGTGTTCGACAACAACGGTGAGATCCTTCAGAAGCTCTTCCGATATGCGAATGTGTCGGTAAACTTTACAATCGATCAGCCGGCTGACAATGTGGTGGATTTATCTGCCTTGATATCCTATGAGAATTGGCGTAAGAATTAACGCTTCGGAAGGGTGGATGGAAGCGTATGAATGACAATCAGGGCTTTACCTTAATTGAATTAATTGTAGTGATCATTATTGTCGGAGTATTATCCGCAGGTTCCGTTCTGGGAGCGAATATCCTAGGGCTTGGTAGTGCCAGAAGCACGGTCAATCGGATTAATACGATGCTGAATGAAGTACAGATAGAAAATATGACAAAGAATAAGTCATATTTTCTAATGATATACGAAGTGAATGGGGATTATCATCTGAGGGTTGAAGCGGGTGCACAGAAAATATCTGATGAGAAGCTAAAGCTGGTCAGGGGGGAAATCACTTACCGGACAAAAGACGGTTCCACTTTTCTGGTCAGAGAGAATTCGGTGGAGGGAAGGAATACCCAGCAGAAGCTGGAGGTTACATTCCGGAAGGATACCGGGGGAGTTGCAGAAAACAGAAAGCCGGATCCTGAGGTTGTCACCCGGATTGATGTAATTTCAGCGGGTAGATCCTATACAATATTCCTGGTGGAAGCCACAGGAAAGCATTATATAGAATGATGAGGTGACAGGATTGCGTGTATCTAGGGACAACAGGGGAACATCATTGGTTGAATTAGTAATTGCCATGGCAATCGCAGCAGTCGTAATCTCCATGATTATGTTTTTTATCAATGTTGCTGCTAAGAGCTTTCGTAAGACCAGTGAAGAAGTAAACCTCCAGATGGAGGCTCAGACCACGGTAAACCAGATCAGCAATCTGGCGATGGAAGCGAAGGCTATGGAGGTCCTGGCGGCAGCCGGAGAGAGCAGATACATTTTTCATTATAACAATAACGAATTCTGTACAATCATCTTTACGGATGGTGAGAAAAAGCTTTATCAGGTCTCAACAACGGATTTGGAACAGGCGAAAACTGCCACTTATAATATGCAGCAGAATTTTCTTGCGGAATATGTCCAAAGCCTGGAAATCTCTGTGAATTCTACGAATCAGTCAGTTACGATCGATCTTAAATTAGCCCTGGGAAAGGACGAGTATCAGATCAAGAAGACGGTTAAGATGAGAAATGCAAAATAGGTGGATACGGATCAGGTGAAATACGAAACAAGTGAAATGCGGAACAGGTGAAATACGGAACAGTTGAAATACTGAATAGGTGAAATACGGAATAGGTGAAATACTAAACAAGTGAAATACGGAACAGGTGAAATACGGATTAGGTGAAATACTAAATATGTAAAATACTAACTAGATGAAATACAAAGGAGGTGTTTCCATGAAGAACAAATTAAAAGGCCTGTTACTGCTTCTGCTTATTCTGGGAGTATCCTTTACGATGCCCGGCTTCATGGACAATACCACCAGGGCTGCAGACGAAGCGGAATGGTCAGAGGAGGGTGGGAGTACCTTCCATGGCTTTACCATAGTTGAGATAGTTCCCTATAAAGGGATGGGCGAGATCGGTTATCTGATTGGAGGACAGGAGCCGGTAGACGGTAGCCTGATCAACTGGGATAATGCTACAGGAGCCTTCGGCTTCCTTGGAGATGCAGTGAAGGTGTATCCAAATTATACGGAAAGTGCTCTGCCAGTAAGCGGACAGGCTGCGAACGGCTGGAGAGCTGCCTATACCTATGTTTCACAGAACGGTTATTTTGAGCTTCAGGGCAGTAGCGGACCTAACCTATATTCCATCAATGAGAACCAGACAGTATATGAGAGAGTTGCGGCCGGCACCGGTGCTTATAAAGCATCCTTACCCGCTAATTACAGTCTGGGTAACCTGTATGATACCTATAATACTGTCAATAACAGAAAGAATGTGAAGGCATATTTCGTATACGGACAGCCGACCGGAGTCTCCTTATTCAGTACCTCGAACCGATATCGGGCTTACAGTGTTACGAGAAGTAATACGAACTCGGGTGATTATGATTATGATGTAGCCGGTAAGGTTTTTGTCTATAATGCGGCAGGAAAAGGGATGTATGATGTTCTGTTCGTTGCGGACGGAGCAGGAAGCTATTACATGCTGAATCAATATGAAATCGTAGAGGATAACTCCGGAGATTATTCCTGTGATACTGTGACATATACCCAGCTATCCGGTAATACGGGCGGTAATTATAACAGAGTTACCGGTGTCCCTACCTTTACCTACCAGCAATATTGGGGCGGTTATTACCGCTGGGTGCAGGATAACGGAGCCCTGACGAAGCCTACGAACTATTACCGGGAAGGAAACCGGATCTGGGTCAAGGGCTTTAAGGTACAGCAAGGGTACCAGTATTGTTATATGGGACAGATCGTAAACAATGAATGGTTTAAGACCATGACCCTGGGAATACCGGCAGAGCAGGTAAGGGAATATCCGGTCAGGGTAATTACCATAACCCCGGAGGAGCTGAATAATACTGCAAACCAGCACTATATCGACGAGGCAAATCTATTCTACATCAATGCGAATTATGATCATAACGTTAATTATATCAGTAATTATGAGAATTATAGTACAGCAGGCAGAGCACTTCCTGCGAATCAGAAGTATGCCGGGGATTCTAATAAGAGATACAATGACTTGAATTTTGCCAAGCATGATATCAGCTGGACTGTTACAGATAAGCTGTTTCGTAAGATTGCAGGCATCGGTTGCAATAAAGCGTCTCTCATCATTGATGCGAAGTTTTATATGGATGCCATCAGTAATAATCATTCCGCCTATAAACCTTATTACAAAAACAATGTTAACCTTGGAGTGAATTACAATAACAACGGGGCAACCTCACTCAACATGGCAAAGCTGTATATCATGATTTATCAGAGAAATATGATTGATTTCTATAATTCCTTTATAAATCCTGCGACTTCAATCGCCCAGAATAGAATTACAGCCTATGAGGTTTCTACGAATATCAATCCTACAGGGTCCACGGGCAGTTTTATCAGGCCGGACTCTAATAATAGTGCAACCTCCAATGCATCGATATATTGGAACGGAAATACCTTTCTTCCCTTTGGATTAAATGCAGACGGAGTTATGACCACCTATCCCAATGCTCAGGCCTTATACGCTGCAGGAATCTATAACATTGATATGACCTTACAAACAACGGATATTACAAATAATGTACTCACATTAAACGGGCAGGATATCTTCACCAGTAAGTTCACCCAGGGTGTTACTGTTCCGAATCGTAACGCCGGAGACGTTCTTACCCCGGAGGATATTACGAATCAATTGGGTGCAAATAACCCTTCCGGCACTACGGATTCAACCATATCGATTGGAGATTTTGCAAATATTATTACCAATAACGGATCAGGCTACGGAAATACAGGCGGTGTGTCCTATCCGGGCGGCAGTAATGTGGAAGGACCTCCGGAGGTAAGGCCACCGGAGGATCCGGCTGAGATTCCCGAGGATGGAACCGACGGTAGTAATTTACGATCCTATAAGAGAGTTCTGAATATACAGCCGACGGCTTTTTTTACAAATTCAGAGAATGAGATCCGAGCAATGCTTTCCAATTACGATGTGCAGATTATCAGCATGACAAGTATGCAGTTTAATGGCTGTGTGGAGGATTTGAACAGCCGTTATGATATGATCTATTTAGGAAGCGGAGTATATAACAATATCAGCTATAATCGATTTAACACCTTCAGTGAATCCGGAGTGACCAGAACAGATTTTAATGATACAAGCTTGAATCGATTTATCTACACAGTAGCCGGAGATCTGAAGAGCTTCACCGACAGTCAGACTTATCGCTATGTCAGTAATGACATCACCGCCCAGAAGAAGACGGAGCTGGAAGCCTTTCGCGCAGCTGGCTATCCTATTGTTGTGGACTCAAACCTGTATGAATTATCCACTACAAATAATGCCAGGGTGAACAGCAATACGAATATCTATAAATTTATCAATACATCAAAGAGCTCTTCCAATCTGTTCAATTATTCAAACTATACGAATGGGCTGACTCGTTCGGTGTTTTTAACAAAATTAAAGTACTGTTTCAACACAATCAGACCGATTGTTAAGCTGGAAACACCGATTCTTCCGGATACCTCAGATGTGAACTATGCTTATGTGGATCCGGTGACACGTTATCTGACCATCCGGTTTAAGCTGTTACCAAAGAACAGTATACCAAGCATTTATACCTATAATGCGTACCTATATCTGGATAAGAACGGGGACGGTATTTTTGAAGCCTCAGAGAAGCTGGATACCAGGTCGAGAGATGGCTCACAGTGGACGGACATGAGAGAGAATAGCTCCAAGACTTATATGTATGAGTACGATATGTCTGCGTTGAATGGTGTATATCAGTGGAAGCTCATAGTAGAGAGAGCCGGCAACACCAACATCCGAGCCACGATTACCGGCTATGCGGCTAACTCCAAGCCGGAGGATCTCTATATCCTGCAGATTACGGACAATTCCTCGGCCTATAGCCTGGATGAGATGATTCTAAATTCAACGAAGCTGATCAGCCGGTATGCGGGAGCAGGTAAGCTTACCGATTACAAGCTTCACTTTGATACCCTGACGGTGAGTGAATACGAGCAGCTATTTGCTTCACCTAATGTAGCATATCGTTCATCAAATCCTACCGCGACCGGCAAGTTATCCAAGTATCATATCCTGATTATGGATAATCCAACGGATCCCATCCATAACGATAACGGGGCGGTACAGAATATTAAGGATGAGATCAACAGAAATTTGGGTGTGATATATACCAAAGGAGCCATAGGGTATCAGAAACAGAGTAATTATTACGAGGCGGCGAAAAACAGCTTTATTTACTATGATTCAGTATCCAATTCCTATCAATATACCTATCACTATATCAACCGTTATTCGTTGGACGGATCAAATCCCTTGTTTATCTACAAGGGAATGAAGGGTGATAACGGCAGTACGAATTTGAAGGAGGATAGTACTTATCTTACGAACTATCTGACGAAGGCAAATGAAGGCAGTATCACTCAATACCCGTATAAGATTAATAAAGCAATTAAGATTGCTAATAATTCTTATTCCAATGATGCCGTCATTGATTACGACCTTACGAAGAGCCAACGGCTGATTGGCTGGTATTGCTTATCCGACACCGGAAGTCCCGTGGTTAGGGAGGTATTCAGCTTAGGCTTAACCAGTGATTTATATTATGGCATGTACAGCTCCTCACCGAACGATGTGAAGAATAATTATTATCTATTCAGTAACAGGACCTGTTATTACTCCGGAATTAAGCTGTCCGCAGCGGATGCAGCCGGAAATACAGAGGAGATGAAATTATTTGTCAATACCATTATTGCCTGTCGTAAGACAGCCGTAAACAGAACGGTTTCCACCCCTCCGGAGATTGACATAACATCTCCCGAGCCTGTAGTTATGCCGGATCATACTCAGAAAATTACGATTACCTCGGCGGATATCACCGGTACCGATTTTATCTTAAGCTTTCAGCTGCTGAACAGCGCCTCCAACATGAGTATGAAAATCATGTTTAATGAAGTTGACGAACCTACCGGAACCTGGGATGATCTCGTTTATCTGTCCGATGTGACGGGGAGCTTAGGACCCGCAATTGATTGTTCCGCTAAGGTTCTTCAGAAAGATAATACTTATGCATTAAAGATCCCGGCCGGTATTCTGATGGGAACGAACAAGCTGACGCTTATCGCCACTAATGTAGAAGGGAATAGTGATACGGAAGTAGTCTATCTGGAATATGTCCAGCCGCCGGTAATAACGATTGTGAAGCCGGAGCTGTCAACGAATGCAACCGGCAGCTATCTCTACGTGGATCTGGATTATTCCGGTGAAGACCGATTATCGTCGGAAGAATTCTTACGAGTGGAGTTTAAGGTCGATCATGCCCTGACGGATGTCAGCTTAAGCTTCACTTCAGGAACGAACAGCCTGATGGATGGAGGAGCGGATGATGTTTCGGTGTATAAGATAACGGACGGAGTAGAAGCTTCCGTACCTCTGACAGTAGGAGTACTGACTCCGAACAGTAATTACGCCTTATACATTCCGGCCATCTTTATCAAGAATGTGAACAGCAGGGAACTGATGATTACTGCCATGGATACGAATGGACTCACCGGCAGTACCACCGTTATAATATTAAGAAGAAGCTTATTCCCTCTTGACTAATTACATAAATAAGGATACTGTTATCATTGCAGGATTGTATGATCAGAGCATGGAACATAAAAATCATTGCAATCTTTAAGAAAATGCAGATCATCTGAACATACAGCTTCTCATAGTAACAGGATACCTGGAGGGTGGAATGAAGGAATTGCTTCGGAAACTGAAAGAGAAACCATTATATCGCAAGCTCGTGAACAGGGAGACAATCGCCTATGGAATCGCAGGTGTCCTTACGACCCTGGTTAATTTCATAAGCTATGAAGGCCTATATCGCCTGAAGTTCTCCAATATGACTGCCAACTGGATGGCCTGGGTAATTGCGGTTACCTTTGCTTATATCGTGAATAAGTGGAATGTTTTCCGGTCAAAAAGTGAGTCGGCTAAGGACGAGACCTACAAGGTGATGAAGTTCTTCGGAGCCAGAATCGTCACCCTCGGTGTGGAGCAGCTGGGTATGTATGTATTCGTAGAACGGATGGGGATCTATCGTTGGATTATCAAGGCGGCACTCGCCGTTATTGTCATCGTACTAAATTACATCTTCAGCAAGCTATATATATTTAACGAGAATAAGAAGGACAAGAAAGTAAAAGAATAAAAAGGAAGGAAAGGCCCGGTATGAAATCAGATACCTGGCCTTTTATCCGTATCACTATGGAGGAATATAACCTATGAGTAATGACAGAGCAATCGTAAAGCTGAAAAAGGGAGAAGGAAGAAGCCTAAAGAGCGGCGGACTCTGGATTTTTGATAATGAAATTGATCAGATTACCGGACACTATGAGAATGGCGAGCTGGTATATGTACATGACTTTGACGATTATTACCTTGGTTGTGGTTTTATTAATACCAAATCCAAGATTACGGTTCGGATCCTGTCCAGGGTGAAGGGGCAGGAGATTAATCATGATTTTCTTACCATGAGAGTCAGGGATGCCTGGGAATACCGGAAGGCTACAGTGGATATCGGAAGCTGCAGGCTGATCTTTGGAGAAGCGGATTTTCTTCCCGGCTTGGTGGTAGATAAATTTAACGATGTCCTGGTGGTACAGTCCCTGGCCCTTGGAATTGACCGGATGAAGCTTGAGCTTCTTGAGATATTGAAGGAGCTCCTACAGCAGGACGGTATCACAATTCGCGGAATCTATGAGCGAAGTGATGCCAAGGTACGGGAGAACGAGGGGATGGAACGGGTGAAGGGCTTTATCGGTGAACCCTTCGATACCAAGGTTGAGATTGTAGAGAATGGTGTGCGATATCTGGTGGATGTAGCGGAGGGCCAGAAGACGGGCTTCTTCCTGGATCAGAAATACAATCGTGCTGCCGTTGCCAAGCTTTGCAGAGGAGCCAGGGTTTTGGATTGCTTTACCCATACCGGATCCTTTGCGTTAAATGCCGGGCTAGGTGGGGCGAAGGAAGTAACCGGAGTGGATGCCTCCGAGCTGGGAGTTGCCCAGGCAACCGAGAATGCCGCCTTGAATGGGTTATCCGAAACTGTGAAATTCATCTGTGAGGATGTCTTCGAATTGTTACCAAGACTGGAAGCTGCGGGTGAAAAATATGATGTGGTGATACTGGATCCGCCGGCATTTACGAAATCCCGTAATTCCGTTAAGAATGCCATCAAGGGTTACCGGGAAATCAATCTTAGGGCAATGAAGCTGGTGAAGGATGGAGGTTATCTGGCTACCTGCTCCTGCTCCCATTTCATGACACCGGAGCTGTTCTCAGAGACAATCGGACAGGCAGCGAAGAATGTGAAGAAGAGAATTCGTCAGGTGGAATACCGGACCCAGTCCCCGGATCATCCGATTCTGTGGGCTGCAGAGGAGTCCTATTATCTGAAATTCTACATCTTCCAGGTAGTAAGCGAGAAATAGTTATATCAGGATTAAATATTATCTTAGATGGAAGCGGACCGCTTCCCCTTATTCGGTAATCAACTGACCGGATGGAACAGTAAGGAGACATGGATATGACATATGAGGAAGCCAGAGAGTTCATTCTACAATCGAATCAATACGGCATTGTTCCGGGATTGGAGACAATAACCGAGCTATTGAACCGGTTGGGTAATCCACAGGAACAGCTGAAGATTATTCATGTAGCCGGAACGAACGGGAAAGGCTCTACCTGTGCCTTCCTGACGGCGATCTTAAACGCGGCCGGATATCGTGTCGGCAGATATATCTCCCCCTCGGTATACTCCTACAGGGAGAGAATTCAGATATCGCGGTTAATAACCGGCAAAGCTTTTCAGCCGGATAAAGCAAACAATACGGATAATCAAGCCAATAAGGGAACCGCGGAGGTTGTGGAAGCCTCAGCCGTTAAAGAAAACAATGTGGATTTGGAAACCTCCGTCGTTAAAGAAAACAATGTGGATTTGGAAGCCTCCGTCGTTAAAGAAAACCATGTGAATTTGGAAGCCTCAGTCGATATGGAAGTATCCAGGGGTGCAGGAGACATAGCCGCTAAAGATGACTATGTGGATATGGAAGACTCAGGCGATAAGAATTCATGGAAGGTTAGGAAGACCGCATCTGATTTTACGACTCAGGAACTGTCTACCGAATACATCACCCGGGAGGGAGTCTGCAGGACGATTGAGATTATCAAGCCGGTATGTGAGAGTATGGTAAAGGATGGCTATTCCCACCCGACCTCCTTTGAGCTTGAGACAGCGATGACCTTCTTATATCTGCTCTGGGAGAAGGTGGATTTTGTTGTTCTCGAGGTAGGACTCGGCGGCAGGCTGGATGCAACCAATGTGATAAAAAAACCGGTTATAAGTGTAATTACCTCCATCAGTATGGATCATATGCAGTTTCTGGGAGATACCCTGGAGAAGATAGCCTCAGAGAAAGCGGGAATTATTAAGGAAGGCTGCCCCGTTGTTACCTGTGAGCAGGAGCCGGAGGTTATAAGAGTGATTAAGGATAAAGCAACTGCCCAGGGCTCCGGATTACGTTTGGCAGATTCCTCAAGCGTAACCGATATCAACTACTCTCTGGAGGGAACACAATTCCTTCTTCCGCACAATGGCAGTTTATACGGTCCCGATAAAGCCTACCGAATCCGTCTTCTTGGAAGGAACCAGATCAAGAATGCGGTGCTTGCCCTGGAGGCAGCAAGGGTGATACAGCAAGCCGGCTTCGCAGTGAATGAGGAGGCAATCCAAGATGGTCTGTCCCTGGCAAGCTGGAGCGGTAGATTTGAGGTCGTATCAAGGAATCCATATCTGGTTATAGATGGGGCACATAACGAGGATGCCGCGAAAACTCTCCGTGATTCGATAGAAATCTACTTTACAAACCGGAGATTAGTCTATATGATAGGGGTATTAGCAGATAAAGACTATAGGAGCATACTGAAAATTACGGCACCTCTGGCAGCTGCGATCATTACCCTGACACCGGACAACAGCAGGGCATTAAGCTCAGACCGGCTGGCATTGGAGGCAGGCAAATACTGCGACAGGGTGATGGATGCCGGTAATGTAAACCAAGCTTTGAAGCTGGCGTTTGAAGAGGCAGGAGAAGAGGATGTTATCATTGTCTTCGGATCCTTGTCCTTCCTGGGGGATGTGGTGAGCTCCTTAACGCTACGAAAGGATGAGGATATATGATGGATGAAGCAAAAATAGAACAAGCCGTCCGGATGTTTTTAGAAGCAATCGGTGAGGATTGTCATAGAGAAGGTCTTCAGGATACACCGAGGAGAATCAGTGAGATGTGCCGGGAGCTGTTTGGCGGAATCGGCCAGGATGCTTCAGAGCATCTTAATGTTACCTTCCAGACGGAGAGTAACGAGCTGGTATTGGAGAAGGATATTACCTTCTATTCTGTCTGCGAACATCATCTGGTGCCATTCTTCGGTAAGGTCCATATTGCCTATATTCCTGACGGTAAGGTGGTTGGCTTAAGTAAGCTGGCCAGGACAGTGGAAACCTATGCAAGGAGGCCTCAGATCCAGGAGCACCTGACTGCTCAGATTGCAGATGCGATCATGGAAATCTTAAAGCCGAAGGGTGTCATGGTTATGATGGAAGCAGAGCATCTCTGTATGTCCATGCGCGGTGTGAATAAGCCCGGCACGAAGACCGTAAGCTATATCTGCCGCGGTGAATTCGAACAAAACCAGGCACTTCAGACAACCTTCTTCCAGCTGGTTAAATAATCCGGAAATCTTACTCGATCGATACAACCATATAAGATTTTTGAATAAAATTGTAAAATACATTGATAGGAATCAATTATTAGAAACCAATTGATAAAAGCCAATTGAAAACAACAGTAATTGATATAGACAATTGAAATAATAACTTCGATGAACATTATATTTGCGCCTATGGTCAGCTTTCACAGAAGGAATAGATGAAGTAAGGGGGGATGGAATGGATCAGAATATGAGAATTGGCAAGAGAGATTTTCCCCTTGGGGAGAGGACTTACCTGATGGGAATCCTGAATGTGACTCCCGATTCCTTCTCGGACGGCGGGCAGCATAACCGTAAGGAGGAAGCCCTGGAGCATGCCAGACGCATGATTTTAGAGGGAGCGGATATCCTTGATATCGGCGGGGAATCCACCCGACCGAATTATACCATGATATCGGAGGAGGAAGAGATCGCAAGGGTCGTTCCTGTCATTGAAGCCATCCGAAGAGAATCAGACATCCCAATCTCTATTGATACTTATAAAGCTAAGGTGGCACAGGCAGCCTGCGAAGCCGGAGCGGATCTCATCAACGATATCTGGGGTTTAAAATACGATCCGGCAATGGCTGGAATTGTTAAGAGATATCATGCGGCAGTCTGTATCATGCACAATCGTAAAGCTTTGGATTATCAGGAGTTTGACCGGGAATTTACGGAGGACATTAAGGAAAGCCTGAAGCTTGCACAGGAAGCAGGAATCAGTGAGGATAAGATTATTCTGGATCCGGGAGTCGGATTTGCCAAGACCTATGAGATGAATCTGTATTTAATCAACCATTTGGAGAGAATGCTTGCGTTTGGATATCCGGTACTGTTAGGGACCTCCAGAAAATCAGTCATTGGGCTAACCTTGAATGAGCCCGTAGAGACCAGGCTTGCCGGAACGATCGCTACTTCGGTTATGGCAGTTATGAAGGGTTGCCATTTTATCCGGGTTCATGATGTGAAGGAGAATTACAGGGCTGTCCGGATGACGGAGGCATTACTTAAGAGCAGAGATTTTCGTTTCGAAAATAGTTTAGAATATAAATAAGGCTGCATTGGAAGGTAGCATGGACAGAACCGGGAGCGTATTTTTAGCTATGCTTGAGGACGTCCTTAATCAACAGGAAATAAGCCCGGTTATATTTACACAGGATGGGAGAGGAAGGCATGGACCGGATTACCATATCGAATTTAGAGATTTTTGCATATCATGGTGTATTAAAGGAGGAGAATTCCCTGGGACAGAAATTTCTGGTCTCCGCAGAGCTTTATACGGATATTTCAGAAGCTGCCAGGGAGGATGAGATCAGTAAATCCATCAATTATGCCTCTGTCTGCAAGGATATCGAAAGCTTTCTGAGGGAACATACCTTCCGACTGATTGAGACCACGGCGGACCGCCTGGCGAAGCATCTTCTCCATACCTATGACAGAATTGAGAGGCTCCGTCTTGAGATAAAGAAGCCCTGGGCTCCGATTTTAATGACCTTGGATACCGTTTCCGTAGTCGTTGAGAGGGGCTGGCATAAGGTCTATCTTGGAATAGGCTCCAATATGGGCGATAAGGAAGCAAATTTAAAGGAAGCAATCCGCCTTCTGGATGAGGATAAGGAATGCCATGTCCAAAGAGTTTCTTCCTTCCGGATTACCAAGCCGGTCGGCGGAGTAGAGCAGGAGGATTTCCTGAACGGTGCACTGTATATCACTACCTTAAAGTCACCGACGGAGCTGCTGGAATTAATCGGTTCCATCGAAACAGCCTTAAAACGGGAGCGAATCATTCACTGGGGTCCTAGAACTATTGATCTGGATATTCTGTTCTATGATGATGCGATTATTCAGACGAAGGAACTGATCATTCCCCATAAGGAGCTGGCCAACCGTGAATTTGTTCTGGAGCCCCTGGCGGAGCTTGCTCCGTGGTTAAAGCATCCCGTTTTGGGTGAGACTGTACTACAGCTTAAGAACCGGCTGTAACGCTTGTTCGAAGAGTAAATAAACAGTAAATAATGTTCGAAATTATATAAGGCTATCTATGTATTTCTTAGCTGCGGATTATATCCTGCCAGTCTTTCATACATAGATAGCCTTCTTTTTGGTGGTTGACTGCCACAGGCAAGCAATCCGGTTCATAACAAGTGAAACGATATGACATTATATTTGTTCTATCCTATTTATGCTGTGTATAGGAAACATCCGGTCTATTTTCGTTACTCCTTATTCTTGGTTAAATCAGGAGGATCAAAGGTTCCTAGCTTTGCACTTCCATCCGCTGATATGATATAGGTTGCTTTATTATCATACTCCTTGAAGAATACATACTGATCCGTTACATGAATCTGCTTATAATTACCTTCTAATAAGGTTTCCGGTTCCAGGGTCTCGAGGTTAAGCCGGCATATTTTACTGTTATCTTCGTCATCAACCTGATAATACAGGTATTTTCCCGAATTGGTAATGTTATAGGTGGAGCAGCGTTCTCCGACGAGCACTGTCTGCTCTGTACCGTCGAGCTTCATACGGTTAATGGAATAATTATGATCCAGATCTAAATAATAAATATAATTCCCTTGAAAGATCGGATATGAAAAATTACCTTCGATCACAGTACTGTCGACAAAGCTGGATAAATCCAGTGCATTAATATTATGGTCATTGGTAAAGCCGGCATAATATAATTTGTTATCAATTACAGTGGAAGGAATGACCGCTTCCTCAAGGAGCAGCCTCTCCATCGTCATATCGATTTTCTTACGATATAGGAAAAGTCCGCTGTTAACATCATAGTTCTGGTAATAAAGAAAATTACCATACAGGGTCAGGTGACTGCCGGGATTACTGGTGATTAATTTGAGATTGCTCCCATTCTGATTGATGCGGTAAAGACCGGTATTGCTAAACATCAGAATACTGCCGGAGGTGTTTTCACGGGTATTATTCGCTCTGAGGTAATAGATATAGTTCCCATCCGCATTGATATATGCAGCCTTATCTTCAGAAAGCATTTTGATTTTGGTGCAGTCGGAATTCATAACATACAGGCTTCCGTCATCATTATCGTTGCTGAAGTATATCATACCGTCCTTTTCACAGAAGAGACCGCCATTCAGAATATTACCGGCGGTATTACCCACCTCAGACTCTTCATTATAATAAGTCCGTCCCTGGGAATAAATGAGCACTGCGAATAAGGCCACTACAGTGAGAGCGATCAGAATGATAAAAAATCGTTTGATTGATGTCAGCATTTATATTCTCCATTCTGCCAAGCACTCGCAAAATCGGGTGTCAGCACAATATTCGTAAAGTAAATTGTAAACGATTTACGCTGCCTTAGTTACTACAGCTTTATTTCAAATTCATTATATATCGACAAACTAAAATATGCAACAAGCAGATAGTGACGTTTCGTAGGCAGAAGCTGCCCGGAGCATCAGAATATCGTATCTGGGAAGAAATGATCGGGGATTATTCTGGGGATCATAGTAAACAAAGGCTAGGAATAGAAAGCATATATGATACTATGTAGATAGGAGGAACATTTCACTTAACATTTCTGCAAAAATATGGTATAAGAAAGTGAACCATAATCGATTGGAGAGGGGATCATATGAAGATTAAAATAAATGCTATGTTCAAAAAAGTATTGTATCAAATGATATTTGCAGGGATCCTACTGGGTCTGGGATTGTTAATCGCACGTTTCATCTCGATTCAATTTAGTTTTTCTATGCAGGAGGTTATTTCTTATGTAGGCTTCATATTCCTACTAATCGGCGTCTTGCTATCACCAAGGGCAGGTCATACGAATGTTTATCTACAGGGCTTTGGACTGAAGAATGTAAACTCTATAAATCACCGGGAGCTGGAGGTCAATAGAACGGAGCAGGAAATAGAGAGAAAATCTGAGGATTATTATAAAAACTATTTTAGATATAAGGTTACGAAGCTTATGCTGAGTAATATTTCATTTCTTCTGACGGGATTTATTCTGTTAGCATATGTTATCCTCGTAGCTTAAATGGATCCATATCGTCCCCACAGAGAACTTGTGTGAGGCAGGAGGAGTGTGGTAGAATGACGATGTGGGTTTATAATGTAAAATAATTTACCTGGCAGCTTATTACCAATAATAAATAGTATCAAAATAGATAAAGTAAATACGGAAGAAATCAATACCCGGAAGGAAGCTAGATTCTAGCACCGGGAGAGAATCAGAGCGGAGGATATCAGATGGTGGACTTACAGGAGAGCAGGAAGAAGATTGATGAGGTGGACAGAAAGCTTTTGGAGCTTTTTGAAAATCGGATGCAGCTGGCATCGGAGGTGGCCGAATACAAGAGAAGTACCGGTATGCCGGTATTTGACCCGGCCAGGGAGGAGGCTAAGCTGAAGGAGCTTAAGGAAATGACAAAGGACGAAGCCAACAAAACAGCAGTGGCCGATCTCTTTACCCAGATTATCTCCATGAGCCGTAGACTCCAGTATTCCCTGCTGGATTCATCCATCCAGCTTGGCTTCACCGCAGTGGATTCCTTTGAGGCAGATAAGAGCACAAAGGTGGTATTCTTCGGAGAGCAGGGTTCCTATACGGAGCAGGCGATGCTCGAATATTTTAAGCATGAGGTGACGGGGATTCCCACCGGTACCTTCAAGGATATTATGCAAGCGGTTAAGGAAGGAAAGGCCGAATATGGCGTATTGCCCCTGGAGAATTCCTCGACCGGTACCTTATCCGACATTTTTGATTTACTGGCGGAATATGATAATGTCATCATCGGGGAGCATGTAATTCGGATCCAGCATAACCTTTGGGGACTTCCGGGTGCAGAGCTTTCGGATATCAAAACCGTATACTCCCATCGCCAGGGTTTACTGCAATGTTCCGGCTTTCTTAAATCACATCCGGAGATGAAGCCGGTGGAATTCGGAAGTACTGCCGGCTGTGCCAAGAGGATATTAGAGGAGGGGGAGACTGATCAGGCAGCCATTGCAAGCCTTAGAGCCGGTGAATATTATGGATTAAAGCTTCTTCAGTCCTCCATCCATGATGACGAAACGAACTCAACCAGGTTTATTATCATATCAAATCGGAAAATATATAACAGAAGGGCGGAGCGAACCAGCCTGTGCTTTGTGCTTCCTCATAAAAGCGGCTCCCTGTATCATATGCTCTCCCATTTTATCTATAATAAAATCAACATGACCAGGATCGAATCCAGACCGATTGCCGGCAAAGCCTTTGAATACAGGTTTTTCGTTGATATCGAAGGACGGCTTGACGAGCCTGCGGTGAAGAATGCTCTTCACTGTATCGGACTGGAAGCCCATGAAATGAAAATTCTCGGAAGCTTTTTACCGGTAAGATAAGCTTTGATGATTTCATAAGTTATTCAAAATCTAATCACAAAGTGAACATAATTTACTGGTAGACTGTACCTATCAAAAGAAATAAAAGCAGGATCAAGCAAACTTTATGCTGAGGCCAAGATTTGCGGGTATCGGTGGAATGGAGGATTTAATATGGATGAAATAGATAACACAATAGATAACAATAGCGAGCAGCAGAACAATGGCGGTTACAGTCAGAATCAAGGCATCGACCAGAATTCGGACAGCAGTATGAAATATAATTTTATTGACGGAACCTACCGCGGGTATCGTGAAGACATGAATCAGCAGACAATATATCCGACACCGCAGATAAAGCCTTCGGGGAAGAAACCCAGAAAGAAGGGGCGCTTCTTACGGGTATTGAAATTCACCGCTGCTGCCCTGATCTTCGGTGTATTGGCAGGAGCAGCTACCTCCGGTTACGACTATCTCACCCGGACGAAGTCGGAGGAGGCCAATGTCGAGGATCAGACGATTAAAACAGATCCGATCACGGTAACCCCTGCCGGGGCAACGGAAAATGAAGTAGCTGTAGTTCAGACAGGATCAGAGCCTAAGGATGGAATTGTATCAGATGTATCCGATGTGGTAGCTCAGGTAATGCCCTCCATCGTAGCTATTAATTCTTCAGCAACCATATCGAATTATGATTTCTTCACCGGCAGAAAGTTTAATGAGGCAGTAGAAGGAAGCGGCTCCGGTATCATCATCGGACAGAACGATAAGTCCATCCTGATCTTAACAAATAACCATGTAATCAGCGGGGCAGAGGTGGTTGAAATTGTATTCTCAGATGAGACTACGGCGAAAGCAACCATTAAAGGCGCGGATGAAAGATCTGACATTGCGGTGTTGGAGGTTGATATCAAGAGCCTTACGGAAGACACTTTAAATACGATTAAGGTTGCCAGACTGGGTAATTCCGGTGATATCAAAGCCGGTCAGATGGTAATTGCCATCGGGAATGCTCTTGGCTACGGGCAGTCCGTTACCGTGGGGTATATCAGTGCCCTCGAGCGGGAAGTAGACATTGACAATATATCCATGAGACTAATTCAGACAGATGCAGCAATTAACCCGGGTAACAGCGGCGGAGCCCTGATTAATACATCAGGGGAAGTAATCGGTATGAATTCCGTAAAATATGCTTCCCAGAACGTAGAAGGTATGGGTTATGCGATCCCGATCTCAGATGCCATTCCTATGATTGAGCAATTAATGAACAATGTAGTTGTAGATAAATCGGAGCAGGGCTATTTAGGTATTAATCTGCAGACAGCCCAGAATGTTACGGATACCTTTTCACAGCAATTTAAGATGCCCCTCGGTGTCTATGTCAATGATGTAATTAAGGATTCACCTGCGGAGAAAGCAGGACTTAAGGCCGGTAGCATCATTGTAGGCTTCAACGGAATAACGATTGAGACAACGGATGACCTGACAAAGGCGGTATCCTATTGTAAAGCAGGAGAAACCGTTACCGTCAAGATCAGCGTACTCAATAACGGAACCTATGTTACGAAAGAACTGAGTGTTGAGCTTGGTAAAAGACCGAAAGAATAACTATCCACCTCTCAGATAGATTATCGCATAGATTAACAGAAAGAGACCTCTGAAGGCATTTACATGCATCGGAGGTCTTTTTCGTCCCTTTATATTGTAAAAATGACAGATAAAGGTTATGATAATGATATTGGGTGTTAATTACAGGGAGGAAATCTCATGTTGTATCAGAGCATATTGGGAATGAATAAGCCGCAGGAAATAGAGCCTGAGAAGCTTGTTATGCCGAAGTATTTCTATGATCTTAATCTTGATCAGATTGTACAGGATATTATGGACGAGCAGAAGCTGTACGATCTTCGAAGGTTTTATTACTTTCTTGCAGAGAAGGAAGACATTAATTACCGGCTTGCCGTTATGAGGGATCTGGATAATGAGCAGATCTATCAGAGCTTAGTGGATTTTGCGGCGGGCATCCGAAAGGCCAAGGATTATCTGGGGTATTGCGACGAGACAGATATTGATATTCAAAGAGAGAAGTGGAAGCTGGATGCTGCATTCAGCTATATCACCGGCGTACTTCTGTTTCAGCAGGAGCTGGATACCCTGGAGGTACATTCGGAAGGGTTGCTGGCCTTCCGTGACTGGCTGACGGATTATATCGCAGGGGAAGAATTCGAGTGTCTTAAGTCGGATACGGAGAAGCTCATGTCTCAATTTGCTGAGATGAAGTTCAACCTTCAGATCAAGCGGGACAGGATCATAATAAATCCCGGATATCTGGAAGAGGATTATTGTAAGCAGCTCCAGGATACCTTCCGTGAGAAAACAGATGAGCTGCATTTCTACCAGAAGAATCCCTTCGGAACACCGTTATTATCATCACTGGAAGCAGCAGTTTTGAATGTCCTTAATAAACCGTATGCGCAGACCTTTACTGAGCTCGGTGAATATGCTAAGAAGCATCGGGATTTTATCAGCCCGACCATCAGTGATTTTGAATGGGAGAGCCAGTTCTATATTTCCTTCTGTCTTTATCGGAGAAAGCTTAGGGAGATGAATTACCATTTCTGCTATCCGACGATCAGCAGGACCGGGGTGTTTCGGATCACACAGGGCTATGATCTGGCACTTGCAAAGAAGAATTATTCACTGAAGAAGGAAGTAATCTTTAATGACTGCTATTTTAATAAGGAAGAGCGGTTCTTTGTTATCACCGGTCCGAATCAGGGTGGTAAAACCACCTTCGCCAGGGCATTGGGGCAAATCGTTTATTTCGCAGCCGTTGGACTGATGGTACCCTGCAGTACGGCGGAGCTTCCGGCCTTTGACGGTATTTATACCCATTTTGCAGCGGAGGAAAACCTGGATACCGGAGCCGGTAAGCTGAAGGAGGAGCTGGTCCGACTTAAAGGTATGATGAGTAATGTGACCAGACATAGCTTTGTTATCATCAATGAGATCTTTACCTCAGCTACCTCCTATGACGCATACATCATGGGAAAAAAGGTGATCAATTATTTCATGGATGCAGATTGTCTCGGCGCTTATGTTACCCATATCTATGAGCTGACGAAGGGAGATGACAGGATTGTAAGCCTGGTAGCAGCTCTTCTCAGTGAGGAGAGTAACCTCCGAACCTTTAAGATAGAACGGAGGCCCGCTGATGGCAGAAGCTATGCGAATACCATCGTTGAAAAGCATCAGATGACCTATCAGGCGATAAAGGAGCGGATACGAAGATGAAGGTATGGCTGTTATATGAGAGTAGCGAATATGGACAGAATAAAGCGGAAATGAATAAGAATGAGGTGATTAAGGATTTGAATCTTGATATCATCTTCAAATTCATGGCCAGGAACGATAAATACATCTATAAGACGGTCCGCTCCGTCATGACGGACTGTTTAACGACTAAGGGAACCGTGCTGTACCGTCAGGCTATCCTGACAGACTGTCTTAAGAACTTAGAGGATTTTAACCAGCTTTATGAGATGGCCTCGACCACAATGGAAAAGACGGAGCAGTTCATGGAATCCGTTAAGAAGGTAAATCCATCGAGAATATCCAATAGTGTCAGTGTACTCCATTCTCTGGAGCTGCTGGGAATTCTGGTGGAGAATCTGGAGAAGGTTAAGCTCTATCTGGATAAAGCCGAGATGAATTTCACCTCCCCGGGCATGAGAGCCTTCTATGATCGACTGATCAGTGATTACAGCTATGAATTTGTAGCGAAGATCAAATCCTCCATCAATGAAATGAATTTCCTTACTACGGGGGGAGAGATTACCTTCAGTGCCACCGTCGGACAGGGTCTTAAATCCAAGGATATCATCGTAAACCATCTGACCAGGGAGGAATTTAAGAAAAGGAAATCAAACGGCATAGCCACAATTCTATTCTATAAGCTGATCAAGCGTAATGTCATTCTCCTGGAGAATTCACAGCTGGCTCATGAGGTCCGTGAAATGGAGGCTGCAGGACTTGCCCATGTCATGAAGATGTACCAGAATTTTATTAAGGAGCTGTCCTCCTTCTTTGAGAATCTTCATTTCCAGCTGGCCTTTTATATCGGCTGTGCGAATCTGAGGAACCGGCTGACACAGATGAATATCCCAACCGGAATGCCGACCATCATAAATAAGGAATTTGATTTCTTTAAATTCCGGGGACTATACGACCTCAGCATGGCGATCTACAGCCGCTCCCTGCCCGTTAGCAATGATCTGGATACGGAAGATATGCAGCTGTTTATCATCACAGGAGCGAACCAGGGAGGAAAATCCACCTATCTCAGAAGCATTGGAATCGCCCAGATCATGCTGCAGTGCGGGATGTTTGTTCCTGCCGCCCATTACTGCAACAGCTTGTATGACGGAATATTCACGCATTTTACCAGACGGGAGGATACGGCAATGAACAGCGGTAAGCTGGACGAGGAGCTGAACCGAATGAGCCATATCCTGAATGTTATAACCCCGAGCTCCTTACTGCTGATGAATGAATCCTTTGCGACCACAACAGAGAGGGAGGGCTCCAAGATTGCCTCCGATGTCGTGAATGCCCTTTATGAAAATGGCACCAAAATGGTTATGGTTACGCATTTGTTTGAATTCACAAAGGCAATGTTCGAAAGGACGCTAAAGAGGGCCAGATTCCTAAGTGCGGAACGTCTTGCAGACGGAACAAGAACCTATAGAATTCTGGAGAAGGAGCCGGAGCGCACCAGCTATGGTCTTGACCTTTATGAGAATATCATAGGAAAATAATGCACATAATATCATCAGAGCGCTTGATTAAGAATATCAACCTATTTTTTGTTTCTGGAATTAGCAATGATATCAGGCGCTCTGCTACTCATTACAAGTTATTCTCATCATATTAGCGGTTAGCTGTTACAGGGGGATAATCCGGTTCTGTCAGCGTTACAGTTCTTTGTTCCAGTGAACTCTCATAAAAACGGTTCACGGCATCCATAAATTCCAGGTTAAGTTCACTTGCCTTCCATATATCGATTGCCTTGTAATAGCTCTTCTTAATATCCTCAGGGATTCTTCGGTGATAGCTGCTGTAAAGCTTCTGATAGCCTTCTTTGATTTCCTTTCTGTACTGATAGGCTGATGCGGATACAAAGAGATTCCTATGATCGTTACAGGGGCTGATGTTGCAGACGCTATAAGTAACCTTTGGATTGCGGATGCGGTCCCGGTAAGCGATGATGCCCGCCCCTTGGTAAGAAACCGAACGGTCCTTGTCCCCATGGATAATCATAACCGGAGTATTACTGTGGTTAATACCGTCAATTGCTTTCAGGGAGGTATCCTTGCCAAACAGCAGGGTTTGGTACGCCCAGACATAGGGATATTCAAGATAGGCTAATATGCCAATGAATTTAGAGGCTCTCTCCACCATAACCTCCATAGGAGAATTAAAGCCGGAGACACTGACGACCCCGGTAACATCATAATCATAGCGTAAGACGGAAGTTACCGCATACCCACCCATACTGTGTCCGTAGAGCAGGAGAGGAAGCTGCTGTAAGGAGCTGTCATCTCTAATATAATTCAAGGCTGCTTTCAGATCATACACAGCCTGTGGGAAGCCGTTCAAATTTCCTTCACTTCCAAAGCTTCCGGTACAGTCATAGGCAAAGACCCGCCAGCCCCGGTCTACAAAATAGAGGGTCTCAGCCAGATAGTTCTCCGCTCCTCCTCCAAGTCCGTGGGCAATCACTACCAGGCCCTTATTATAATCCTCACCATAAAGATAGCCCTTCAGCTTATTCTTACCGGACTTAAAGGTTATAACGGTTCTGTCATATCGATCTGCTACATCCTCATAGGTCAGATAGCGGGTGTTGGAATCAAACCGGTCAAAGAAGACTTGAAAAACGAAGACCATACCGGTCATGGAGATCGAGGAGAAGAGCAGCAGAAATGCAAAACTTATCTTTATATATTTTTTTATTTTCAGAGAATGCTTATGCTTTCGTTGTTCCATCATTAATTCCTGCCTTTCCTAATGATATTAGGATTAGCAGGATGCTTTTTTATATTGGTTCGATGAGGAGCGAATTACGGGAAAATATATAAAAGTTTACCAGTAACAGCATTCCAAATATTTCTGGTCATCTATTCCTTCCAGGTACTTGTCCCCATTCAGGTCATAGATAAATATGCCGCCATCTGAATGATAAAGGGTGGAATTAATTCATTAATCTTCAAATTGAAATATATACTAAATAATTACAAAATCTGTATTGGTGTTTTTATAGAATTACTGTATTATGGTAATACAGAGCAAACATACAAGAGTAGAAGCAGAAGGAACATTAGTAACTGAGCTTACAATTTTAAGAGTTAGGAACAGAGGCACTTATGATCTTATGATAGGTATGGTTATTGCTGCTTAGAATTCATAGAGGAGGAATGTATTGTGGATGAAATACTTAGTACATACACTTATCGAGTTGAAAACGGAACGATAGATTTCTTAGCAATTTTTATTGTGGTTATATATATTTGTTTCATAGCATTCATGTTATTTGTTGCTGTTAAAGTGCTTATAGCTTGTAATATATATATAAAACATAATAAGATTAAAGAGAATGACAAAACTTAAAATACTAATATAGTATATGGTTGAGAATAGATTTAATTTAACACAATAAAGGAGCCGGATTATGATATGCTCCCCTTATGGTTACTATAGGGAGGAGCATATTTTTATGTGCTTTTCTAAGATGAAGGATGTAAAGGAAAAAACAAAGCTGGCATCCGAACCACTTGATAAGCTCATGATTTCTAAACAGTGAACAGGCACAATCGTCGCTGCTCTTGATATATTAGTAGTGGTAAGATATATTCTGGGAGGGCATCAATGAAACGCAAATTGATCTGCATACTCGCTTTAATTGCCATGGCTGCCGGATTATTCGGAGGCTGTAAGGGTAAAGAGGGACTTACAGAGATTACGTTAAATGAAGTTGCACATTCCATCTTCTATGCGCCGATGTATGTCGCCTTTGAAGAAGGGTACTTTGAAGATGAGGGACTGAAGGTGAACCTGGTAAACGGTCTTGGAGCTGACAAGACGATGACGGCAGTTCTAAGCGGGGATTGCGATATTGGGTTCATGGGGGCTGAAGCTTCCATCTATGTATACAATCAGGGGGCGGAGGACTATGTCATTAACTTTGCACAGCTGACTCAGCGGGCCGGTAACTTCCTGGTGTCGAAGAATAAGGATGAGGTGTTTTCCTGGGATAATGTCAAGGGAAAGACGGTAATCGGCGGAAGACAGGGCGGTATGCCCGAGATGGTTTTTGAGTACATTCTAAAGCAGCATGGGATTGACCCGAAGAAGGACCTTACGATTATACAAAATATTGATTTCGGATTAACCTCACAAGCCTTTGCAGCCGGGCAGGGCGATTATACGATTGAATTTGAGCCTGCGGCAACCGGTCTGGAGCTGAATGGCACCGGCAAGGTAGTTGCTTCCATGGGAGTGGAGAGCGGTAAGGTTCCGTATACCAGCTTCTCCGCTAAGAAGAGCTATATTAAGAAGAACCCGAAGATCATCCAGAGCTTTACGAATGCAGTCCAGAAGGG
>JAEYQV010000146.1 GCA_023409835.1 Bacillota bacterium
TTGACACCGTATTTGAACGCCTTGTCAATGCGGGTAAACGCCTGGTTGCTGTTATTCAGCGTAATAAGGGCGGAGCAAACAAGGACCTGGCAAAATTTGCGGATCAGGTCAACTCCCTTTGTGATAAATGGGATAGGTAATACACTGCCCCGGATTGGCAGGCAATGATCGGACGATATCTTCTGTCCATCACCGCCTACCTTTCCGGGGCAGCTCTTTCCCGGTGCATCAGGAATATACGGGACTCCTCCTGCTAATTGGGTGTTACCCGATAGCTGGCAATTCATAGGGGTAACCAGGCCCTTCAAAGTAGAAATATAGGAGAACATAATACACTTTTTCCCGAAATGTTTTATAACTATGTATAATCAAGGAAGCATAAGATCAGCATATTATTCAGTATACGGATCTAATTTTAAGACAGAGGTAAGCTTGGATATGACGAGGACAATGGAATATTATCATGAATTTACTTCAAAGGAATTTGAAGAAAAATATACCTATAAGGGAGATGACCTCGGAGCCGTATGGACGAAGGAGGCCACAGGCTTCCGGCTCTGGGCACCGACAGCAGAGGGTGTAACACTCAACCTATACCGCAGCGGTCATGCCATGGACCACCCTTCCGGTACCAATGGAACAAAGACAGAGGATGAAGGAGTACAGCTTCAGGACCTCATAGGACGATACTCCATGCAGCCTGATGTCTGGGGAACCTGGTTTATTAAAGTGAGAGGGGATCTGGACGGCAGCTATTATACGTATTCGGTAACTGTTGATGGGCACACGGAAGAAGCGGTTGATCCCTATGCCAGAGCAGTAGGGGTGAACGGGGACCGGGGCATGGTGACTAATCTGGCAGCCACGGATCCGGTAGGCTTTCGAGAGGAGAAGAGGCCGGAGCCGCTTGTTCCGACGGATGCCGTCATCTATGAGGTTCATGTCAGGGATTTCTCGGTGGATGTAAGCTCCGGTATGCTCCATAAGGGTAAATTTCTCGCCTTTACGGAGGAGAATGCAGTAAACTCCCGGGGGGATAAGACAGGACTTAAGCATCTGGTAGAACTGGGGATTACCCATGTCCATTTGCTGCCGGTATTTGATTATGCCACCGTTGATGAAGCCGGGTCGGAGGTAAGCCGGACTGCGGGGGGGATCATTGAGGCCCGAGGAGTTAATACGGAAGCTTTTGCAGCACAGTATAACTGGGGCTATGACCCCAAGAACTATAATGTTCCGGAGGGCTCTTATGCCACAGATCCTTTCCGGGGAGAGGTCAGAATAAGAGAATTCAAGCAGCTGGTTCAGGCCCTTCATGCCAACGGAATCAGGGTTATCATGGATGTAGTATACAATCATACCTACCGTCTGGAGGGTTCAAATTTTCAGAAATGCGTCCCCGGATACTATTACAGGATGACCCCGGACGGATACTATTCCGATGCCTCCGCCTGCGGTAATGAGACAGCCTCGGAGCGGCCCATGGTAAGGAAATTCCTTATTGATTCAGTGGTTTATTGGGCGAAGGAATATCACATCGACGGCTTCCGTTTTGACCTGATGGGGGTTCATGATATTGAAACGATGAACCTGATACGAACAGCCCTGGATCAGGTGGATCCCGGTATCCTTATCTATGGAGAGGGCTGGACCGGCGGTGCCTCAACGTTACCCGAGGAATTCAGAGCAATGAAGGCCAATATGAATCAGCTGGACTTAAATATTGCAGTCTTCAGTGATGATATCCGCGATGGCATCAAGGGAAGTGTATTCGAAGAAAAAGGTCAGGGCTTCGTTAGCGGCAAGGAAGGAATGGAGGAAACCATCAAATTCGGAATAACGGCAGCTACCTATCATGACCAGGTGGATTACCAGAGGGTAAATTATTCCCGCAGGCCCTGGGCTAAGGCTCCGTCGCAGACCGTAAATTATACCTCCGCCCATGATAATCTGACCCTTTGGGATAAGCTATGCTTGTCGGTACCGGACAGCAGCCGCGAGGAGAGAATCCGTATGAATCTGCTCTCGGCGGCAATCGTCCTTACCTCCCAGGGAATTCCCTTCTTCCAGGCAGGAGAAGAGCTGCTGCGGAGCAAGCCCCTAAATGAAGCTGGTACCAGATATGATGATAACAGCTACAGGTCACCGGACTCGGTCAATAGCCTGAAATGGGAGGAGAAAACAAGGAATAAAGAGGTGTTTCGGTATTATCAGGGACTGATTGCTTTACGAAAGGCATACGACGGCTTCCGCTTAAGGGATGCCGGGGAGCTTCGGACTTCACTCCGTTTTATGGATACCGGTTATTCGAAGCTTGTTGCTTATTTGTTGAATACGGATGTGACAATCTGTGTAATTCTGAATGCCAACAGGGAAGCGAAAACCATACATCTTCCGGAAGGCATCTGGAACGTCTATGTGAAGGGAAACCGTGCAGGAACTGAGCTACTTGAGAAAATAACAGAAGGGACTGTCTCTGTGGAACCAATCTCTGCAGTAGTTTTAATTAAGGAATAAAGGTAAGAATATGACCTCAGGCAGCAAAGCTGCCTGAGGCACAGAAAGTGAAAACAGATCGTTGATGAGGAGGAAGAGAAGGATGGAGAATCCGGGGTTCTTTGAGCAGGTTTATGATATCGTGGCGAAGGTTCCGCCGGGCTCTGTAATTACCTATGGAAGGATTGCTCAGCTTCTGGGAAGGCCAAGAGCAGCCAGATTGGTGGGCTATGCCCTGAACAGAGTTCCTTCTGAGCTTTTACTTCCCTGTCACCGGGTTGTGAACAGGGAGGGCTCGATGGCTCCCGGCAATATCTTCGGAGGTGAGGAGAATCAGCGTCGCAGATTAGCTGAGGAAGGGATTACCTTTCTGGAGAATGGCTGCATCGATATGAAGAAGCATGAGCTGAAGCCATTCTGCTAAGCTGAAAAAGTAGGAACGTACAGAGTTAATCATATATCTTTATAAATAAAGTGACCTAGAACATTTTATTGTTTTAGGTCACTTAGCTTTTAATGAATTTGAGAGGATTAATTTATACTGCTCTCCGGTAAGGCTTTAAGGAAACCAGCATCAGTACTGCTGTGATAATCAGCAGGTAGAGAATCGGTTGTAGGACATCCTTAACCCCGCCTTGATACATAATGACATCCAGAAGTCCCTTCATCGCCCAACGCTGGGGCAGAAGATTGGAGATATTTAAAAGGATGGCATTATTCATCATTTCCCTTGGCCACATTGTTCCGCCAATCATGGAGGTTGATACGATAACTGTCGGAAGAATGGCACCCAGCTGCTGCTGGGTCTTTACGAAGCAGGAAACGAATAGACCGAGTGCTGTTCCGGCAAATACATAAGCCCCCAGGACCAGAAGGATTGCAAGGGTGGAGCCGCCCCACTCGATATGGAAGAGAGCTTTACTGAGCAGGATAACGGCAATCATTTGCGCAATACTGACGATAAAATTGCTGATCAGATCACCGAACAAAATGCTTGCGGTACTTAAGGGAGAGACCATCTGCCGCTGCCATACATAGAATTCCTTCTCTTCCACGATGGAACCGATGCCAAACATGATGGTAAACATGGAGAAGAAGAGGATAAAGCCTGCGAAGCTTTGTTTATACATACTAAACGAACCATTCTCCTTCTCAAAAAAACTGGATTTCACGGTATAGGTGATATATCCGGTCCGGTTCTCTTCAAACCGACTCCGCAGAGTATTCACATCCACCTTAAGATATTCGGCGGCAGCAGAGGGAAAGCTGCTATCGTTTATAGCCTCCGAGATATACTGCTTAAGACGGTTTTCCAGATTGATAACCTCAACATTAACTCCGTTCTTGTATAGAGATACCCTGCTATGTCCGGCTGCGAGGCTCTGCTCGAAGCCTTTATCGAAATATACGATACCTACGATCTCCTTGCCCTCCAGACTCTTCATGGCAGTAGCAAGGCTTTCTTCTTGAAAGGAATAGCTTTTATTATCCATCAGCTGCTTTATGATAGCGGTACTGGTAGCTGACCGGTCGTCATCCACGATTGCGACCTCCGGGATATACTGTTGGCCGAAACCGACGCCAAACACATAGATGAAGATCAGGGTCAGGATTGATGATACGATTATGGTCGGGAGAATAACCTTATATTTCTTTATCTTAAATAGAATATAAGCAATCATGCCAGAACACCTCCCTTTCTCTTATTAACCATCAGGATGATCCATGCGCTGCCTGCCAACAGGAGATCTATGAGGAATAAATTCGTCAGATAATGCATATTTGCAGACATAGGCTCTCCGGCGATTGCATTCAGAAAGAGATCCAAGGCAATACCATTGATCGAATACAGGTGTGCTGTCTGCAACGCTTTCGGCAGGATCTGGATCGGTACGAAGCTGCCGCCGACCAAGGCCATCAGGTTAACGATACCGTATTCAAATATACTTGCGAAGGCATAGGAGTTGCTGACCAAAGTGATGACCGAGATCAACAGACCGAGTGAACTGATGGAGACGGCATTTGCCAGAATGGGCAGTATCAGATGACTTAAGCTTCCGAAGTCTACACCAAGGACCAGAGACGAATAAGCAATCATGAGGATGCTCTGAAGTACTACGATGATGCCAACCCTGAAGAAATTACTGAGGACGGCCAGCTCCAGCTGCTTTCCGGATACCTTCAGTCTCTGCAGTGTGAATTTATCCTTCTCCTCGATCAGAGCCCTTCCACCGAAGCCGACTGCATACAGGGTGAACATCGCCATCATGGCAACAGCATAATACTGGAAGCTGTTCCAGGCCTCCTTGCCGGATACCTCTTTAACGGTCAGAGTAAGCTCAGCCTCCTCGGAAGGGAATAGCAGCTCCTCCATTGGGATATCTGACGGAATATCCCCATTGATCAGATAAGGCAGCAGTGTCATTCTCCGAGCTATCATCCGATTCATCATGTCGGAATACTGCCCGAGGATCTGCTCCACGATATCGGCGGAGGTCTGGGAATTGCTATTTTTAAGCAGCTCAATCGATACCTTGTTACGCGAGACGGTAAAATTCATCATCGTATGAAAGATAAAACCTTCGGGAAGGATAACAAGAGCAGTGATCTTATCCTCCGCCAGAAGCTGTTCACCCTGAGCCCGATCAACGATACGATAGGACATCATTTGTTTGACCTGTGTATTATCAAGAACCTTATCGAAAATAATCTCTTCCGGATCAGGGATTGATTCAAACTTACCAATATTACGGCTTTCCAGAAGCTTCTCATATCTGACAATCTCGGAGTCATAGTCATATTCCTTCACGACGGCAATCTCAAAGTGTTTGACACCGCTTCCATCATCACGGAACATTCCCTGCAGAGAAAAGCCCAGAATGGACATCAGGATGATGGGCATCATCAGAATTACGGCAAGAACCCGCTTATCGCTTACGATGTTCTTCACATCTTTCCATATTAATAGCAGCATCGTGTCCCCCCTTAATCCCTTAATACGCGACCGGTTAAATTTAGGAACACCGTCTCTAGATTGGGTTGTTCAAATTCCATGGACAGGATACCGATATTTTCATCATGCAGTAAATCAATGATGTTTTTAAAAACCCATTTATCCTCGCCTGACCGGATGGTGATTTCCCTTGTTTCCTGATCCTGTGTTACGGATAAGACGTGAGGGAGGGCTTTTATCTTATTTAAAAGTTCCGGGCCGTTGGATTCTGCTCTAAGCTTTATTCCGTGGGTTTTATCATATTGTTCAACCAGCTGTGGCTTCGTTCCGTCTGCGATGATTTTGCCTTTATCCATGATGCAGATCCGGTTACAAAGGTACTCAACCTCCTCCATATAATGACTGGTATAAATGACCGTCATTCCCTGTTTGTTAAGGGACAGCACAGTGTCGAGGATATGTTTTCTGGACTGCGGATCAATGCCCACAGTGGGTTCATCCATGATGATGATTTCCGGATTATGGAGCAGGGCAACTCCGATATTGAGCCTCCGCTTCATTCCGCCGGAATAATTCTTAACCTTATCCTTCAAACGATCCTTGATACCGATTACTTCAGAGATCTCTTCCATTTTCTTTTTCAACGCTTCGCCTTTGATTCCATAATTACGTCCCCAGAAGGATAAGTTATCCTTGCCGGAAAGCATCGGATAAAGAGCGATTTCCTGAGGAACATAGCCAAGACTCTCCTGAATCACCTTCGGTTTGTCGATGATACTGGTATCCGCATAGTAGATATCTCCCGAATCCGGCTTAAGTAAGGTTGAAATCATGGAGATTGTCGTGGACTTTCCGGCACCGTTTGGACCCAGAAGGCCAAGGATTTCTCCTTTATTGACTTGGAAGCTGATATCATCCACTGCCTTAATTTTCTTGAATTGCTTGCTGATATGCTCCACTCTGATTAATTCCATAAAAGACCTCCATTCTGACGAAACAAAAGTGAATCTAATTCACTATGTGAATATTACGATATTCCAAACTCCATCCATCCTCCAGATACATATCCTCGGTAACCTCAGGAAAGTCCATAGCCTGCTTCTCGCCGAGACCGCTGAAGGTAATGATACCGGATATCCTAAGCCCTATAGGAGCCATTGAGCTTTGTTCTTTCTTAAAGGTAAGCTCTGCTGTCAAATCCTGTTTCACAAGACGGCCGTCAAAATCAACATATGCCGTGGAGGTAAAGCCGGACAGGGCAAAGCGGTCCTTCCATTTTCGTAACTCCTTCGGAATATCAGTCTGATCCGTATCAATGCCGAACATTTTTCCAAGATCTATATTATCTTCCTCTATGATTCGGATGGTCTCCTCCATCAGCTGCTTCAGCTGTTCCTCCGACATATTTACCGTATAGACAGTGGTCTTGATCTGACCGTCCTTTGTTGTAATATAGGTCCGCTTTCCTTTCATAATATCCTCTGCCGTCAGAAGCTCCAGGAATTTCGCGAGTACAGGCTCCGATAGCTTGGAGAAATCCCGGAATACTTCATTTTCGTCTTGATCCTCCGCCTCTGGCAGGTCCAGATATCCGCCCAACATAGGAAGGTACAGATTCATCTTATCCCCCTCCAGATAGAAGGTTGAATCAATCCCCATTCCCCCGAAGTTACCATAGCTCTTCGCTATCATCCTGTCAGCCTCTTCTCTGAAATCATAAGTAACCTCCGAGGCGAAATCCATGTGCTCCAGATTTTGAACAGTCCCCTGCTGCTCCGCAGTCAGTTGATCAAGCTGAAAATCCATATCAACCGAGGCTTCTAACTGCAGACGACCGCTTGATATGCTTTTGGTTTTTCGGAAGGCTTTGATATAGCCGGAGAGTGCATCTGTAGAGCAGCCGGTAAGACACAGGGCGAGGCTCAGCAATATTATAATCAGCTTTTTCATATTTACCTCTCATTCCTGCGCACGATTTATGCGCATTTGAAGCTTGAACCAAGTGTATCTTTTACACTTTGGCGACGCAGGTACAACCTTTGTGAGTGAAAGATTCTTAATGTCTAGTATATAGCAGGAATCATTTACCCGCATCTACCCAGAGTCACTGCCTGATAGTGACTTTTGGCACGACCTGTGATACACCTATAGCCTGTTTTTCACTGCAAATAAGGCCAACTGGGTTCTGTCCCTGATTCCCAGCTTATCTAGGATCCGTGTGATGTTATTCTTAACAGTGCCCTCACTGATATAGAGAAGGTCCGATATTTCCTTGTTGTTATGCCCCAGAGTTAACAGATGGCAGATTTCCTTCTCCCTGTCGGTAAGCTCCTTCACTCTTGGATCCGGGGGCACCTCGGGAGCAGTGTTCGATAACCGCTTTACCACCTTGGTTGCTACCTCCGGATTGATCAGAGTACCACCCTGATAAACGGTCAGGATACCCTGCAGGATCTCCTCGGGAAGAGCATCCTTAAGCAGATACCCGGAAGCTCCGTTTTTCAAGGAGCCGAATATGTAGGCATCATCATTGAAGGTGGTTAAGACCAGTATTTTAATCTCATTATTGAATTCCTTAATCCTTCGGGTGGCTTCGACACCATCCATAACCGGCATACGGATATCCAGAAGGACAACGTCCACCGGCTGCTGCCTGCAAAAAGCAACTGCTTCCTCTCCGTTGGAGACAGTTCCCGCTATCTCGAGGGATTTTTCCTGTGAAAGGATCATGGACAGACCCTGAAGCATGATTGCTTGATCATCTGCAATTAATACCTTAATCATCTCATCACCTATTCCTATTATTTTGAAAGCGACAGTATATATTGATGGTTCAGTAGCCCTTGAGCATATAGGACCGGACTCTAATAGGGAATAAAGCCGGTTATCTGAAAGCCTTTGGAGCCGTCTACCGATAGAGTACCCCGAAGAGCAGAGACCCTCTCTTGCATTCCCCGGATACCATTACCCGGAGTCAGGTTCATACAGCCCTTCCCATTGTCCTGAAGCTTAAAAAGTACCTTATCCGGCTGATAGCTTATCTGTACAGCTACCTTTGTAGCCCTCCCATGGCGAACCGCATTTGTTAATGCTTCCTGAACCAGGCGGTACAGGGTAAGTCCAATCTCCGGACTGAGCCCGATGGCAGGACTGTCCGGTTCGTTACCGCTGCTTTCATAAGCAATCTGTACTCCGGTCATTCCGCTGAAATGCTCCATCAGCTCCTTAAGGCTGCTCTGGTTCCAGGAAATTTCATCATCACTTTTTAAGGTGTCTACGATGGCACGGACCTGGCTTAAGCTTCCGCGGGCAGAGGACTTCGCTTCCTCAAGGATGGCACGACCCTTCACGGGCTCCTGCTCCATCAGTCTGGAGGCCATCTCCATCTGCATGATCAAACCGGTCAGCTCATGACCCAGGGTGTCATGAAGATCCCTGGCAATATTGCTCCGTTCCTGAAGCTTAACCAAATGCTTCAATTCCTCGGAATATTGCTTCAGCTGCAGGTTGGTAACCAGCAGCTCCTCATATAGCTCCTTGTTGCGTATACTTTCCGAACGGAATTCCCGATACAGGTAAAATACCAGGATTAGGAGGAGCTGTGTGGTGGCGAAGAAGACGGACATGGCAATATTGCCGGTACTGGGCTGTACTATTAGTAGCTCAACGAATTTAATGAAGGAGCAGAGAGAAAGCAGTATCCCAAGTAGTACCCCCCTGCGCCTTTCCCACCGGAAGATAATCAGCAAAAGCAGCAGCAGATACAGACTGTGATAGAAGTAATTCACAGCGTATTTTGAGAGAAACTCCAATCCTACCAGTACCACGAGCATACCAACCAGTGCTCCGTTCTGAGGTACGGACTTTTTGAACAGAAAATGCAGCACAAGACTGAGCAGATAGAATAACAGGAGTATTCCCAGTAGTAAGCTCCTGATTCCAAAGGGCTTTTCAAAAAAGTAGCCGCAGACTAACAATAGGGTAGTGAAGGCCAGATATGTGGCAAGGACAAGCCTTCTCATCATCCTGAGTCCCTCCTTCCATAGTAGATATATGCTAAATTCTACCACTCTGTATTTTTATAAGCAACCATATGTTAAGCTTTCATCGAGGTAGTGCGATAGTATCGCTGTTTTTCGGTGGACCATATTGTGGAAATATTGTATAAAGATGGGCGCGGTGCTATAATCATGTTAGGAATCACAATGGGGGGGAGGAGTCTTGAAGCGAATACTGATTATCGAAGATGACAACAAACTAAATCTGCTGATGAAGGAAATACTTCAGAAATATAATTATGAGGTTCTTCAAATCCACAATTTTAAGGAGGCAGAGCGGGAGATAGAGGAGGCAAAGGCCGACCTTATTCTGCTGGATATCAACCTTCCTTATCTGGATGGCTTCTATCTGTGCCGGATGATCCGGAAGCAATCCTCTGTACCGGTCATTATTGTGTCCGCCAGAAACAGTGACATGGAACAGATTATGGGGCTGGAGCTAGGAGCGGATGACTACCTGGTGAAGCCCTTCCATATGGAGCTTCTGATGACCAAAATCAAAGCGGCCTTACGCCGGGCTTACGGGGAGTATGCGAATTCGAACTCTAACCTGTCTGGTGTCGGCGGACTGCTGCTGAATCCGAACAATTTTCGAATGTCTTATGGGGGCAGGGAGCTGGAGCTCAGTAAGAACGAATTTAAACTGATGAAGAAGCTATTTGAGAATAATCACCGGATCGTAACCCGGGAAGAGCTTCTGATGGAGCTTTGGGATGACCAGACCTTTGTGGAGGATAATACTCTGACCGTAAATATTTCCCGCCTTAAGGACAAGCTTCAGGAGCTGGGGATTATGCAGGTCATTAAGACCATCCGCGGAACCGGGTATATTCTCGAATGGGGGACAAAGGAGGAGCTTCATGGATCGGAAAATCTGGGTTGAGTTTATTAAGGATCATTGGTTATATTCCTTGATCTATTTTATTGCGATGTTCTGCATTATTTTATTCTACCGGCTTACTTCAGAAAAACCGGTGGAGCTTCTATATCCCGTTGCTATCGGGAGCTATGCCTATCTTATCCTTCTACTCCTCCGGGGAATTGTCTATTTTGGCTTCCTGAAGAGGTTACCAAAAAGTGTCCATAACCCTCAGTATGATCTCCGGCCGCTTACGAAGGAGCATCAGGAGGTGAGTGCTGTGGTTGGAGCTGTCCACCAGAACTATATCAGGGAACTGCATGCTCTGCAGGCAGAGCATACGGCGCAGCAGAATTTTCTGTCCCAGTGGATTCATAATCTCAAGACACCGATCTCCGTTATCGCCCTTACAACACAAAAGCCAATCAACAGCTTATCTGAGGCAGCTATCGCGATAAACAGTATTGCGGAAGAGAATGATAAACTGTATCACAGCGTGGACCAGCTGCTCAGCCTGATCCGTCTGGAAAACTTCACGAAGGATTATATTCCTGAGCAGCTGGAGCTGGCAGAGGAGCTCAGGAATATCATCAATGGGCTTAAGAATCAATTCGTCATCTATCATGTGTTTCCTGAATTAAAGATTATGACGACCGATACAATAACCTTCTCTGACCGTAAATGGCATAAGCTAATGCTGGAGCAGTTTATCTCAAATGCAGTAAAGTATTCCAGACAGCCCGGGGAAGCGACGGCTGAGGATAGGGACATCACTGCGGGAGAGATCAGGGAGGACTATAGTATACCCACCGATTCCGTAAGTGCTATAGCATCGGAAGGAAGCGGAGAGAATATGGAGGAGCCTTTGAAGAAGGTCTGGATTACACTGCAACAGAAGGACGAGGAGCTCTGTCTTACCATACGGGATGAAGGAATCGGAATTCCGGAATATGATCTAGATCGGATCTTCGAGCCCTTCTTCACCGGTGATAACGGAAGGAAGCTCCGCAGCTCCACAGGAATTGGTCTCTATATTGCTGATGTGGCGGCAAAGAGGCTTGGGCATCGGATTGAGGTGGATTCGGCTGTCGGTAAGGGAACGACGATTACCATCTATTATAGAACGAAGGAAAAGGATTAGATCGTCTGTGAAGAACCTTTCAAAATTGTAAGACTGCGTCATACAAATCGATTTCTCCGCATCTCACAGAGAGCTACAATAGGTAGGAAAGGAGATGGAACGAATGAATGTATTAAAAGCAGAGAATCTCATCAAATATTACGGCTCCAAGGAGAATGAAAGCTCCGTGCAGGCATTAAAGGGAGTCAGCCTTCAGGTATCGGAGGGGGAATTCATCGGAGTGATGGGACCTTCGGGAAGCGGTAAATCTACCCTGTTAAATATACTAAGCGGAATTGATGAGGCTACGGCTGGCAGCGTCCTGCTTGCAGGAAAAGCACTGGAACAGTTATCGGATGAGGAGCTGGCATTATTTCGGAGGCAGAAGATGGGGTTTGTATTCCAGGATTTCAATCTGATGGACAGTCTGACCCTGAAGGAGAATGTAATGCTCCCGTTGATTCTTGAGAAAAAGACTCCTGAGATGATGGAGCAGAAGTGTAAGGATATTATGAGCTTTCTGGATATTGACGGGATCGCTGAGAAATATCCCTATCATTTGTCAGGAGGGCAGCAGCAGAGAGCTGCGGTCTGCCGAGCACTAATCAATGAACCGGAGATTATCTTTGCCGATGAGCCGACCGGTAATCTGGATTCGAAATCCTCCAAGGCAGTGATGAACTGCTTTGAGAAAATGAACCGGGAGCGGAAGGTAACCATAATGATGGTAACCCATGATGCCTTTGCCGCCAGCTATTGTAAGCGGATTATCTTTGTCAAGGATGGCATTTTAAATATGGAAATTGTAAGAAAAGGCAGCAGAGCAGAGTTCTTCGACCAGATTTTAAACTGTCTGGCAGTATTGGAGTGTGATGGCCATGACATTTAAAGAGGTCGCTATGAAAAACTTCACCTCCCATATCAGGAGATATCTGGCATATTTCTTCTGCAGCTGCTTTACCATCATGCTGTTTTTTATTTATACCACAATACTGTTTAACAAAAGCTTTATGGATACTGCAAAGGATAAGGGCTACGATTCCCTGGTCTATATGTCCATCGGAGCGATCCTGGTTTTCTCCGCTTTCTTTATCACCTATGCCCATGGCTCCTTTGTGAAATCCAGAAACGGTGAATTTGCCCTATTCATGACCCTGGGGCTGACTAAGAAAAACTTAAGTCGTTTGATATTCATAGAGAATACCATCATTCTACTTGTCTCTATGGTTGTCGGGCTGTTGTCGGGAACCCTGTTTTCCCGGCTGTTCTTCCTGATTTTGAGCAAATTGATCGGGGATGCTCCGATTGAATATGAGCTGAAGCTATTAAGCTTCCTGGTTACCTTCTCCATCTTTCTTCTGATCTATGCGGTCGCAATCTGCATGAGCAGGAGGGCAATACTTAAGCTCTGTATTGTGAAACTGCTGATTAAGAAGAGGGAGGGTTCCCATGGTAAGGTAAGCCTGGTAACCTCCCTCCTTGCAATAACAGTATTCCTTGGAGCTACAGCTGCTATGCTGATTTTAGCTCATGGAAAGCACTTTTCCGATCAGATGTATCTGTACCTGGTCTATGCGGTATTTGCGTTTCCATCCATGTACTATATCATATCCCAGGGCTGGAGCCTGTACTATCACTTCAGAAAGCGGAACAAGAGAAGCTATTATAATCATATCCTAAGCGATAATGAAATGGAGTATAGCTTTTCAGGCAACAAGAAGATTCTGTTCGTACTAAGCTTACTCAGTGCGATGATCATCTTCTTCGTTGCATCTCCTATTTCTCTGTTCTCTTTGTCCGAGAGACTCGCAGAGGGAGAACGACTGTCAGAGGTGGAATATGTGGAGTTCGGTTCTACGAATACCCTTGCCGAAGGAACGCTTAATCAGCTGCTTGCTCAGTCTGAGACTCTGCTCACAGAGTCCGTTGACCATGAATTCTTAATTATGAATACCCGCAGCGGGGATGAGGAACTTATGAAGCCCGTAATTTCGGAGACGTTTTATAAAGAAATTAATAAAGATGCCGAGTCCGTGAACAAGGGTGAGATTCTCGTGGTGTCTACTGCTTTTATGCCCGGCAAGACGGAATTTGAGGGGATGGACAGGATCGCTCTCTATACCGGAAATATACCTACGGAATTTAGAGTTGAGGGTACGGTAAAGGGAAAGGCAATCAACCGGAAGTGTATCTCTTCGGATATTACTCTGGTACTAAGTGATGCGGATTATAATGCTATCAGGAGTAAGGTCGAAGCAGATAAGATCGGAATATACCACCTTTTATATTTCAAAAACTGGAGAAAGACAGAACCCTTTATAAAAGCCCTAAGAGAAAGCTTTGAACAGCCTTCAACGCTCTACTTGGTAGATACCTTTTTGGAAGCTTATGTTGAGGTGAAAAATATCTATGCGATGATGATCTTCTTCACCAGTTTTATGGGGGGCTTGTTTTTGATAGCGGCAGGAAGTATATTGATCTTCAAGCAATACGGAGATCTGTCCCGACTACGGGAGTTATACCAGAGGCTGACCAAGCTTGGAATGACAAAAAAGGAATTTATGAGGATGCAGGCTTCTATACAAAAGCTGATCTTTTTCACACCGTTGATTTTAGGAACCATCGTTGGTTTTGTCTATATGTACATGACAACCTTCATTCTCGGAGGAGGATATATGGTAGGCGTCTTCTTCCGGAATTCAATTCTGGTAGTAATATTGTATTTTATTTCTCAGACAATCTTCTACCGCTGCTCCCTGGAAAGACTAAGAAAGAATATTACCTCCTGTTACTAATAAAAATGTATTTGAGTGACAAATCAGAGTTGACTTAATTCGAGCTATATTTATTTTATTCAACAAAAAATGGATTGACATATTACCTTTTTCCTCCTAAACTTAAACATTAGGCAATAATATATTTTACATCGGAGGAATAGGTTTTGAGAATGGGAAAAGAAGTTTCATTAGGATTTATCAGACGGATGGGGTTGCTGTCATTACTTGCGTTTATCGCTGTTCTGGTCTGCTTTATTAATCTCGATACTCGTTCAGATAAAAGGGAATATGAGGATAAGCTGATCATAAATATCTTCGGTAAGCAGCGAATGTACACACAGATGATAGCCAAGGATTCCAGCAGCCTATACGTACTGCTTCAAGATATAGAGAATTTCA
>JAEYQV010000149.1 GCA_023409835.1 Bacillota bacterium
CGAAATGGGAGAAAAAACATCCATTTTTAATATATTTTATAATTGCCATATGGACAGTTTATATTTCAACCTGATTTTTGAGGAATTTACTCATTCAAAGTGGAAGTTACCTTTTCAATTGACCAAAGCCATAAAGCCATAAATGCCATAAATGGCATAAAACTACCCTGTCTATAGCAGACAGGGTAATATAATCTATGCAGATATTATTCGTGGAAGTAACCGTTTTATTCGTTTTCCGAGGTTTCCTCCTCCTGCTTAAGGAGAATGTGGACCTTATCGACACGATTTTTATCAACGGAGGCAACCGTGAAAACAGTATTATGGTCAGTAACGGTTTCACCCTCCTCCGGAAGATGATCCAGAAGATATATGATATGGCCTGCAATTGAATCATAATCATCCGATTCAAGGTCAAGACCTAGGACTTCGTTAATATCATCCAGCTTCGTATTACCATCCACAATAAATTCATGATCGGATATGGCCTGAATACTGTCTTCCTCATCATAATCGTATTCGTCCCGAATCTCGCCGACGATTTCCTCTAGCAGATCCTCGATGGTAATCAATCCGGCAGTAGCACCGTATTCATCCAGCACGATGGCCAGAGAGATGGAATTGCGTCTCATCTCTATCAGAAGCTCCGAGGTTTTCTTGAATTCATATGTGTAATAAGGCTCTCTTACGATATCTAAGATATTAAAATTCTCTTTCTCTCCATTGAAGAAAAAGACATCCTTCAGGTTAACGATACCAATGACGTTGTCCCTGGTTTCAGAGTATACCGGCATGCGGGTGTATTTATCCGTTGCAAATGCCTGCACCAGTTCATCATAGGTCAGATCGGCACTGGCAAATGCCATATCAATCCGCGGTACCATGACATCCTTCGCAAGTGAGTCACCGAAATCCACCACATTGGTTATCATACGGCGTTCCTCACTCTCTATGACCCCTTCTTCATGGGAATAATCCAGAATTGTCCGAAGCTCATTCTCGGTAATTGCAGTAGTTTTCGCCTTCGGGTCTATACGGAACAACCGCATGATTCCGATACACAGCTTATTTACGAGGAATATAATCGGTGTTAGAAGCTTTGTAATTGCAAAGATAGGGGCGGCAACAATAAGAGAGATCTTCTCGGCATATATGGTAGAGATTGATTTCGGTGTAATCTCACCGAAGACCAGAATTAACAGGGTAAGAATACCGGTCACCAGACCGATCCATTCGCTGCTCCAGAAATCAATCGCCATGGTAGTTGCTAACGCAGAGGCTGAGATATTTACTACGTTATTGCCAATTAGTATGGCACTGAGCATCTTCCCGGGCTCCTCGATCAGCTTAAGTACGGTTTGGGCACCTCGTACATCATCGTCAGCAAGCGTTCGCATGCGGAGCTTATTGACTGTAGTAAGTGCAGTCTCCGATCCTGAGAAGACAGCAGACAGGAATAAAAGAATTATTAATATAATCGGTTGCGCGGCATCACTGGGATCCATTCATTCATCTCCTAAAGGTTTCAATAGTATACAATTCGTTAATTGTCATTTATTTATCTTACAGGAATGATATAGTAATGTCAAGAATTAGGCATTATTTTATACTTATTTCATACTTCTTTTAAAGAATAGTTCTAAATAATATCAATAAAATGCTAGAAAAAGTATATATTTTTACTATTGTTATTTACGGTTATAGGGTGTATTATTTGCACGTAGCTTTATTATAGCAGGAGGAGAGTAATCCAATCCCTTGCTAAGGCAGGTTAATAGTAACAAGGCATTACTTCTGAACTTGTCTCCTTATTTCAGGAGGTTTTAATGAGAAAGAAATCTCATATCTCACTTGCAAAGTTGCTTCTTAATAACATGAAGGTTAAGGACCTAAGCGATCACAAGAATGCGTTTTATCTCGGAAGTATACTTCCGGACTTAAAACCCTCATTCCTTACGAAGAAGCATAACATTAATGAGACTTTTGATATTCTGATTAATGAAATCAAGAGAATAACCGTAGATTATGATGTGAATAAGGGTATCAACGGTTATTATGCCAGACACCTCGGAGTAGTAACTCATTACCTGGCAGATTATTGTACCTTTCCCCATAACACCAGCTTCACAGGATCTATTTCTGAACATATCTATTATGAGAAAGAACTAAAGAAATTATTGAGAACCTATGTCAGGCTGGACGCTGCAAAGGAAAACCGCGAAGAACCCGGAGAATCCCGGTCACTGGAGGATATTGAACAGTTCATTAGAAATACCCATGCAGATTATCTTAAGGCATGGAAGGCAGTTAAGGTCGATATCAATTATATTATGTATCTTTGCCATAAGGTAGTAGATGCCATATTAAGCTTCTTTGAGCTGGCCTTCAACCCCTCAGATAATGAAGATGATCAACGGCTTCATATGGAATACATACAATCATAAGAAAACCTGTAGTATCGCAAGTTCTTAATAGAATAAGTGATACTACAGGTTTTTTATTCTGTTAATGGTGGTTGGCTGCCACAGGCAGACAAGCCGGTAATCAATGTAATGTAAGTCTATTTCATACGTTATTTTACGAAGACCATATGATCTATTCTTGCCGTAATGGTCTTTGACCATAACCACTGATTCGTGGAGCTGTCATCGAAGTAGAACATGGCATTGTTACTGGGATCCGCACCGTATAAGGCAGCCCAGGCGGCACGAATCGCATCGCTGGTGGCAGGTTTGTTGATTTCTCCATTCTTTACCGGTGTGAACTGCTGATAGCCGCCGGTTACATGATAGATTACATCATAGATGGTATTTGGCCATTCCTGGCTCTGTACCCTATTCACAACTACGGCACCGACACCAACCATTGCCTGATAATCTTCACCTCTGGCTTCTGCTGATATTAATCTGGACAGAAGATCGACCTCATAGGTCGTGTAGGGAATGACAGTATTGGCTGTGGCAGAAGCTGTTTCCCCGGAAGGGATAATACCGGGCAAAAGCAGCTTTTGTCCGATATAGATCAGATGATCCCATTCGTTATTGGCTTTTCGCAGGGAATTGAGGGGGATACCGTATCGTTGTGATATAAGATATAGAGTATCGCCGCCCTTAACAGTGTAAACGGTTGCAGGAACCTTCAATACCTGCCCCGTGTATATGTAGGAGGAGGTTAAAAGGTTATCCGACATTATCTTGTTGACGGAGGTGTTAAAGAGACGGCTGATTGTGTAAAGTGAATCATTTTTGACAATGGTATAATTAGCTGCAAATGCAGTTGCCGTAAATAATGTCAGGGATATTATTACTGCAAAGGCGAAAATACTTAGTCTTTTTTTAATAGTCATAGGAAGCCTCCTTTTGCTGGTTTACAAGCTTACGCTGTAAATGAATTTGTTGTACTTCTACAATTAAGTAACATAGGGTTAATTATAATTGATTACTATGTACAAATTCTATATAATAATATTGGTTGGGCAGGAAATGCTTATCATCACTGTATAATTATTCTGCCGGAGTGGATAGGGGCACCCGGAACCGGAGATAATATGCCGGAGGAATGAGTTGAACTCCGGCTATTAGGATAAATGCAGGAAAGGTATGGAAGAAGGGAAGGCCCATTGGATATGAAGAAATTCCATGTTACAGTATTGGATAAAAATGTGGATTATGAAAGGATGAAACACCATGTCAGTGGATAAAGTACGCGAAGTATTGAAGCAGTGGGGAAGGGAGAAGGATATCAGAGAATTTGATGTATCGAGTGCTACAGTAGAGCTGGCGGCAAAAGCGCTCAGTGTGGAACCCGGCAGAATTGCCAAGACACTCTCATTCCAGCTGGGTGATGGTGCTATGGTCATCGTGGCAGCCGGAGATATGAAGATTGATAACGGAAAGTTTAAGCAGGAGTATGGCTTCAAGGCAAAGATGCTCTCCTATGATGAGCTGCTTAAGCTGATTGGATATGCACCGGGAGGAGTATGTCCCTTCGGATTAAGTGAGGACATCCCGGTATATCTGGATGAATCTCTGAAGCGTTTTCGTACTGTTTTTCCTGCCTGCGGTAGCAGTAACTCCGCAATCGAATTAACCTGTGACGAGCTGGAGCTATACAGTGCCTGCCGAAAATGGGTTGATGTATGTAAGGCAATCGAATGAAATGGTGCTGTTGCATCAGCTGATTGATACGAGAAGCCCTCTATGCGTTCCTGTACTAGCTGTTTACACAGGCAGCAGGACAGAGCTCGATTATGCGCTTCGGACATAGCAGGTCCGTAATTCATACATAATCAAGCTAATCCGTTCATCGGACGGGATAGGATGCCTAGAGGGCTTATGATATCCTCAAGCTATCATAACATAACAGCCCTGTCGTTTATTCCTCTTCTTGTTTATTACCCCTGATCTTAAGTATCTTCGTTATCTCTGCTATATAGAGAGTATGGTAGTCTCCACCAGGATACCAGGTGGCTTTTAGCTTTTCCTCCAACAGACCCTCTGTGTTTAACGGTTGTTTATACAGCTTTCGGCAGATCATAACCAGCCTCGCTTCATCAAAGTATGGAGTTGCTTCATAACGGACAACGGATAGACCGGATTTGGTTATCTTGTCTTCCGTCCTTCCTGATACGGTACCCAGGTAGCTTAGGGTCTTCTTGTATTCCTTATCAAAGAAGCTTAAGGAGAAGGTATCTTCCCTATCTATGAATTCTTTTGTGTATCGGTTTGGACGGATCATGATATAAGCTACGTTTTTACCGTACATTACTCCAAGACCTCCCCAAGAAGCGGTCATTGTATTAACCTTCTCTTCATTCCCGGCAGTCACCAGCATCCAATCCTTTCCGATCAGCTGAAACGGATTTTTCCGGAGCAGTTCAGGTGATATTGTCTTAAATTCATTCATCTTTTATCATCCTCCATAAAATCAGGTATCTGTATTATACGCGAAATGACGTCGGGATGCAACAGCCGTTCCTGTTAAATTCGTACTTCAAATATTAGGAATTGCGTCTCATATCCGGTATAGGAAGCATATACTATTTATTAATGCTTTATTTGCTGGAGGACGCCTGGAGTATGACTATTTATGTTGTGAAGCAGGGAGATACCCTCGATAGCATTGCGCAGCAGTTCGGAGTAACTGCTGCACGATTAATCCTTGACAATGAATTACCTAACCCGGATAACCTTGTGGTAGGACAGAGTATTGTAGTCAGAGTTCCGAATATTGTCCATACGGTTGTTCAGGGAGATACCCTGGCTTCGATTGCTGCAACCTATGATATCACGGTAACCAAGCTGCTGCAGAATAACCCCTGGGCCGCTGCGGAAGCGAATCTGATACCGGGTCAGAACTTAGTGATCAGCTTCCGGGATGAAGGCGTAATCGATACCGCTCTCATTAACGGCTACGCATATCCATTCATAAACCGGCAGACCTTAAGTAAGACTCTGCCGTTCTTAACCTTTCTGTCGATATTTACTTATGGCTTTACACCGCAGGGAGACTTGGTACCGATTGATGATGAGGAGTTGATTGCTGCTGCGCTGGAAGCCGGCGACCAGGCCATCATGATGCTGGCTCCGATGAATGCGAGTCAGACCTTTGACACTCAGATTGCCCATGAGATGTTCAACAATGCAGAAGGTCAGGCCACACTCATCAATAATATTGTGGCAAATATCCAAGCGAAGGGTTACTCGGGGTTGGATATTGATTTCGAATACGTACAGCCCGAGGATAAACAGGGATTTCTGGACTTTATTTCAGCAGCAAAGAATACGCTGAGTCCGTTGGGATATCTTACCTTGGTTGCGCTGGCGCCTAAGACCTCAGGAGAGCAGACCGGATTGCTGTATGAGGCACATGATTATCCTGCCATAGGAGCGATAGCGGATTTTGTTCTGCTTATGACCTATGAATGGGGTTATACTTATTCTTCCCCGATGGCAACGGCACCTTTAAATAATGTACGCCGGGTTCTGAATTATGGAGTCAGTGTCATACCACGGGAAAAGATATTTATGGGAATTCCAAACTATGCATATGACTGGCCCCTTCCCTTCGTCCGTGGGGAAACGGCTGCGGAAACCATCAGCAATCAGGAAGCCATCATTACGGCTGCCAAGTACAATGCGGTGATCCAGTTTGATGAACTGGCCCAGGCACCCTTCTTTTATTATACGAATGAAGAAGGAATCGAACATGTCGTATGGTTTGATGATGCACGAAGTATGGATGCTAAATTCAGATTAATTCCCGAGCTTTCGCTCAGAGGAGCAGGGATATGGCAGATTATGGACTTCTTCCCCGGTATGTGCATGGTGATAAACCAGTTGTTTACAGTAGAGAAGGGAGTAAAAAGAACAGAATAATGCTGTAGTGCATGATATGTTTTGGGAGCCTTCTATGATGCGTAGGGCTCCCTTTTTCTGTCTGACATATTGTGCTGACTTTACTGTCAAATAGAGCCATGATTTTGAAATAATTTGATGTTTCCTAATAAATGTAGTATTATTAGTAGGTAATATTAACCATTTTTCTGATTGTGGAAAGGAGAAGGAAGGACTTTGCCGGGGCGACCTGGTATAAAGTCTGACTAGGAGGAGATGAAAAGAATAACTTACAGGGTAAGCGCAATCATTTCCATAGTAATGATTCTCACTATGGTGCTTGGTGGATGTAAAGGGGATACCGAGAAGGCGGAACCGGTAACGGATCCGGTGAAAACGACGGATCAAGCAGGAGAACCGACAGCTGCTCCGGAGCCTGCAGGCACGGATAACGCAGAGGGGGAAGCTGCAGCTGCCGAGCCGACAGGATATCCGATGATAGCGGGTACGGTTGAGGTTAAGGAAGAGGTTATCTACGGAGAAGATTTTGAGGACGGTCAAACAGACTTTACCGGAAGGGGATCGGCGAAAGCTGCCATCGTAACCGATAAAGCGGGAGAGGGGAAGAGCTCCTTATTCATTAGCGGAAGAACAGCCCTTTGGAACGGTGCTACCGTTGATTTAACCAAGCTGCTGTCAGTTAATGAGAGTTATTATATTAAGGCTCTCGTATATTATGAAACAGGTCCTGATACCGTGCAGATTGATTGCAAGGTTGAGAAGAATAACAGTGAATATCTTAATTTTGCTTCTGCGATTGCCAGGAAGGGCGAATGGACGGAGATCACCGGCACCATCCTAATCCCGGAGGGGACCACCAGTGCAAAGGTCTATTTTGAGACAGCCTATGCCGGAGGGGAGCTGATTGATTTCTATGTGGACGCTATCTCAATCGTGAGGGAAGTGGCTACTGTTGACCGAGGTACGATTCCTGCTCTGAAGGAGGTTTATAAGGAGCTTTACAGTGTCGGTGTGGCGGCAACCGTGAGTGAATTATCCGGTGATGATCGTAAGAATCTGATAAAGCAGCAGTTTAACAGCATTACTCCCGGCAATGAATTAAAGCCGGACAGCGTTCTGGACCGTACGACCAGTCTATCCGATTCAAAGTATGATGAAAGCCCGGCAGTTAACTTTAACAGAGTGAAGCCGATCTTAGATTACGCGAAAGAAAATGGATTATTAGTCAGAGGACATACCCTGGTATGGCACAGCCAGACCCCTAGATGGTTCTTTACCGTGGGGTATTCCGATGACACGAATGCTCCTTTTGTTTCGAAGGAGCTGATGCTAAAGAGAATGGAGAATTATATCCGACAGGTTTTGGAATATACCGATACGAATTATCCGGGACTGATCTATGCCTGGGATGTTGTAAATGAAGCGATTAATCCGAGCGACGGTGCAGAAGGTGGGTACCGTTCCAAGGACAGCTATTGGTATCAGGTAATCGGACCGGAATTCGTTGAGAAGGCCTTTGAATATGCAAGGAAATATGCGAAGCCGGAGGTGAAGCTTTTTTACAATGATTATAATACCGAAGAAAGCAGCAGGATGGTAGCAATCTATGAGTTGGCGAAGGGCTTGAAGGAGAAGGGTCTGATTGACGGCCTCGGACTTCAGAGTCATTACAAGGTTGACTCACCGTCTCTTATGGATGTGGAAGCCTCCATGCGTAAGTACGGCGAGCTTGGACTGGAGCTCCAGATTACCGAGCTTGATATGGGGATGGGGGAGAATACGGAAGACGCGTATATGAGACAGGCTAAGAGATATCGTAGATTATTTACAATCTACAAGAATCTGGAGGAAACCGGTGTCGTAGATATTACCAATATTACCTTCTGGGGACTGTCCGACGATATCTCCTGGTTGAGCCAGCCCGGGAAACCCAGCTATCCGTTACTTTTTGATAAATATCTGCTTCAAAAGCCGGCCTTCTGGGGTGTAATCTTAAGTCCGGATATTCCACTGTATTAAGTAGTTCATAATAGCATAAGAACATAAGAACAGATTTCGGGGCTGTCGCACTAAGCTATAGTGATGCAAGAAGCCCTCTACGCTTCCCCACACCTTGTGAAACAAGGTGTTATACACTAGGTTGAGAGACACATCTTGATGCTGTATGTCATATTCGAACAATAAATTGTCCGCCTATGATCACACAACATCAGCAATATGTCTCTCAAACAGTGCATTATGGGAAGCATAGAGGGCTTCCTGTA
>JAEYQV010000011.1 GCA_023409835.1 Bacillota bacterium
TACCTCCTTGAGAGGCACCACTAAGAACATCATACCTTTTTGCAATAGTTACTTCCACATTTATATTTGAAAAAGTAATTTCTCCATCCTTGACAAAAGGGGTGGAAGTAAGTTTTTCAATTCACGAGAAACTAATTTTTTATAATTTGTATAAAAATATGGTTGACAATTGCATTTTTCCCATATATAATGTTGGAAGACTATTACAGAAAAGGAGGTAAAACCATGAAGTTAAGATCCATCAATCACAACAATTTAATAAGATATGCTTTATGTAAGATTACCTCCGAAACTAAGAATGAATAGTTTTTATTGAGCCATCCTGTCCTTCCCTGCTGCCTACAGGATGTGATAAGAGCTAAATATGAATTCTTGAGCTTTCATGCCGCGGTATATCTTACCGCGGCTTATTTTATCATAATTTGTATTTAGTCAAACTTAGTAATAAGAAAGTATAATTGAGCATCATGGGAATGCGGGAAATGGAGGAGCAATGTACAAATTATCACATTATTTAAAGAAATATTGGTTTGCATACGCGGCTGCTGTCGTCTGTATCGTTGCTGCGGTATGTCTGGATATGCTGTCACCCCAGATTACGAAGAGGATCATTGATAATGTTATCATAAAGGGTGAGATGGAGCTTTTACCTAAGCTTCTGCTGCTTGTCCTGATGATAGCTGTGGGGAGATGTGTATTCCAGTATATCAAAGAAATTATTTTTGATCTGGTAAGTTCTAAAATCGCTGTTAATCTAAGAAAGGATCTCTTTAATCATATCCAGAGCCTTTCTTTAAGCTTTTTTGACTCAAATAACACGGGAGAATTAATGTCCCGTGTGAAGGATGATGTTGACCGGCTCTGGGGGGCATTGGGCTATGTCAGCATGCTGATTATTCAGGTAATCATCCATACGGCCGTTGCGCTGTATTGTATGTTTCATTTGAATCCGTTATTGGCTATCATCCCGACGGTGGTCCTTCCTTGCGTGGCAGCACTTGCCATCCTGATGGAGCGCAAGCTGGGCGGCCTGTATGAGCAGATCAGCGAAGAGAACTCCAAGCTGAATCTGGTTGCGCAGGAGAACCTGTCCGGTGTCCGTACAGTCAAATCCTTTGCCAGAGAAAAGCATGAGATTATGAAGTTCTTATCTCATAATAAGCAGTATTATGATCTTAATATGAAGCAATCGAAGGTATTTATAAAGATTTATCCTTACTTTCAGCTGATTACGAAAATGCTGTCTATGGTAGTCGTTATATTCGGTGGATACCAGGTCATTCGTGGGGATATAACCCTCGGAACACTGGGTGCGTTTATAGAATACTCCATGAATATCGTATGGCCGATGGAGATGTTTGGATGGTTATCCAATGATGCGGCAGCTGCTCTTGCATCTTATAAGAGAGTCAAGAAGATCTTTGCACAGAAACCGGAGATAATAGAGACGGAGAAGCCTGTCATTCTGGATGAGGTAAAGGGTTCCATTGAATTTGATAAGGTATCCTTCTCATTAAATGATAAAGAGATCCTGTCGGATATCTCCTTCAAACTTCCGGTCGGTAAAACCATCGGTATTATGGGTGCTACGGGAACCGGTAAGACTTCCATTATCAATCTTCTGCAGCGTTTCTATGACGTGACAGACGGTGAGATTCGACTGGATGGGGTTAATATCAGGGATCTGACATTACGGCAGTTAAGGAAGAGTATTTCCCTGGTAATGCAGGATGTCTTCTTATTCTCCGATACCATAAATGAGAATGTAAAGATGGGTAAGAAGAATCTGGTCAGGCAGGAAGAGATCATAACGGCGGCAGAAGACGCCCAGGCAAGGGAGTTCATCGAGCGAATGGAGGAGCAATATGAGACCATCATCGGTGAAAGAGGAGTCGGGCTGTCCGGAGGTCAGAAGCAAAGAATCAGTATTGCCAGGGCTTTGGCAAAGAAGTCACCAATCCTGGTCATGGATGATTCTACCTCTGCACTTGATATGGAAACCGAGCATTTAATACAAAAAGCCATGTCTGATGTGGAAGCGACTAAGATTATCATTGCACATAGAATATCAGCCGTCAAGAATGCCGATGAAATTATCATCCTGGAGGATGGTAAAATCGCAGAACGCGGTACCCATGAGACTCTTTTAGAGGCAAAAGGGTACTACTACAAAACCTATATGGCCCAGTACGGGGATTATCTTAATGATATTAGCTCTCTGTCAGATACGGGCGTTACGATTAAGGAGGTGGCCGCATGTCAGTAAATTCTGTTAAAGACGATGAATACATGCGCACTATCGATAAAAAGAATACCTTGGTACGTCTATTTGGTTACCTATTAACCTATAAGTTCTCGATCGCCTGCGTTATTTTAATTATGCTGGTAACCGTTTCCATTTCTATCATCAATCCGCTGCTTATTAAGCAGGCGATCGATATATATATCGCTAAGGAGGATATGAAGGGGTTATTTCGGTTGGGCTTGTTAGCCCTTGGCTTAAATACGGTATTTGTTATCCTGATTAAGGTCAGAATGTATCTTATGGCTAAGATTTCAAATAAGGTGTTGCTAACCATACGACAGGAGCTGTATACCCATATCCAGAAGCTGTCCTTCAGCTTCTTTGACAGCCGGCCGACCGGAAAGATTCTGGCCAGAATCATTGGAGATGTTAATTCCCTTAAGGATGTTCTCTCCAACAGTGTAACTACTCTGCTTCCGGATTTCATCACCATCTGTGCCGTAGTGGTTATCATGCTGTTTTACAATTGGAGGCTGGCACTTGCTTCTATGATCAGCCTTCCGATTATGATCTGCAGCTTATGGTATATCCAGACAAAATCCCATGTTCGTTGGAGGATACATCGTAAAAAAAGTTCAAACTTAAATGCCTTCATTCATGAGGATCTATCCGGTATGAGAATTATCCAAAGCTATACCGCTGAGGATGAAACAGAGGAATCCTTTGACCATCTGCTAAAGGAACATCGTGATTCCTTCGTTAAAGCAGTAGTACTGAACGATGCTTTCTTTCCTGTGGTAGATTTATGCTGGGGCTTAGGTACCATCGCCATGTATTTCACCGCTGTGAAGCTTCTTGGCTTCGGCGCAGATAATGTCGGAACGATGATTGCCTTCGGTACATACATCGGTATGTTCTGGAATCCCATCATGAACTTAAGTAATTTCTATAATCAGCTCGTAACGAATGTCACCGGTGCAGAGCGTATCTTTGATATCCTGGATACAAAGCCGGAGATTGAAGATGGGGCCGATGTGGAGGAGCTTCCGACCATAGAAGGTTCGGTACGCTTCGACCATGTATCCTTTGCTTATGATACTGATACCATGGTTCTTAATGATGTAAGTTTTCAGGTTAAGCCCGGTGAAACGATTGCTCTGGTAGGACCGACCGGTGCCGGCAAGACTACGATCGTCAACCTGATCAGTCGTTTTTATGATATCCAGCAGGGAAATATCTTTATTGACGGCTATAACATCAAGGACGTATCCATTGAGAGCTTAAGGAATCAGCTGGGCATCATGACGCAGGAGAACTTCCTTTTCTCTGGTACAGTGAAGGATAATATCCGTTATGGTAAGCTGGATGCTACGGATGAGGAAATCATATCCGCAGCAAAAGCCGTGAATGCACATGATTTTATTATGAAGCTGGAGAAGGGCTATGATACGGAGCTGAAGGAACGTGGCGCAGGATTGTCCATCGGACAGCGCCAGCTTCTCGCCTTCGCCAGAACGATGGTTTCCATGCCTAAGATCTTAATCTTGGATGAAGCAACCTCAAGTATCGATACTCACACGGAGCTTCTGGTACAGCAGGGTATTGAGGCCCTATTAAAGGGAAGAACCTCCTTTGTCATTGCCCATCGTCTTTCAACCATCCGTAAGGCAGACCGCATCTTTGTCATTGATGACGGCGGCATTAAGGAGGAAGGAAGTTCAGAAGAGCTTCTGTTGAAGAAGGGTCTTTATCATGATCTGTACATGGCACAATTCAAGAGCGCATAAAGTAAAATAGGTAATCGCATATTATAGTACAAGGAACCGGGGTAGTGTTATCATGATACCAGGAGAAATAGTAAGAAGCTTCTCCATGGACAACGATAACACTACCCCGGTTCCGTTTATTCTCTATGCGGTTTCCTTAAGTTTTTGGTCTGGTGCTGTATGATTTGTCTGGAAGTTGATGAGTATCGTAATTATCTGTTTGTTTCATTCATATTACGGTATCCACTGAATAAAGGCCGTTTTATCGTTCCGGTTATATCCGGCTTTCTCATAGAAGCTTAAGGTACTTTCCTTCTTTGATCCGGTTAATAGCATTATCTTATAGCATTTCTCCTTTGTTGCAATTACCTTCGCAAACCGCAGCAGCTCGGTCCCATAGCCTCTGTTTCGATAACCTTCAGCCGTGATCACGTTCTCTATCAACGCATAGGGTCTCTGATGATGGGTCAGATTCCGAATGATCATAATCACACAAGAGGATATGATCTTCCCCTCTTCTATCCCTATAATAATATGATGATCCGGATTATTAAGAATTGCTTTCCAAAGTGTCGTCAGCTTCTCATCCATAACCGGCATCTCATTATCATGCAGCTCCGTATACAATTCCAATAGTTCGGTAAGCTCCGATTCCCGTACCTCCCTGATCTCCATAGTAACCTCCAAATTATTTATTGTAAGGATTTAATACCTGATTTCCATTAAATCTAACGAAATTATTACTGTGCGTAATCGATCCTTCATCAGTATCTTCTCTTCGGTATCGTGATAATGAAGGTGGAGCCCTTCTTAAACTGGGAACGGATCTTAATCTTCCCTGTGTGTGCAAGAATAATCAGCTTTGCCAGGGACAACCCCAATCCATGACCGCTGATGTTCTGGTTACGGACATAGTCTGAGCGGTAGAACCGATTAAAGATATGGTCCACATCGTTTTTCGTCATACCTATTCCGGTATCCTGTACTGTGATTACACAATCACCGTTTATCAGCTGGCACATAATATTAATCTGGTCGCCATCTCTGGTATATTTGACTGCATTATCAATAAAGATTCGGATTGCCTGCTTAAGTGCCTGCTTATCACCATAGACAATTGCGTCCTCCAGGATTGGACTGTTAATCTCCCTGTTTATTGCTACAAGCCTGGTTTCCTTAACCATATCCTCCACTACTGATTTCATATTAAAACGCTTCTTATTTAACTTTAGGGTCTTCTTATCATGGCGGGACAGATAAAGGAGCTTCTCTACCAGGTCCTGCATCGATCGTGCTTCATTCTGGATTGCTTCAATGGATTCCTGAAGTACCTCCTCATTGGAAGAGCCCCAACGATTCAGCAGATTCGCATAACCCTGGATGACCGCTATAGGCGTCCGCAGCTCATGGGATGCATCGGATACGAATTGCTTCTGGCTCTCATATGAGGTCTCAATACGGTCGAGCATGGCATTGATTACGTTTGCCAGATCCTTCAGCTCGTTCTTCGTACCCTCCACGTTTAAGCGCTCGCTATGAAGATTATTGGCAGTAAGGCGATTCGCCGTTGCCGACATGATACGAACCGGTTCAAACAGCTTAACATCACTGCGCTTCCCTTTTCTAATGATTATAGTAACCATCGCCAGGTAGAGTAGAACCATTTTCCATAGAAGCGAAAGAAAACGTTCATAGCTACCGGACATATCGTATTGGAATTTAGCATGAAACGGAATCTCATCTGCAAGAAAATCCTTATTTTCATTTAAAATGAGTATCTTCTTATCCTTATTTTCAAAATGGATTTCATAAAAGAAGGTTTTTTCTATATCGGGAAGAAAAGCGATATCGTTGTAGATCTCCTGTCCTGTATCCTTATTTTCAATCGACATGGATATTCCCTGCATGTAATAGGGATTCACACAGTTACTTTCTCCCTCGTCCTGGATGGAGGTAATAATGTCTCCGGCCATCTGATCAAAGTTCTCCTTCTCCGAATACATATACAGGAGAAAAAAGCCCGCCATAAACAATACTCCGTGAGTAAGCATTAGCTTCAAATATGCCAGAGAGATACGAAAAGCCATGGATAAACGAAAATTATGCAGGAAGTCTTCTTTTCTCTTTCTGATTGGGAGGATAATCCTTCTTAAGATGGTTCGTATATAATTGATCAGTTTTTCCTTCATAACTAGTTCCTCCCTTCCGTCAGGCTGCCACATTTGCTTTGATCACCGGAAGCATATCATTCCTTAATGATATAGCCTACACCGCGAACGGTTGAAATCAACCGGATGCCATATTTCTCATCAATCTTCTGTCTTAAATAACGGATATAAACGTCAACAACATTGGTATCTCCAAAATACTCATAGTCCCAGACATGATTTAATAACTGATCCCTTGTCATGACAACATTCTTGTTCCTAAGTAAATATTCCAACAGCTCATATTCCTTTTTAGTGAGCTGTAATTCATCCTCACGGTAAAAGGCACTATGGCTTGTTAGGTTTATTTTAACATCTCCAAACTGGAGGGTTTCTGATTTGTTTTCAGCATTATGCTTCTTCCTATTTAAGGCTACCCTGATTCTTGCAAGAAGCTCTTCAATCGCAAAGGGCTTCGTCATATAATCATCTGCTCCGGTATCCAGTCCGGCCACCTTATCGGAGATATCATCCTTAGCGGTCAGCATGATGATCGGAACCTGGGATTCTAAGCGGATTCTGCGACATACTTCAATACCGCTGAGGCTGGGGAGCATTAAATCCAGAATAACCAGGTCCACATTTTCATTTAACGCTTTCTCCAGACCTGTCCTGCCATCTCCTGCAATTAAAACCTCATAGCCTTCATGCTTTAGCTCCAGCTCTAGAAATCTTGCTATTTTCGTTTCATCCTCAATAATAATAATCTTCGCCATACTAGAACCCCTCCTGATCTTCGGCTTATCTTCTTTTATTGTATCGGTTCATGTTATTTTTTTCAATACATGTATATTAAAATTCTATTAGAATTCCCTCTTCTACCTAATTGATTATTATGCTATTGAGAGAAGTGCGAAGATAATTCTGAAAAGGCCAGAATTATCCTGAAGAACTGCGATGTTCGTGCAATGGCACTCTCACCTTGTTCTTCCGGAGTGTTCGTGCCGCAGAGCGGTATCATGTCAGAAAGGGTGATCTATAAGCTGTAATACCTATAAAATGGATAAAAGCCGGTATATAAACCGGCTTTCATCCAATCCACTCTATAATATATCCCCCGCACTTGAGAATTCTGCGGCATTGTTTCATGCAGTCCCGCCTACTGTCAAGATAACTGCTTCTTCTGTCCGTTCTTCTGTCCATTCTATCGTCCAATCTTTCATCAAATCTTCATTCCATTTTCCGTTCTATAGATATAAACGCAAAAGTAATAGAAATCTTACACTTTTTTTCATATTATTTTTATTTTTTCGTATTTTCCCTATTATAGCTTGGGGTCCGGCTTCTTCATGTGAAATCCCGTTATATCGCCTCTGCTAAGGTATAAAAAAACCGGCTCTCAAATGTCTGGAACTTACCCCTCATCTTTGAGCCGGCTTAATCAGCAGAATACTTTACCTACATACTTTTATTTTATAATACGCTCTTTACAGCCTTTATAACATTCTCTGTTGTAAATCCAAATTTTTTGAAGAGAATACCCGCCGGTGCGGATGCTCCGAAGCCCTTCATTGTAACGGTGGTGCCGTCAAGTCCGACATACTTGCCCCAGCCGAAATCAGTTAATGCTTCTACCGCAACTCTTGCTCTTACGCTCTTCGGCAGAATGCTCTCCTTGTATTCATCAGACTGAGCCTCATATAAATCCATAGAAGGCATGCTGACAACTCTGACGTCAACATTTTCCTTCATAAGCTCTACCTGAGCATTTAAAGCCAGCTCCACCTCAGAACCGCTTGCCATGATAATGGCATCCGGAGTAGCCTTCTTAGATTCAGATACAATATAGCCACCCTTTAATGCTTCCTTAGAGGAGCCTGCAAGCTGAGGCAGATTCTGACGGGTAAGCACAAGAGCCGTAGGAGTCTTGGTGGAAGTAATTGCATAATACCATGCTGCAATACACTCGGTTGCATCTGCCGGACGGAATACAGTGAAGTTCGGCATAGCACGAAGCATTGCCAGCTGCTCGATAGGCTCATGGGTGGGACCGTCTTCACCGACACCGATACTGTCATGGGTTAGAACATAGGTTACAGGAAGCCCCATGAGTGCTGCTAATCTTGCCATCGGCTTCACATAATCACTGAATACGAAGAAGGTGGAAACATAAGGTCTTAATCCACCATGAAGTGCAAGTCCGTTACCGATACCTGCCATTGCAAGCTCTCTTACACCAAAATGGAGGTTGCGTCCGGCATAATTATCTTTAGAGAAGTCTCCCATATCATTCATATAAGTCTTGGTGGAGGGAGCAAGGTCCGCAGAGCCACCGAAGAAGCTCGGAAGATAATTCTTAATGCGATTGATGATCTGACCGGACAGGTTTCTGGTAGCTTCCGGCTTATCTGCGTAAGCCCAGAACTCCTCGTTGTCAATTAAGCTCTCTGCTGCATTCTCATCATGGTATTTCTCCCATAATTCCTTCATCTCAGGGAACTCCTTGCAGTAAGCATCAAAGAGCTTATTCCATTCTTCCTCAAAGCTTGCAAGCTTCTTACCGATCGCTTTATAGTTATCATAGATCTCTTCCGGAACCTCGAACGCTGTCTCGGAGGTCCAGCCTAATTTTTCTCTTAAGGCCTTGATATTATCTGCACCGAGAGGCTCTCCATGGGCACTTGCCATACCTTCTCTGGGGCTTCCGAAGCCAATCTTGGTTTTAACTGTAATCATGGAAGGTCTTGTTAAATCTGCCTTTGCAGCTTCAATGGCTGCACCGATTTCCTCCAGATTATTACCATCTTCAACAACAAGGGTCTGGAAACCAAATGCTTCAAAGCGCTTTTGAACATCCTCGGTGAAAGCAATATCCGTGCTTCCTTCAATGGAGATTTTATTGGAATCATATAATACAATCAATTTGCCTAAGCCAAGGGTTCCTGCTAAGGACATAGCCTCGGAGGTAATACCCTCCATCATGCAGCCGTCGCCGCCGAGTACGAAGGTATAATGATCAACAACCGGATAGCCCTTCTTGTTAAATACAGCACCCAGGTGAGCTTCACCCATTGCCATACCAACTGCCATCGCCATACCTGCTCCTAAGGGGCCTGTAGTTGCCTCAACACCAACCGTGTGGCCGTACTCCGGATGTCCCGGAGTTAAAGAGCCATCCTGACGGAACTGAGATAAGTCTTCCGAGGTAAGACCATAACCGAATAAATGTAATAAAGAATAAAGCAGCATGGAACCGTGTCCGCCGGATAGGATGAATCTGTCCCTGTTCGCCCACTTGGGATCTGCCGGGTTATGCTTCATGTGCTTTGCCCACAATTCATATGCCATCGCTGCTGATCCAAGTGGAAGGCCGGGATGTCCTGAATTTGCTTTCTGAACACCGTCTGCTGATAACACTCTGATTGCATTCACTGACATTGTATCAATATTGCTCATTGTATTTCCTCCTTAATAATTTATACTTAATATTAATTATTCTCCGAATACAGCTCTGTAATCCTGCTGGAACTTCTCAATACCTGCTGCGGTCATCGGGTGCTTCGTACACTGCTCGATTACACTTAAGGGTACGGTTGCTATATCTGCACCTGCAAGGGCACATTCCGTAATGTGGATGGAGTTACGGATGCTGGCAGCAATAATCTCTGTTTTAATCTGGTACTGATGGAATATCTGGGAAATGACCTTGATCAAATCTGAGCCCATCGTAGAGATATCATCCAGACGGCCTACGAAGGGTGAAACATATGTAGCACCGGCTCTGGCAGCCAATAATGCCTGGTTTGCTGAGAAGATCAGCGTTACATTCGTATTAATTCCTTCCGATGAGAGTGCTTTGGTAGCTTTTAATCCCTCCAGCGTCATAGGAATCTTAACTACCATATTAGGGTGGATTTTAGCAATCTCCCTACCTTCCTTGATCATATCTTCTGCCAATACGGAAGTGGCTTTTACTTCACCGCTGATTGGTCCATCGATAATTTGAGTAATCTCTTTAATAACCTCAACAAAATCCCTTCCTTCTTTCGCAATTAAGGATGGGTTCGTCGTAACACCACAAATGACACCTAGTTCATTTGCCTTCCTTATTTCCTCCACATTAGCGGAATCAAGAAATAGCTTCATATGATTACCTCCTGTTGCATTAACCTGATATGTATTGATAACTAGGCCTCTTCCAGCCCTTTTCATTATAACAAATATATAATTAAATATACAATAAAAAGGATACCAAAGCAATCGTCAATATTCACACACTTTACTAATTTTATATATAATATTGTTGATAATTTAACAAACTCCTCATGTCCCGCTAATTCTCAACTGCCTGAGCCAGATATTCGCTTTCGAATTGTTGCGCCGGCATCGGTCTGGCATAATAATAACCCTGAATGATATCGCAGCCAACAGCACACAGAAATTCTACTTGCTCCTTTGTCTCAATACATTCGGCAACTACCTTCATATGAAGATCCTTCGCCATCGAAATGGTATTACGGATTACCGTTTGACCCCTCTCTACTTCATCGGTTAAACGGAACAGTTCCCCATCCAGCTTCACCACATCAAGAGGCAGATCCTTTAAGGAATTGAGCGAGGAATAACCCGCCCCAAAGTCATCCATTGATACCAGAAACCCGTACTCCCTAAGTAAAGTAACCGTAACAATCAACATATTCTTATTCTGTAGGAAGGCACTTTCTGAGAGCTCCAATTCTATCAGTTCATGAGGAACCTCGTATTCATCTACCGTGTCCTTAATAATATCGGCCAGGAGTGGATTAGCAAAATGGATTCTGGAGATATTAACAGAAACCGGTAATGGCTTATACCCCTTATCGATCCACTCTCTTTGAAGCTGGCACACATTCCTCAACATATACATATCCAGTTCTGTTATGAAACCATTCTTTTCAAATACCGGAATAAAAAAGCTCGGGGATATCAGCTTGCCGCTTTCATTACTCCAGCGGACAAGTGCTTCGGCTCCGGACACCTTTTCCTCTGTCGTTGTATACTTAGGTTGAAGGTAAACTAAAAACTCATTGTTCTTCAAAGCATGGTGCATGGATTTTTCAATTCTCTCTTCCTCCAATAGCTTTTCTCTGGATTTATCATCGAAGAACGAGAGAATTCCTTCGTTGCTGCCCTTAATATTATGCTTTGCTATACCGGCAAAGTCCCCCATTCGATCAATGGAGTCCTTCCGTTCCGTTATAAAGTAGACGCCAAAATAGAATTTTACCGTCTTCATATATTTTAATTGATGTAACCAATGATTTAAGTCCGAAATACGGTGGTTCACTTCCTCCGGCTCCTGAAATGACAGAAGAATATAGAATTGGTCAGCGGAATACCTGGTAAATGGTTCGCCGGGTCTGACCCATTTCTTGACAAGGTTGTAGATGTCCTTCAAAACCTCATCACCCTTCTGATGTCCGAAGGAGTCATTAATAATCTTAAAACGGTTGATATCAAAGTTCACCAATGCATACTTTTTCTTAAGAAACAGCTTACTGTTCAGAATTTTATTAACATCGATGCGAAACTTATACCAGTTATCCCCTCCGGTAACCGGATCCAGATAAAGCATCTGTATTACCTTATGATTGGACCTTCTCTGAAATATTACCAATGTCAGAAACAGCAGAACAACGCCGGACAAGATAACGATTAACAGTATATTAATAATTCGTATGATATTTTGGGTGGCCGGATTTAAGATATACGATGTCCCGATTAAAACAGTCCAATTATTAATTCCAAGAGGCTTCTGATACCATATCATCCTATGATTATCTCTTTGCTCTTTTCTTCGGAATAAACCCATGCTTGAGGTAACTTCATTTGACTCATTATAAAGATAGCCCTCGGAAATCATTCCATTATAATCAAACGCTTCCATATCGGCTATATTCTGATATGCAACCGGTTCATTCTTTTCGTCTAATATATATATCATATTTTTATTTGAATAAGTTGTATCAAGATTGTAGCTACCCTGACTATCCAGCAACTCATTTCGAGATGCTACCAGAACACCTAAGTAATTTTCATCCATCCGGATGGGAACCGCATATATTATGGCCGGCATGTCTGCTTTTATACTGGAAATATTGGGTATTCCATTCATGGCATTTCGATAATAATTCTCTTCAGAGAAGTTCATCTCTGCTCCGTCTAAGTTGATACCCTTTCCTTTTTCATCCACAATGGCAAGGTCATTGAAGGTATTGTCCATTGCAAGTAATGCAAGGGCCTCCTGCATGTCCTTCCTGCTTAACCCTCCGGCCTTTCCAATCAGACCGGCTGAAATTTGCAGTTCCTTGCGTCTTTCCTCTATGCTGTTTTTTAATCTCTCTGTGGTTTCTTCAGATATAGCGTCGTAGGCTTTGATTGTAGTATTGTAGCTTTCCTGAACCATCCGGTTCATATAGTACAAACCTATAATCAGTGAAATTATGGTGCCTGCTACCGCAAATAAAACCAGCGGCACAATTCTGTTCTTTGGTATCGTTAACCTCATCCTGTTCCTCCTGCAAGTAATTGCCCTCTTCTGTGCTTATCATATGAAAAGCTCAGTCCCTCCTAATACATAGCTACCCGCCAGCCGGTTATCCCCTTCCTATTCTTAGCTATGGTTTTGATATCAGTACATCGATCTCTGAGTCTATCGGTGCTTCAAACTTATTATCAAGTCTCTGTCTAAGTGCTTCATCAATAATGTAAACTCTTCCATTACTTTTTGATAAGCCTTCCGTCAGCTTCGCGTTTCTTCTCTCCAGCTGTTCCAGGCGTACATCCTCCGGAATACGAATATAGTGCAGTTCTACGGCTATCCCCTTATTCATAAAATACTCCTTGGCTTCTTCCCGTTCCTTCTTACTCCAGTAACCAAAATCAATAATTACATCTATTCCGTTATCTACAATCTGCTCTGCCAGCCCATAGAAAAAGTGCTCACATCGGGAAGCCATATTATCATGGTGTTCTCCTAAACAGGAGTCCGACAACTTAAGCATTAAATCATCCACTGATAGAATGATTGCTTTGCTTTTTTTCTTGAGTTTATTAGCATAATAGGTCTTACCGCTTGCGATCTTCCCACATAATATCATTACCTTCGCCATGATCTGTTCCTTTCGTTGTGCTTCTATTTCTACTTTGTTAGATCCTGAATACCGGCGACAAAAGAGAATATGCTTCTAAAGCTCTGCGAATACTTCTCCAAGCCCCGCCTGAAGCAGTAGATCTGCTTCCTCATCAAATGGTGTGACTGATTTATTAATCAGTATCATTTTCTTACCTTTGTAATAATTTATAATTCCGGCTGCCGGATATACACTTAGGGAAGTACCACCGATAATTAATACCTCAGCCTCCTCTATGAGATGAATGGAAGCTTCCAGGACCCGTTGGCTCAAACTCTCCTCATATAGAACTACGTCTGGTTTAATCGTTCCGCCACATTCACAGGTAGGTATTAAATTAGAATTCATAATAACTGATAAAGAATGAAACTTACCGCAATTTAAGCAATAATTACGTAATATGGAGCCATGAAGTTCTAACACATTGTGACTTCCTGCTTTCTGATGAAGGCCATCAATGTTTTGAGTAATAACACCCATCAGCTTTCCGTTTGCCTCTAGTTCCGCTAGCTTTTTATGAGTTTCATTCGGTTCCGCCGTCTGGTAAATCATCTTATCCCTATAAAACTCATAAAACTCCTCTGTTTTATTTAAGAAGAAGGTATGGCTTAAGATTACCTCCGGTGGATATTTATATTTGAGATGATATAAGCCGTCAACACTCCTGAAGTCAGGTATCCCGCTTTCTGTTGATACACCGGCTCCTCCAAAGAATACAATTTTATTACTTTCACTAACCCATTTTTTAAATGTAATGATAGCCTTGTTTGGCATGCAGTTTCTCCAGACTAAATGAATACGATAATACTTGGTTATATATATATCATATTGAAATTTTTAATTATGTCAACAATATAATTTGTACTAAATCAATCGATTTAATAATATTTTGTTGTTATCAATCGTCCTCAATATATAGAATCCGGGAATCAGTATAACTGGTTATCCCGGTTGAAGGACAAGTATTCTAGCTAACAGCGTAATGGGCGGTAAATAGCTACCGGATTGTCCGCCTGTGACAGCTAATCGCCATAAAAAAAACGACCTTGATTAAGGTCGTTTTAAATGAGACATCGGGGATTCGAACCCCGGACACCTTGATTAAAAGTCAAGTGCTCTACCGACTGAGCTAATATCTCATAATGCAAAATGCCCAGAGCCGGAATTGAACCAGCGACACGAGGATTTTCAGTCCTCTGCTCTACCAACTGAGCTATCTGGGCAAGGTCAACTTCGTTGGCCTTCAGAAGTTGGAATTCTCCGTTTCTTCCTGGGTAAACGAAACTATTCATTTTTCATACAAGATAAATTTGCTTAAATTCACTTGCTACAAGTTGCGGGGATAGGATTTGAACCTATGACCTTCGGGTTATGAGCCCGACGAGCTTCCAGACTGCTCCACCCCGCGGCAATTTTTTTGTGGATTTATCAACATTTTTGGCTTACGCCAGTGGATGGGGAAGGATTCGAACCTTCGAAAGCGTCGCTAACAGATTTACAGTCTGCCCCCTTTGGCCACTCGGGAACCCATCCAAATAATTATTTAATTCACAACATTATGATGTTGAAGCCGATGATCGGACTCGAACCGATAACCTGCTGATTACAAGTCAGCTGCTCTGCCAATTGAGCCACATCGGCATATTTAGTTTCTTGATGTCAGAGCTTGTGCTCCACCCGATTGCTCTCTATCTCTGAATTGAGTCCATTCGGTTTAAGTGGGACCTATAGGGCTCGAACCTATGACCCTCTGCTTGTAAGGCAGATGCTCTCCCAGCTGAGCTAAGATCCCATGGGATTATTATGTTCTGAGAAAACTAAATCATCCTATGTAAAAAATGTATTCGTTATACTTATGCTTAAGGATATCTATCCTTAACGACCCAGAAGGGACTCGAACCCTCGACCTCCGCCGTGACAGGGCGGCGCTCTAACCAACTGAGCCACTGGGCCATTGATGCTACACACGAAAATGATGACTTCCAAGCAGTTCCTCCGGTTTCCCGTACTTCCTGCTTTCTCTGTAAAACCTTTTCAGGTCAAGCCCTCGACCTATTAGTAACAGTCAACTACATGCGTTACCGCACTTCCATCTCTGTCCTATCTACCTGATCGTCTTTCAGGGGTCTTACTAGCT
>JAEYQV010000043.1 GCA_023409835.1 Bacillota bacterium
AACACCTGCTGCTGCGGATACACCGAATTCTTCTTCACATGCTTTAACTAATTCATTTAATTCTAATACACTAAGGCCTTTAATTGCCTCGATAAATTCCTGAGTTGTCATTTTATTTACCTCCATATGAATATTTTTGTGACAGGTGGCTATTGTAAGTCCTACCTGCTAGCTTAAGGGTCTTGTCACCCTATGATACTAATTGTTATGCTGCTTTTTCAGCGATCTGCTTAAGCACACGAGCAAGATTTGTGATCGGTGACTGTAAGCTTCCAAGTAACTTGGAAATAAGAACCTCTCTGGAAGGAATGGTTGCGATAGTCTCGATACCCTTTCTATCGTAGTAAGTTCCTTCTACTACACCAGCCTTAAACTCCAGCTTCGGCATCTTCTTAGCGAGATCGTTAAGAACTCTTGCCGGTGCTGTTGCATCCTGGATACCAAATGCTACTGCGGTAGGGCCATTCAGATCCTTTGCTAATGCTTCATATGCTGTTCCTTTGAAAGCAAAATTAAGCATTGTGTTCTTGTATACCTTGTATACTACGCCAGCCTGTCTTAATGCCTTACGAAGCTCTGTATCCTCAGCAACGGTCAGTCCGCGGTAATCTACCAGAACGGCAGCTTTCGCATTCTCAACATGACCTTTGATCTCTTCGACAACAGGTTGCTTCAATTCAACTTTAGCCATTACGTACACCTCCTTAACTTAATAACTGCTGTACAAGCTGAAACGATAACCGCTCCACTTGTCATGCAATTTCTATGAATAAAAAAACCTCTTACTGCCAAAGCAGAAAGAGGGCTTCATGATCAATCATCAAAAACCAATTTCTCCTCGGTAGGCGGTTTCACCTTACGCCTTGCGGCACCTACTGTCTTCGGCAGTTATTCACAAAATGCATTATAGCACGGAGGTAGACACCCTGTCAACCTCAATTTGCATTTTATTATTAAACTTTTTATTATAAAGAGAGCTGTTTCTCGCTAATCTGCTGATTAGTATTGAAACAGCTCCATACATTTATAATTAGCTTAATTTACCTGTATTTAACTTAACGCCAGGACCCATGGTAGATGCCAGGGTTACGCTTCTTAAATACTGTCCCTTTGCTGCGGACGGTTTTGCCTTATTAATCGCACCGATTAAGGTCTGGAAGTTGTCATTCAGCTGTTCCTCGGTGAAGGAAGCCTTACCTAAAGGAACATGAATGATATTGGTCTTATCCAGTCTGTACTCAATCTTACCTGCTTTGATTTCGTTAACAGCCTTGGTTACATCCATGGTTACGGTACCAGCCTTCGGGTTTGGCATTAAGCCCTTGGGTCCGAGTACACGACCGAGACGGCCAACAACACCCATCATATCAGGAGTAGCTACTACTACATCAAACTCAAACCAGTTCTCGTTCTGAATCTTAGGAACGAGCTCGTCTCCGCCTACAAAATCAGCACCTGCTGCCTGAGCCTCTGCTGCCTTGTCACCCTTTGCAAATACCAGCACGCGAACGGTCTTACCTGTACCGTGAGGTAATACAACGGCACCACGAACCTGCTGGTCAGCGTGACGGCCATCTACACCAAGTCTGATGTGGGCTTCGATTGTCTCATCAAATTTTGCTACCGCTGATTTCTTAACCAGGCTGATAGCTTCTGATGCATCATACTGCACGGATCTGTCGATCAGCTTTGCAGCATCTGTATATTTCTTTCCTCTTTTCATTATATAAACCTCCTAGTGGTTTTATCGGAAGAAAACGAATATCTAACTCCTGCCGGAATTATTACTTAAGCATTCATCGGCGGAGAATGTGATTCGTTGGCGAATACAATTTGTATATGCCTGTTGAACATCTATCGCTTCAGCCTGAGAGCCTTTATAGGGCTTCAGCCTTGGCAGGTTCAACATTTCCTCCCACATTAATAGATTCTAAATCGCACAATCTCTTTCAATCATGCTGTTGTGTTCTTAATTAGTCTACTACAGTGATACCCATGCTTCTTGCAGTGCCGGCGATCATGCTCATAGCTGCTTCAACGCTGGCTGCATTTAAATCGGGCATCTTAAGCTCAGCAATCTTACGAACTTCTGCCTTAGTAATGGTTGCTACCTTCGTTTTGTGAGGTACAGCGGAACCAGACTTAATGTTGCAGGCCTTCTTCAATAATACTGCTGCCGGGGGTGTCTTAGTGATGAAGCTGAAGCTTCTGTCTGCGTAAACAGTGATTACAACCGGAATGATCATGCCTTCCTGATCAGCTGTTCTTGCATTGAATTCCTTTGTGAACTGTACAATGTTCACGCCATGCTGTCCAAGTGCGGGTCCAACCGGGGGAGCCGGTGTTGCCTTTGCAGCAGGGATCTGTAATTTGATATAACCTGTTACTTTCTTTGCCATTATAGCATACCTCCTGATAAATGTGGTGTTTGCGGGGATTTCCCTCCCACTGGAACTGCATAAGTTTCTACATTACTTTTGTTAGCACTGATGTCATTCGCGAATGAACTGCAGTTAAGTTCAATAGCTTATTTTCGGATCTTTACTTCACTGAAACCGATCTCAACCGGCGTTTCACGTCCAAACATATCCACGCTGATTGTAACAATTTGCTTGTGTGTATTGATCTGCTTGATAATACCTGTCGTATTCTCCCAAACTCCGGATACAACCGTTACGGTATCACCAATCTCAAAATCAACTACTACATCATTGCTCTTAATTCCCATTCCGCGCATTTCTGCATCAGTTAACGGAACCGGTTGCTTGGAATCCGGGCCAACGAAGCCAGTTACGCCTCTGGTATTACGAACTACATACCATACATCATCATTCATGACCATATGGAGCAATACATAACCAGGAAACATCTTCTTCTGCACGCGTTTTTTCACACCGTTCTTCACTTCGATAACGTCCTGCATCGGAACTGATACTTCCAGAATCTGATCCTGAAGTTTCATGCTTTCGATTGTTTTTTCAATGGTAGCCTTTACCTTGTTCTCATACCCAGAATAGGTGTGAACAACGTACCAATTAGCCTCTGACATATCCTCACCCTTATCCTAATATGATTCCTATACCGAGTTCAATTAAGTAATCCAGAACATAAATAATTACACCCAATACAACGGTAACAGCAATGACAGCTACTGACTGCTTTGTAAGAGAATCCTTATCCGGCCAAATGATCTTTTTGAACTCGGACTTGATGCCCTTAAACCAGCTTTTCTTCGGAGCCTTTTCGGCCGTGTTATTTGCCATCTCTCCCATGTCTTCACTTCCCTTTCAGATATAATTATTTTGTTTCTTTGTGCAGTGTGTGGGTTCTGCAGAACTTACAGTACTTCTTTGTTTCCATTCTGTCCGGATGTAACTTCTTTTCTTTAGTCATGTTGTAATTGCGTTGTTTGCAATCTGTACATGCCAATGTAATCTTTACGCGCACAATTACCACCTCCGATTTCTCTTGTAGCGCTCAATTGAACCAGCTTATCAGCTCAATTGTGGTTAATAAGGCCGCTTCGCAAAGGGGACATTTTAGGCATAAAAAAAAAGCCCTCTTTCTTCGCTTATCCAATATATCACACCCAATCAAATCCGTCAACTGATTTTTCGCGAATAAGCGGATTAGTCAAACAATAGGGAAGCGAAGCGCATGCTTGCATGCAGATTCGATTCCATATTGTTTGATAAGTGCAACGCGAACGAAAGGACGAAGTCCTTGAGTTCCTAATCCGCTTATTCACTTTAAGGATTAGTCCATCGATGCGGAAGTGTTTCGCGAGCTTGCACGCAGAAACGCTTCAGTATCGATGGATAAGTGCAACGCGAACGAAAGGACGAAGTCCTTGAGTTTCTAATCCGCTTATTCACTTCATGCACCATTGCATTCGCGTATTCTAATCCACTTATAACTTCATGGATTAATTCTTCTTTATCACCTTGATCTCACATACGGCCAACCTGCCACTGCTGGTTTTTGCTCTGATATAAGTACTACCTGTCTTAAGGGCAGTTATGGTTCCTTTAGCGGATACGGTTGCTACCGTCTCATCACTACTAATAAACGTAACCTTGTCCGTTGTATTCGATGGTTTCAAAAAAGTCTTCAGGGTATACTGCTCCCCTACGACAAGGGTTTTTGATTCTCTTGATAATTTAACCCCTGTAGCCTTAATTGTCTTAATATTAATCTGTCGGATAGCTGTATTCCCTCGGTAATCAATGGCATATATCGTATAAATACCATCCTTCTTCACCTTGAAGGATCCCTTGCCATCCTTTAGAGTAATATCGGTACCGGCTCCCGCCGGAAGAAAATCTGCAACCGTCTTAGCACCCTTCAAATACTTAACTCTCTTGATACCGCTGTGGGTATCGCTGACACGAACCGTGACGGTTCTTGTTTTATAAGTATTAGAAACACTGAAGGTCGGAACAATCTTGGGTGCAGTGGTATCATCCTGTACCTCATATACCAGTAGTGTCTCGTTACCGGCATAATCCCCTGCATAATAAGTGTAGGTTCCCGCCTTTTCTAAGGAAACCTCCTGATCCTTAACCCGAATACCATCCGTTCCCCGTCTAAAATCGGCCAGGACCTTCTCTCCGCTTTGCCACTTTATAACACGGATTGACGATCCGCCCTCATCCTTCACAGCTACAGGCACTCTGATAATACCCTTATCATAAATTGTTTTTAATTCAATTACAGGAGCAGAAGTGTCCATAAGTAGATTATTCTCCGCAGCTGATACTGCAAGGAGTGCATCCGGTATACCAGGATAAATAATTTCTCCCTCAAGGTCAGACAGAGGCTTGATATGATCAACAATCACCTTCTTTACATTAGACGGGAAGACATTATCATAATAGGAATAAATCAAGGCTGCCACTCCGCTTACCTGAGGTGCTGCCATGGACGATCCGCTCAAGGAGGAATAGGTTCCTACTACCGTACTGAAGATATCCTGGCCCGGTGCAGCGATATCTACCGTCAGATTACCGCGATTAGAAAGATAGGTCAGTTTACCTTCCGCATCAACAAAGGTTACGGAAATCATATTCTCTAATCCCAGATTTGCCGGATAAGTCGGCTTGTCATCGTTATCGGAACCGGTATTACCTGCGGCTGCTACAAAGAGCATATCGGACTCTTCCATAACTTCTCTTAAGGCGGGAGTATAGGAACTGGTGCCCCAGCTAAGATTACAGATATCCGCGCCCATCATTGTTGCATATTTTATTGCTTCTATCGCACTGGATACGTTGCCTGTTCCATCCGGGCCGCCATTGATTTTTAAGGCCATCAGTTTAATATTGATACCGGAGGCAATCCCTGCGATTCCGATATTGTTATTTGCAGTAGCTCCGATTATGCCAGCAATATGCGTACCATGGTCGTCCCTATCCTTCGGATTCGAAAGATACATTTTATGCTTCTCGTCATACTTATAATGACAAATGGAACCATCCCCGTTGTAAAAATCCCATCCGTAGACATCATCGATATATCCGTTATTATCATTATCCAGTCCATCCTCCGGAATCTCATTTTCATTCACCCACATATGCTCTGCCAGTTCCGGATGCTTGTAATCAATTCCTGTATCAATAATTGCTACAATAACCTCCCGGTTGTTGCCTTCTCTGCTATTTAAAAAGCCCCAGGCCTCAGGGATATTCATGTCCACATCCGCAGTGGATGCCAGTTCTTCCTTTACAATGTTCTGATAGGAAATATATTTACCCTGATTATTGAGTGCCCATTGGGAGTCGGAGTAGGTATCGTTACTGATCTTCAGAGAGCTGATGCTGTAATTTGGTTGTACTGTCTTCACCAGCTCATCATTTTTGAGTCGGCTCAGAGCCGACTCATATTCTTTGATATCCTTAATTGCGATTAACGCATAGTCCTCCATATGACGAATTAGCTCCGCTGATGCTCCCAGCGAAGCTACCATAGCCTTCAAAGCTTCGTCCTCAGGCTCACGGTCAAGCAAAACCACGATTTCTCCTCCGGTTTCCTTATATGCCTTCACAGACCGTTTCCCTGCCCTATAGCCGCTCCAGAGAAAAACAGCCAATAGTACAGCCATCACAAGGATGATTGAGTAAATTATGTATTTTAATGATATTTTTTTCATCTTATGCACCACATACTTTCTTATTGTCACCTACTCTTATCCATAATTATCGTATGCTTTTATCTTGACAATAATATGGCAGACATAAAATTTTGGACATTTTTTTCAATAATCATCATTATTTTAAGATATTATGCATTTACCATATATTGGACGTGCAAAGGCTAGCATATTATGGTATAATTTATACAGAAATTCAATCATAAAATATGTAATATATTTGCATTATTTTCCAATCCGTTTTTACTAACCTATGACTATTGCATGATAAGGAGTATATTTATGAATATACATAAGGCGAATAATCAAATGACTTCTCTCCATAAGGAATTCTGGGACAGTCTTAGATCCGACATTCTGATATCTAACCAGAATATTAACTTTGAGGATTTAGCTTATCACATCGAGAAAAATTATATGTTCTCCTTGTTTTTCAGGGGGACTTCTTATAAAGATTATTATTTAGAAGTGACCGGTTTCAAGAATATCTTCCACTTAAAGGACAGCGGCTATCTGATTGTATTGGAGATACTTCCTGAGGATAAGCCAAACCTCTTCGATTTTGCTATTGATGAATATGAATTCTACCACTTCCTGAAAGGTGTTTTATCCGAATATTATGTTATTAATACCATCGGTCCAATCATCTCCAATCGGATCAGCATATTAATATCTGAGGATCATCCCTCTGTAACAGGTAAGGATACCAAGAAAGACAGTATCACAATCACAAGGCTTCTGGTGGAAGCCGTCCGAAATGAATTCCATGTATCTACCATAGCCGGTATTGGCAATACTCAGAATCTCCAATCCATCTATACTTCCTTTATAGAAGCCATGTCCTGTATGCACCGCTGTCAACCCGGTGACATCCTTCATGTAAAGGACCTCGTTACCATGGAACAGGATTACCAATATGAATATAGGGAAGCCGAGAAGCATATGCTGGAAGCCATTCGCCTCCGTAAAGCCGAAGCCTATGATTATTTTATTATGATGTTGAACTATATTGAACAGCTGAACGATGACGTAAAGAGAAATATGATTCTGGAGGCACTGGTGCTGGCAGCTCATGCTGCTAAGATGGACAGAGAAAACGAAACAGATTATTTCAATTATACCTCCCAATTACCCAAGCTGTTGGAGTATAAAGGCGAACAACTGATAGAATGGGCTTATCAGCGGTTCATGTACATCACAGGCTTTATGAAGCCCCAGGTCTCCATTGATTATTCCAATAAGATTGTTCAGGCGACCAGAGAATATCTGGAGGCCCATTATTCCGAAGAAATCTCTTTGGAGGATGTTGCCGAGTATGTTAATATCAGCCCTCAGTATTTCAGTAAGCTGATCAAGAAGAATACCGGTTTCAATTTTATTGACTGGCTATCCATGCTTCGCGTAAAAAAAGCAAAGGAGTTGTTAACCAACTCCAATTATACAGTGAAAGAAGTATGTTTTATGGTAGGGTATAAGGATCCGAATTATTTCAGCCGGATTTTCAAGAAAAAGCTTGGTATAACCCCCAGCGAATTTGTTAAAAACAGATCCTATGTTAACAATAAGAGCTGAAGAATAATCCACTGTAAATAGATGTCATATACAGGTTATCGGAGATATCCCTTTTGCTGTTCGGATAAGTTACAATCATCTTGTCCAAATATTCCATCGGATTAATTGAGATTTCCTCGGCTTTGCCGAGGATTTTTGTAATAAATCCCTTCTTGCAGGTGAAAAAGTCCCGTAGACTTCCATTCTTAGCAGCAAGGTCACTGAGTCTCTCATCTCTTGAGAGTGTTCCGTCCTCTGCAACCTTTAATCCAACTGCAGCCATCTCCTCTTGATAGCTTTTCTCTATACTCTTAAATTCGTTGATCAGCTTTCTGGCACCAAAGCTGCCGTTTTCTTCTTTTCTGGTCCCGGCCAGGTGCATCAAATCATTAAAGGTTTCCAGAACAGAATCCACCTGTTCCAATATACTCTTGGGATCGTTTAGCAGCCGAAGATTTACCGGCTTATCGCTGATCTCATATAAGGAAACCTGAAGCGCATTTTCAATCTGAAAGGTATTAGCATTCGTTTGCTTCTCTACCCCATTGATGACAAATCGAGCATTAACTCCCGGCTTCTCCATGCGGTTAAGCCCAAAGAAATCCACAATTCCCTCCCGATATCCATCCGCATCCTCGAAGAAAAAGGCTCTCTCCCCATACTCTCCGGTAAATTCCGAGACGATTCTCATTCGGCTATATTCCCGATTCGCTCCGTCCTCAATCGCAACCGACAGCTCCGGCAATGCCTGATCCAGATAATCAGCCATTCGCCCGATCGTATCCTGGTTATTGTAATTCTCCTTCTGTTGAAAGGTCAGATCATAGGACTTTCCCCTAATATATGCCCGAAAATCATACATGCCTCTGTCCAGACCGCGGGAGGGTTTGAATAAATCCTTACTGACATTAACCTGTGGTAAAGCCAGTGTCTCCACCTTCAGTGAGATATCCTCCGGCAATCTGCTGACATCCTTACTGACCAGTATAGCGTCAAGGGCCTCCTCATCGCTGTTCGCCACAAACTTTTGATTATAGCTCGGCTGGTCGGGATCCGTCATATCTGCCAGCTTTGCTTTTAAAAGCATGGATGCATCCTTAATTCCAAAGGTGAATTCCTGATTCTCTCTGGATAGGTTGAACTTGTAGAAACCGGAAGTACGGCTTTGTTTGATTATATTCTCATATATTTTCTTTAAATCGTTCTTATTATGTACTCTGTTTCTTGCTATCTGCTTAGGCAAATAGCTCTCTATCATATAGTTATATGCCTGTATCATACAAGACTCCTTTCCCGTATGAATCTCTATTCTAAGGTCCGACTGATATCACTATCGTTTGAGCTTATTCAGGTATTTATTCTTCTGACGGAATTACCGATTAATAATGTCTGCTTCATAAATACGGTATCCGCTGCCTGCTCCTGCGGATTTTCAATCATATTGATCAGCCTCCTGGCTGCCTCCCGTCCAATACTATCTCGTTCCTGTTTCACGGTAGTCAGCTTAACGCCAATCAGCTGCTGGGATTCCAGCCCGTCATAGCCTGCAATTGAGATGTCCTTGATTATCTTAAGACCTCTCTTACGGATTGCATTTATGATTCCTACCGAAGATAAGTCATCCGGTGCTATGATGCAGGTAGGAGGGTCCTTTCGCTTAAGCAACCTCTCTGTCAGTTCCTCTGTCAGCATCTGATTCCGGTATAATCCTTCTACTATGTACTCCCGGGGTATCGTGACATGATTTTCCTTCATTGCATCCAGAAAACCCTCAATTCGGTTTAAGGTAACCAGAGTCTTATTGCCATGAATATAGGCTACCTTGGTATGCCCCTGGCGGAGGATGTAATTAGCCAGCTGCTTCATACCTCCATAGTTATCAGAAATGATGGAATAGGTTTTTTGAAATGCATAATCAATCGTAACAATCGGCAGATTACTCTCGGCAAGCTTAATAACTTCCTCGTTCTCATAATCTGCACATACGATGCAGACACCGTCAAAATGCCGGTATTGGCAGTGTTCCAGGTATGTCATCTTTCTACTTCCGACATGATGCTCAATGAAGGTGATATCGTATCCTCCCTGTGCGGCTTCTTCCCGGAAAGCGGAAAGAATATGAGCGAAGTAGTCATTTCTCAGTCCCAAGGATGTATAGGTTGCGAATAACACTCCGAGGTTATATGTTTTCTTCAGCTTCAATGCCCTCGCATTGGCATTTGGAAAATATCCCATCTCATTCGCAGTCCGGATTACAAGTTTCCTGGTCTTATCGCTAATATCCGTATATCCGTTTAGTGCCTTACTTACAGTTGAAACAGATACGCCACATTTTTCTGAAAGCTCTAAAATAGTTGTCATAGCTTTCTCCCCTAATATCCCTCAATATACATTCTATTCCATTTTATAACATTATACACATTTATTCAAGCTTAATATGAGGGGGCGGGGACTAATATCATGAGTTTCCCGGCGAATCTCTCATAAGCTATAAAGAACAGACTGTCAGATGACACGCTCGATGAAACTTACTCGCTAGGCCCGTGGGTAGGTAGCTAAGTCCGGGAGTCTATTCTATGAAACAAGATGAAACAGATAAATCGTGTTTCACTTATCATAAACAAGATGAAACGATAAATCGTTTCCCTTGTCATAACCGGATTGGTCTGCCTGTGGCAGCCAACCGCTTATAAAAAGAGTGCATATAAGAAACTGCACCGGATGATGCAGCTTCATTATATGCACTCTGAATATCTCTATGAATATCCGTATGAATTTCACTCTGAATATCCTTTTGAACAGCTCTTTTCTTATTCGTGTCGGTAATAATCCTTCACGATAACGAACTGCTTTATCAAGCCTTGCTTTCCTGTACCCGAATAACCTTTACCGGGCATGCAGCGGCACATTTACCGCAGTTTGTACACTTACTGTAATCAATATATGCCAGATTATCCTCTACGTGAATGGCATCATATTCGCAGTTCTTCACACATAGCTTACAGCCGATACAGCCGATGGAGCAGGCAGCCTTAACATCCTTGCCCTTATCCTTAGAGCTGCAGGCTACCAATGTCTTTGATCGATAAGGAACCAGTTCGATCAGCTTGTTCGGACATTCTGCAATACAGGAGCTGCAACCGGTGCACTTCTCCTTATCTACAACTGCGATACCATTTACGATATGGATTGCATCAAACTTACATGCCTTTACACAGGAGCCGAAGCCCATACAGCCGTAGCTGCATTTTTTATTTGCATTACCGGGTGCAAGAGTTGCTTTTTTACAGTCTCTGACACCGTAGTATTCATAATTTACTTCCGTCTTATCACAGGTTCCTGCACATTTAACGAAAGCAACCATTTCTTCTTCCACAGCCGCTGTGGTACCCATAACCTCAGCAATCTTATTATGAACCTCCTGGTTAGCAACAGGACATACATTGACCTTGGCAACTCCCTCTGCAATTGCCTTTGCACAGGCATCACAGCCAGCGTAGCCACAGCCGCCGCAGTTTACTCCGGGCAGAAGTTCTCTGACCCTTGACTCTGTCTCATCCACTGCCACCTCAAACTTCTTGGCTGCAAAGCCTAAAAACAATCCGATCAGCAGACCTGTTACTGCCACTACTCCGGTTGCAGTCACAACTCCCTGAATATTAAATGTGTTGGATGCCAGAAATACATTGGGAAGGGAGCCTGCCGCAACTATAAAATGACTTAACAATTTGTATTCCTCCCTTCTATAAAAGACCAGCAAATCCGGAGAAGGCCATAGCCATCAGGGTTGCTGTTATCAGTACGATTGGCGAGCCCTTGAAGGAATTAGGAACATCATTATGCTCCATCTGCTCACGGATACCTGCCAGGATAACAATCGCAATCGTATAACCAATACCGATTGCCAAGCCATTTACGATACCGGTTACGATATCATAATTCTCTTCTACGTTCAGCAGGGCAACACCAAGCACTGCACAGTTAGTAGTAATCAGAGGAAGATATACGCCAAGAGCTTTATAAAGCGAAGGGCTGTATTTTTTGATTACCATCTCTACAAACTGTACCAGACAGGCAATTACCAGAATAAAGACGATAGTCTGAAGATACTTGAGATCAAATCTCTTCAGGATGTATTTATATATTACACTGGTAATCGCAGAGGCCAGGGCAGTAACGAAAATAACCGCAAAGCCCATTCCGACGGAGGTCTTTATCTTGTTTGAAATACCCACGAAGGAGCAAATGCCCAGGAATTGACTTAGTACAACATTATTAACAAATACAGAACCAATCACAACGATCAGTAATTTTACAAAGTAATCCGAACTCATCTAAATCAATCCTCCTTCTCGGTTTTCATGGAACTAACTTTAGCTGCAACTTCTTTCGCTTCACTTATCCCATTATGATTAGCGGTAAAGGTTTCACCGCTGCAGTGGGAACAGTCTCCGTTGCAGGCAAGTCCTGCACTTTTTCCCGGCTTATTCGTAGCGGAAGGAAGATTCAGCTTGTTCTGAATCGCTGTCACAATTGCCAGCACAAGGAAGGCTCCCGGTGCCTGAACGAACATGCTGATCGGTTCGAAGGAATCCGGTGTTACCTGATAGCCGAATAAGGTACCGGCGCCCAGAACCTCACGGAAGGCTCCGATGATAAGCAATGCCATGGTAAAGCCAAGTCCCATACCGATACCATCAAAGAAAGATACTCCAACGGGATTCTTAGCTGCATATGCCTCTACACGGCCGAAGATAATGCAGTTAACAACAATCAACGGAATATAGATACCCAATGAATCATTGATCGCCGGGAAGTAAGCCTTCATCACCAGCTCAACTACAGTTACGAGTGAAGCAACCACTACGATAAAATAAGGCATTCTCACCTTGTTAGGGATGAATTTCCTGAGTGCTGATATCAGCAGGTTGGACAGCATCAGTACTGCTGTCGTTGATAACCCCATTCCGATACCGTTGCTGGCAGAGGTTGTTACCGCCAAGGTGGGACACATACCAAGCATCATAATAAAAGTAGGGTTTTCTTTGATTATTCCGTTATAAAGACGCTCTGTATACTTATTCATTTGCTCCACCTCCTAATTCTGTGGAATTATCATTAAGAAATTCAATTCCGGCATTGATTGCGTTCGTAATTGCTTTCGATGTAATAGTCGCACTACTGATTGCATCGATTTGGTCGTCCGACGTAGCTCCTGTCTTAGTGACCTCAAATTGACTAACCGCCTTATCGCTAAACTGGTCAATAAACTCAGGCTTCGAAGCATTCATACCCAGTCCCGCAGTCTCATTCAGTGCAAGGAATTCAACACTGGTCACCTTACCCTCCAGAGTATAACCGAAGGTCATGGTAATCGTATCCTTATACCCTTTGTTGCTTACCTGAATGATATAACCAACCAGATTATTACTGCTGTCATATGCCATATTAATCTCGTCGATCGTTACGTTTCTGTAGGAGGAATTAAGAGTTGTTAAATCCGTCTCTGCTACCAGACTCATCAGCTTCTCATCCGGCTGCGGATTTGTATCAGGATAAACTGCCTGATAGGCTTTCTCTTTTTTTAGAGCATTTTGCTCCGCAATCGGTGCTTTTGTTAATTCGTAAATATAGCTGAGTGCAAATGCGCAAATCAGTGTTACGATGAACAGTGCCAGGGCATCCTTCAGGATGGAGCCCTTCTTTTCTTTCTTATTTTCCACTGACGGCACGCTCCTTTCCAATTCCGAAGGGTCTTAAGAGTGTCGCACGATTGATCAGCGGAACAATCATATTACCTATAACAATCGCATAGGAAACGCCCTCTGAGCTCTTACTTAAGATACGGAAGATACCGGTCATAAGTCCAAGGAAGATACCAAACACAATCTGCCCCTTCAAAGTAACCGGGCTGGTAACATAGTCGGTAGCCATAAAGAATGCACCAAGTATTAAACCACCGCCAAGAACATGACCCAGAAGGAAATTCATATCAAAACCATGTCCTCCGAAGATAAGGGCAAAAACAACGGTACTGAAAATATACGTCAAGGGAATGGTAAGGGTGATCACCTTACGGCTGACTAAGTATACGGCACCGATCAGCAGGGCTAATGCGCTGGTCTCTCCGATGGTTCCACCGATATTACCGATAAACATTTTAAATAAATCTACAGAATCTCCGGCCTTCATTACTGCTAACGGAGTTGCCTGTGAGACACCGTCCACAGCAGCTGCTCCGTTCCTTATATAATCAGTTACTCCCGGGGAGGCAATCTTCTCCACTGCAAAGGCTGTCATCCTGGAAGGGAAGCTGATCAGCAGAAAGATACGGGCTGCCAGGGCAGGGTTCATAAAGTTCTGACCCAGACCGCCATATAACATTTTTACAATTAAGATCGCAAAAACACTTCCGGTGATTACCATCCAGATCGGCATGCCGGCCGGAAGATTTAAGGCCAACAAAAGACCGGTCACAACGGCACTGTAATCTCCGGTTGTAACAGGTTTCTTCATCATTTTGCAGTAGATGTATTCTGTAAGGATACATGCAGAAATGGATGTCAATATAACCAGTAAAGCGCTTAGGCCAAAATAGTAAATACCGAATAAGCTGGCTGGAATTAGGGCTATAACAACATCTCTCATTAATATATTCGTCGTGATCGGGCTCCTGGTATGGGGAGAGGCCGATACATGTAACAAATCGCTCAAAGCTTACACCTCTTTCTTTAATTACAGCTGCTTTCATTTGCTGCTCGCTGCATCATTAGATCGTCTGTCCAGTCCTACATGCTGCCGTATCAAAATTTGAGTGGCGGCATGTATTAGCCGTGCGAACATTGACCTTTCAATTATCACACGAATTCCTTACGCTTTCTTCCTCTTCGCCAGGATCTCATTCTTACTCTGAATGATGGCCTGCGTGAGACCTCTTCTTGCAGGACATACATAGGAACAGCAGCCACAGCCGCAGCATTCCAGTCCGTTAAGCTTTAAGAAGCTCTCTTCATCGGAATGGTTACCGGCACTGGCCAGCATAAACGGCATTAACTGCAGCGGACATTTCACCACGCATCTTCCGCAGCGGATACAAGCGGATTCCTCAACAGCAGCTTCATCCTTAATGAAACCGACCAGAGAGGAGGTTACCTTCGTTACCGGTACATCCAGGTTAAACAGGGCTACACCCATCATCGGTCCACCGGAGATTACCTTCTCCGGCTTTGTTTTGAAGCCTCCTGCGGCTTCTAAAACCTCTTGATAATTGGTTCCAAGCCTTACGTTTAAGTTAACCGGATTAGCAACCGCATCACCTGTTACAGTTATAATCTTTCGAATCAGCGGGGTGCTCTTGGCAACAGCCATATAGATTGAGATTACCGTATCTACATTATCAACCACACATCCTACATCTGCAGGTAACTTCTTGGAGTTCATTTTCTTCCCTGTTGTAACATAGATCAGGTGACGTTCACCACCCTGCGGGTATTTTGTCTTCAGAGCTCTTACTTCGATCCGCTCTTCCTTCGCTGTCAGCTCCCTAAATATTCGAATCGCTTCCGGCTTATTATCCTCAATCGCAATTATGCCCTTGGCATGATCAAACAGCTGCAGTACGATTTTTAAGCCCTCAACTAATTTATCTGATTCCTCGAGCATCAGTCGGTAGTCAGATGTCAGATACGGTTCGCATTCTACTCCGTTCACGATGACATATTCAATCTTGCTTTCATCCTTCGGAGTTAGCTTTACATGGGTAGGAAAGCCTGCACCACCTAGGCCGACAATGCCTGCCTCTTTAATCTTGCTCCTGATTTCTGCTTTTGATAATTTCGTATAGTCCTGTTCATTACCAAAGCCCTCTACAGTCCGGTACTCGTTGTCGTTCTCAATAATCACGGCTTCGATGAATCTGCCGGATACGGTTAACCGCTTCTCAATGGCTTTCACAGTTCCTGAGACTGAGCTGATAACATCTGCAGAAATAAACCCTGACGCTTCTCCAAGCTTCTGTCCAACCAGTACCTTATCTCCCTTAGCAACAACAGGTTTCGCAGGAGCACCTATATGCTGGGACATCGGAAATACCAGATCACCCTTCGGCATAAGAACTGTAATGGGTTTATCCTTTGATAGTTCCTTACCGTCATACGTGTGGATTCCACCCAAAAATGTTGACCTAGCCATACAACCTTTACCCTCTTTCCTTTTTGTTTTTCTATGCCTGTTAATTAAAAAACGATGTTTCGATTTTTAAGCATGCAACTTTGATTATAGCATATTTTTACTCATTTTTACACTATTTTTTTATTTTTTTTATTTAATTTAGACAAATGCTCCCATTGACAGACTTCATATTTTGTTATATCCGCAAGAAATAAGGCCTTCCTCAATTAGCTTTATTTGTTCCAACCTCATTATAGGAGCCCTATCCCCCTACCGTCAATATGTTTCCGTATCAAATTTATCCACATATCGCCATTTTTTGTATGTCTTGTTTTTAACAAAGTAAATCGGTTTTTAGGAGGTCAGTACCATATATTACATGAATTTACCTGTCCGGGTTCCTATCATTGTGTAAGGCCAAGAAAAAAGTATCCCGTAGTGACATCCATCACGTGGAGATACTATTCATTGAGTAGTAAGCGTGTATTTTTGATATCAAGACACCCTGGCAGCTTCCTTATTATGCTATGTGCTCTGATATCTTTCTATTTTCGATCTGCAATTCCCTGTCACAATATTTCAGTACTGATTTCCTGTGAGTAATAATCAGACAGGTAACCTTCGGTTTCAGACTTCGTATTCCCTCTATTACATCCAGTTCCGTCAGCTCATCGAGCGCCGAAGTGGCTTCATCCAGTATTAAAAATGGTGATTTGCGAATTAACGCCCTGGCAATGGCGATTCTCTGTGCCTGACCCTCGGAGAGACCATGGCCCCTTTCTCCGATGACCGTATCGATTCCGTCCTGCAAATCATAGACAAAATAGGAGGAGGATAGCTGTATGGCATCCTCAATCTCTTCCTCCGTCGCATCCAGCTTTCCCATCAGGATATTATCCCGTATGGTTCCGCTGAATAATGTATTACCCTG